>JAHECL010000001.1 GCA_024641745.1 Gemmatimonadota bacterium | reverse complement strand
GGCCTTGCCCCCGCCTCCGGCTGCTGCATACTTCGTCCGGAGGAATCCCCGGCACTCCCCGTCCCCGATCCAGGCCCCGAATGATTCGGTTCAACCTCCTTGGTGAGATCGGTTTACGCGGCCCGGACGGGGCCCCGCTCAACCAGCTCCTGCGCCAGCCGAAGCGGCTGGCACTCTTCGCCTATCTCGTTTGCCCGGTGCCCGGCACCTGGCACCGGCGGGACACCCTCCTCGGCCTCTTCTGGCCGGAACTCGACGCCTCCCACGCCCGGACCTCGCTTCGAAACGCGCTCTACGTGCTGCGGCAGGCGCTGGGCGACCAGGTGCTCCGGACCCGTGGCGACGAGGAGGTCTCCATCGACCCGGCGCTGGTCGAGACCGACCTCGGGCAACTGACCGAGGCGCTCAAGGCGGGGCTCCCCGGAGACGCACTCGAGGCCTACCGCGGTGAGCTGCTGCCGGGGCTCTACCCGCCCGACAGCGACGGCTTCCAGCGCTGGCTGGACTCGGAGCGGGCGCGCCTCCGGATCGACGTGGCGCGGGCGGGCCTCGAACGGCTGATCGTGCTGGAAGCGGCGGGAGACCTGCAGGGGGCGCGGAGCGTGGCGAGGCGGGTGCTCGACATTCACCCCGACGACGAGACGGCGGTGCGGCGCCTGATGGAGATCCACCAGGCGATGGGAGACCGCGCGGGCGCGCTCGCCGCCTTCGAGGAATACCGGCTCCGACTGGCCCGAGAGTTCGACGCCGAGCCGGCGCCGGAAACGATGGCGCTTGCCGACAGCATGCGAGGGCCGGGCGACCCCGCCCCGCCCCGGACCAGGCAGGGAGCGACGCGAGACACCGGCGCCGAGCCCGGGGCCGCCGACGTCACCCCGGTCCCTGCGGCACCAACATCGGGCTCCCCGCAGCTGCGCCGTCGCGGCGATACGGGCCGCCGCCGGTGGCTCCGAGGCGCGGCGCTCGGCGTCCTCTCCGCGCTCGTCGCCGCCGCCTGGTGGCTCTCCCGGCCCGCCGCATTCCCGACGATCGGCCAGTCCAGCCCGGTCACCGCGGACGAGGGGCTCCAGATCGAGCCCTCGATCGCCCCGAACGGCCGGCTCGTGGCGTACGCGAAGGGCAACGCGCAGCGGATGCGGATCTACATCCACCGGATCGCCGGTGGCGCTCCGTGGCCGCTCAGCGGCGACTCCAGCTCGGTCGAAATCCTGCCGCGCTGGTCGCCGGACAACGACCAGATCGTCTTTCTCTCCCGCAACAACGCCTATGTCGCGGCGGCGGTCGGCGGCATCCCCCGCCTGGTCGCCTCGGGCGGCGTGGGCGAGGCGATGGTGCGCTCGGCCTCGTGGTCACCCAATGGCGACTCGATCGCCGTCGTGCGAAACGACTCCCTGATCGTCCGACCGCTCGAGGGACCGGGCGCGCGCTTCGTGGGACGGGGAGAACAGCTCCACTCCTGCACCTGGTCGCCCGACGGACGGTGGATCGCCTGCGTCTCGGGGAACTGGATCGCCTTCGTGCCGGGTACGCTCTTCGGCAACCAGGCGCCGAGCGCCCTCGTCCTCTTCCCCGCCGCCGGCGGCGATGCGATCCCCCTGACGGACCGCGAGCACGCCTTCCTGAGCCCGGCCTGGTCGCCCGACGGACGGGTGCTCTGGATGCTCTCCAACCTCGACGGCGTCTGGGGGGAGGTCTATGCGGTCGGGATCAAGTCCGACGGGAGCGCCGACGGCGCCTACCGGCGGATGGGACTCCGGGCGGAGACGATCAGCCTGGCCGGGGACCGGCTCGCCTACTCCGTCTACTCGCGCCGGGCGAACGTCTGGGCGATTCCGATCGACCGGACCAGGGTGTCGACGCCCGGCGATGCGGTTCGGGTGACATCCGGCAACCAGATCGTCGAGGTGCTGCACGTCTCGCGTGATGGCCAGTGGCTGGTCTACGACAGCGACGTCCGGGGCAACGCCGACATCTTCCGGATGCCGACGGCCGGAGGGCCGGCCGAGCGCCTCACCGACGATGCAAGACCGGAATACGGCGGCGACCTGTCGCCGGACAACCAGCAGGTCGCCTATCAGTTGTGGACGGGGGGCCAGCGCCGCCTGTACATCAGGGATCTCCGCAGCGGCGACGCCGGGGAGGCGGTGGCGGCGCCCGGGGACCAGGGGGTGCCCCGCTGGTCGCCGTCGGGTAACGCCATCGCCGCCTGGGAGCATGGGAGCGAACCGGGATCGATCTTCGTGGTTCGGCGGGATGAGGAAGGGACATGGGGGCCGGCGGCGTGGAGGCTGGCGGGCGCCCAGCTCCCCATCTGGTCGCCGGATGGGAGCACCATCGCCTATCTCACGGCCGACGGCGCCATCCACCTGATCCCCGCCGACTCGGGGGCCTCACGGGTGCTCTACGCACCCCGGCCGGCAAGCGACGACCCGATCGCCACCTTCCTCGCGTGGGACGACGGAAGCAGCGACCTCTGGTTTCTGGGACACGAGGGGTCGGGCCGCGGCGGCATCTGGGCGATGCCGCTCCCGGGCGGGAAGCCGCGGCGGCTGGTGGACCTCCAGGACGCGATGGGCCGGGTGAACGGACCGACCCTCACCTCCGACGGGACGCGATTCTACCTCACGCTGGACGAGCGGCTCAGCAACGTGCGCTGGGCCGAACTGGCGGAGCGCTGAGCCCCCCTACTCGATGCTTTCCTGGATGGCGGCGTCCCGATCGTCCAGCGAGTCCCGCGCGCCAGGAGTCAGTTTCAGTTCGTTCGTCGTGATGGTCACGCGCTCAATCGTTCCCGTGAATCCATTGCCCCACTGCGGATAGTCGGTCGTGACCGGGGTGCCCTCATCCATGCCAACGTCCGCGGCGTCATCCAGCGAAAACATGTTCGCATGTGTCTTCCCGATCCGTCCCTCCGCCACCTTCGTCCCGTTGATGTAGATGCTCTCGACGCCGCCCGACCCGGGCGCGCCGCCGTCGTACGAGAAGACGTACCGCAGGGTCACCTTGCCTGCGGGCAGCGGCGCCGACCCGCGCACGGTGAAGAGCTCGAGGCCGAGCCAATTGTAGGCGAACATCGGCCGGTTGCCCTTCACATAGAGCGTCCAGCCCCCGAAGCGCCCGCCCTGGGCGAGGATCACGCCATTGGCGCCCGCGGGTGGGACGACGAGTTCGGCGACCATCTCGTTCGAACGATTCTTCACGTTGATGAAGGCGTTCTCCATCATGCCGTGCATGCCGGGATACACCGTCAGCGTGGTGCGCCCGCCCATGAGGTCCGGCCGGCCGGCCTGCGCCGCGTCGAAGCGCTCGATGCTCCGGTCGTCGATCGGCAGGACATTGTACTTGGCCGCTTCGGACATGAACAGCGCCTGCATCTGCTTGAGCCGCTCGGGCTCGCTCGCCGCAAGGTCATTCGCCAGGCTGAAGTCCACCGTCGTGTTGTAGAGCTCCCAGACGTCCTGGTCGAGCGGCTGGCGCGGGACGAAGTCCCAGGGCGCCCGGTGGACCGTGCCCGCCAGCCAGCCGTCGCTGTAGATGCCGCGATTCCCGGCGATCTCGAAGTACTGCACCGGGTGCCGGGTCTTGGCCCCGGCGCTGTCGAAGGTGTAGACCATGCTCACCCCTTCCATCGGCTGCTGCGCGACGCCGTTCACCGTCTTCGGCGCCGGAATCCGCGTCGCCTCCAGGATCGTGGGTGTCACGTCCGTGACGTGCTCGAACTGGCTCCGCAGGCCACCGCGGTCCTTGATTCGCGCCGGCCAGGAAATGACGAGCGGATTCCGGGTGCCGCCGAAGCTGCCCGCCACCTGCTTGGTCCACTCGAAGGGCGTGTCGCCCGCCACCGCCCAGCCCGCGGAAAAGTGGGGGAAGGTGTTGGGCCCGCCGAGCTCATCGATGCGCTTCAACTGGTCGGCCACGGTTTCGTTCACGCCGTTGAAGTACGTCATCTCGTTGAACATGCCGTTCATCCCGCCCTCGGCACTCGTGCCGTTGTCCCCGACCAGGTAGAGGACGAGCGTGTTGTCGGCCACGCCCATCGTCCTGAGGGACCCGAGGAGGCGGCCGATTTCGTAGTCGGTCTGCGCCCCGAAGGCGGCGAAGACCTCCATCTGATGCGCAAACAGCCTCCGCTCGTCCGGCGTGAGCGTGTCCCAGTCCTTGATCGCGTCCGGCTTCGGAGCGAGTGGCGTCCCCGGGGGCACCACGCCGAGCTTGATCTGGCGGGCGAGCGTCTCTTCGCGGTACTTGTCCCACCCGCCGTCGAACTTCCCCTTGAACTTGGCGATCCACTCCTTGGGCACATGGTGCGGCGCGTGCGTCGCTCCCGTGGCGAAATAGACGAAGAACGGCTTTGCCGGGGTCATCGCGTGCTGGGCCTGCATCCACCCGATGGCCTGGTCCGTCATGTCCACCGTGAAGTGATAGTTCGGGTCCCGGGACGGCTCGACCATCGTCGTCCCATCCCAGAGGAGCGGTGACCACTGGTTGGTCTCGCCGCCGATGAAGCCGTAGAACTTGTCGAACCCCGAGCGCGTGGGCCACCGATCGAACGACCCGGAGACGCTCACCTCCCACGGCGGGGTCTCGTGGTATTTCCCGAAGGCCGCCGTGCTGTACCCGTTCTGCCGGAGAATTTCCGCGACCGGGGTGATGCTGAGCGGCCGAATGCCGGTATTGCCGGGAAAGGCGGTCGCGAGTTCCATGATCGCGCCGGCATTGTTCGAGTGGTGGTTTCGCCCTGTGAGGAGCGCCACGCGCGTCGGCGAGCAGAGTGCGGTCGTGTGGAAGGCGTTGTACCGGAGCCCTTCTCCGGCCAGGCTGTCGAGGGCCGGCATCGGGATGCCGCCGCCAAACGCGCTCGACATGCCGAAACCCATGTCGTCGATCAGGACGATCACCACGTTGGGCGCCCCCTCCGGCGCGGTGACCTCGAAGCCGGGGGGCGCGGTGACCGTGCGCGCATCGAGCGCGGTGACGGGCGGGTAGGTCGGGGCGACGATCGGGAGGACCGTGCGGTCGATGCCGCCGGCGGCCGCGGGCGCGCGCTCGGGTGACTGGCAGGCCGCGAGGGCGAGCAGCAGGGTGCCGCAGTTCAGCACGGCGCGATTCAAGCTTGTCATGGTGAGGGCTCCACGGGGGAAGCGGGAAGTCGTCCGGCCCCGTGCGCGAAAGCTAGGTGCATCCTGGAGGCGACGCAACAGCGCTCATCCGCCCCTCGGCGCTACTCGGGCGGAGAGGGCACCACGGCCATGCATTCGACCTCCTCGCGCGCACCGAACACCAGCTCCACCCCCCCCAGCGCACTCCGTGCAGGGTATGGGGCGGCGAATACTTCCCGGTAGACGCTGTTGAAGGCTCCCCACTCCCCGATATCCGCCAGGAAGACCGTGCACTTCACCACGTCCTTGAGCGAGGCGCCGTGCCGCTCCAGGATGGCGGCGATGTTCTGGAAGGTCTGCCGGGTCTCCGGTCCGATCCCCCCGGGCGCAAGCGTCAGCGTGCCGGGGAGACTGCCGATCTGCCCCGAGAGGTACAGCATGTTTCCCACCCGGACCGCCTCGGAGAACGGCATCCGTTTCAGCACCGAATCCGGAGAGGGATGGAACTCAGGTGTCTGGGCGGCCACCGGGAGGGAAAGAGTGAAGAGCAGCGCAGGGAAGATCAGCGCCGACTTCGCGAAGCGAGGATGCTGGGACATGAGGGAGTCTCCTTTGGGAGTCCAATAGACGCTTCCGGCGGGCGTTCCGCCAGACTGGCCCGCCGCGGGGCGCCGCTCCGGCACCGCTTGCGCGGTGTGGGGCGGTGGGTAACTTGGCGCTCGCACAGGTGCACACGGCCCCTGGGCAGCCATCCCCCCTCGTCTGGAGGTCGAAGATGCGTTGCGTCGTCCCGGCTCTCGCGCTCAGCACTCTCCTCGTGGCCGCCTGCGCCAAGCAGGATGCTCCCCCGGTGGCCGACGCGTCCGCGGCGCCCACCATCAACCTCACCGACCTGGCCGGTCAATGGACCGCCGTCACCACAGCCGTCGGCAGCGACAGCGTCCTCGTCACGTTCACCATGACGGCTTCGGCCGATCCGATGAACTGGAGCATGACATTCTCGGGACGGGAGCAGCCGGTGGCGATGTCGGTGGGCGTCTCGGGCGACAGCATCCTCATCCAGTCCGAGCCGTATGAGAGCGCCCTGCGCCCAGGGGTAGAGGTGTCGGTGAACGGTTCGATGCGCCTCGTTGACGGCGCCCTCGTCGGCCCGTCGGTCGCGCACTACGCCACGACCGGGCCGGACTCCGTCCTGAACCTCTGGATCACCGCGACCAGGGCGCCGTAAGAGCCTTCCGCTACGCTGGCCGATGCGAGGAGGGCGCGCCGGATGCCGCGGTGCGCCCTTCCGCGCGTCCATTCGAACGCGAGCACCTCGATGAGGCACCGGCGCGCCGCCTCCGAGGCGACTCCTGATCCCATGCTGCCCCCTGCCTGGGCCAGTGCATCGCCGAGCTCTGTCTCCCGCAGGCGAAGCCCCTGGGCCGCGGCATCCAGCCCGCCAGGACCGGCTCCCTCTCTTAAGAGAACCTCATCCCAGCTTCCCCCTCCCTTCGGTACCGCGGTGGCATGGTGAGGGCACCGGGTCGAATCCCGCCCGGGCACGGCGGCTCCCGGAAGCGCCGCAACCGCAGGAGGACTTCCATGAACGCCCTCGAACTCATGACGACCAACCCGACCGTGGTCAACGTCGACGATACCATCTCTCATGCCGCCCGCCTGATGCGCACTCTCGACGTCGGAATGCTGCCGGTGGTCGATGATGCCACGCACCGCCGGCTCCGGGGCGTGCTCACCGATCGGGATATCGTCATCCGCTGCCTCGCCGAGGACCACCTGGTGGACTGCCAGGTCCGGGACCACATGACGCGCGACCCGCTGGTGACCGTCGGCATCGATGCCAGCCTGGGTGAAATCGCCCGCCTGATGGAGCGGTACAAGGTCCGGCGGCTTCCGGTCCTCGACCGGAACGACGGCGTGGTCGGCATCGTGACCCAGGCGGACCTTGCACGGCAGGTCGGCCCCGATGACCCGAAACTGGTGGAGGAAGTCCTGGAGCGGATTTCGACCCCGGGGCCGCTCATGGTGTGAGACCGCCAACGCCGCGTGGAAGGAGGAGGGCCGATGCTGACACGCTTTCGGAACCGCCGTGAGGCGGGAAGGCAGTTGGCGCACCGCCTGGGCAGCTGGGGCGGGGATCCCTCGGTGCAGGTGCTCGCCCTGCCACGCGGAGGAGTCCCGGTGGCCTGGGAAGTCGCCCGGGCGCTCGGGGCGCCTCTCGATGTGTTCCTGGTGCGCAAGCTGGGGGTGCCGGGTCGCGAGGAACTCGCCATGGGCGCCATCGCCGAGGGCGGCGTCCGGGTGCTGAACGACGAGGTGATCCAGCCGCTCGGCATCACGCCGACCGTCGTGGAACGCGTGACCCGCGCGGAACTGGCGGAACTGTCGCGACGGGAGCGTCTCTATCGCGGCGACACCCCCGCCCCCGACCTCCGCAACCGGACGGTGCTGCTGATCGACGACGGCCTGGCCACCGGTGCGACCATGGCCGCCGCGGTCGCCGGCGTCCGGGCGCAGCGCCCACGCAGGGTCATCGTCGCGGTCCCGGTGGCCTCGGAGGAAGCGGCGCGGGCCATGAGCCGCCGGGCGGACGAATGCGTCGCCGTCCTGACCCCGCGGCAGTTCGGCGGGGTCGGTCAGTGGTACGAGGACTTCGGTCAGACCACCGACGACGAGGTCCAGCACCTGCTGGACGCCGCCCGCCATTCGACTTCGATGGCGGGACCGGTCGCCTGAAGGGGAGGCGGCCGCGGGGAGGATCCATGTCGACCATTGCCCACCCCGGATTGCCCGCTTCCCTCGAGGAGGTGGCCCGGCTCGCGAAGCAGTGGCTGGCGCAGCACCTGGCTGGCAGCGCCTGATCGGGGCCGGGTTGCCGTCATCCGATCGCCGGGTAGGTTAGGCAGCGATCCGGTGTGCCGCAGCGGGAATCCCCTCAGTCTCCCTGGAGGATGGAATGCGTCGACTAGCCCTGGCCCTTGGTGCCCTGCTTTCCCTCGCGTGCGCAAAATCGGACGCCCCGCCGGTGGCGGACGCCGCCGCCGCGCCTGCGATCAACCTCGCCGACCTGGCCGGGACGTGGAATACCACTGCCACCCTGGCGGGCACCGACAGCGTCATTGTGCAGTTCACCATTGTCGGCTCCGCGGACCCGGCGGGGTGGACGATGAACCTGCCGGGCAGGAATCCCCTGCCGATGACGATCACCGTATCGGGCGACAGCATCCTGACCAGCGTCGGGCCGTACGAGAGTGTCCTTCGCGCGGGAATGGCGGTGGAGGTCACGGGGTCGATGCGCCTGACGGACGGCAACCTGGCGGGTCCGTCGGTCGCCCACTATGCGACGGCAGACGCCGACTCCTCCGTCAGCATGTGGGTCATGGCCACGCGCGCTCCCTGAGGCAGACGGGGGCGCCTCAGGCGACGACGAGGGGCGCACCGCATCTCGCGGTGCGCCCCTCGTGCGTATCCACTATTTTGTGCCCCATGCCATCCCTCAAGACTGTCCTGTTCGACCTCGACGGGACCCTGATCGACTCGATCCGACTCATCATCGACTCCTACCACCACACCCTCGCGGTGCACGGCATTCCGCCGAAGACCGACCAGGAATGGCTGGACGGGATCGGCACGCCCCTGCGGGTCCAGTTTGCCGAGTGGGCCCACGACGAGGAGCAGATGGACGCGCTGATCGCCACCTACCGGGAATACAACATCTTCCATCACGACAGCCGGGTGACGGCCTATCCGGGCACGGTCGAGATGGTACGCGCCGTCCGCGCGGCCGGCTGCCGGACCGGCCTGGTGACCAGCAAGAACCGGATCGGCGCCTTCCGCGGGCTTCGCCTCGTGGGGCTCGAAGATGCGATGGATGTGGTGGTCGGCGCCGACGACGTGACCAATCCCAAGCCCCATCGCGAACCGGTCGATCTCGCCGTCGCCCAGCTCGGCGCCGATCCCGCCACCACCATCTACGTGGGGGACAGCCTGCACGACATGCACGCCGGGCGCGGCGCCGGGGTCCGGACCGGCGCCGTGCTCTGGGGTCCGTTCAGCCGCTCGGACCTCGCCGCCGCAGAACCATCCCACTGGCTCGAAACACCGGCCGAATTGCTAACCCTTTTGGGCGACTAGCCTTACAACGCCAAACCCGACCTCCGCCCTTCCCTTCCTGCTTGCGCGGGAACCCGGTCAGCGTATCTTCCCGCCGGGCAGTTCGTCAGGTGAACCTCACCGGGATAATGCGATGCGCCTCCTGCCGCGGGACGAACGGTTCTTCGACCTCTTCACCAAGGTCGCCACCCTCAACGTCGAAGCCGCCAAGCAACTGAAGGTCCTGCTGGGCACGGAAATGGATCGGCGGCTTCCCATCGTCGAATCGATCAAGCGGCTGGAGCACGAGGCCGACCTGATCACTCATGAAGTCGTGACCCGCCTCGACCGCTCCTTCATCACCCCCCTCGACCGCGAAGACATCCACACCCTGGCCTCCCGTCTCGACGACGTGATGGACCTGATGGACGGCTGCGCCCGCAAGGTGCAGGTGTTCCACGCCGGCGACGCCCCGAAGGGGGCGGTCCTGCTGGCCGAGACGATCGTTGGGGCCACCGAGCAGCTGCTGACTGCCGTGAAGCACCTCGACAAGTCGAAGAACAACGAGGTCCTCGAGGCCTGCATCGCCGTGAAGGGCATGGAGGAAGACGGCGACGCGATCTACCACTACTGGCTCGGTGAAATGTTCAAGGGCCATCCGGACCCCCTCCTCGTGATCCGCTGGAAGGAGATCTACGACACGCTGGAGAAGACCCTCGACTACGCCGAGGATGTCGCCAACGTGCTCGAGTCGATCTTCATCAAGCACGCCTGATCATGGAGCCATCGGTCGGGTTTGTCATCGCCATCATCGGCGTGGCGCTGGTCTTCGACTTCATCAACGGCTTCCACGACAGCGCGAATTCCATCGCCACGGTGGTCTCGACCCGGGTGCTCACGCCCGGGGTGGCGGTCGTCTGGGCGGCGTTCTTCAATTTCGCCGCGGCCTTCATCGTCGGCACGGCCGTGGCGAAGACGATCGGCAAGGGGCTGATCGATCCGTCTGCGGTGGGCCCCAACGTCGTGCTGGCCGCCCTCATCGGCGCCATCGTCTGGAACCTCATCACCTGGTGGCTCGGTCTCCCCAGCTCCTCGAGCCACGCCCTGCTCGGGGGATACGGCGGCGCCGCGGTCGCCAAGGCCGGCGCCGGCGCGCTCATCGTCAGCGGCTGGATCAAGCCGATCCTCTTCATCGTGATCTCCCCGATGCTCGGCATGGCGCTGGGACTCGGGCTGACGGTGATCCTGTCATGGGCCCTTCGTGGCCAAAGTCCCGGCCCGATGGACAAGCTGTTCAGGCGATTGCAGCTCGTGTCGGCGGCGCTCTACTCCCTGAGCCACGGCGCCAACGACGCGCAGAAGACGATGGGCATCATCGTCGGACTGCTGGTGGCCACCCAGGCGCTCTTCATGGAACAGACCGGGCTGCTCCACATCCTGTACGTCCCCAACGCCGACACCATCCCGCTCTGGGTCGAGATGGCCGCGTATTCGGCGATTGCGCTCGGCACGGCGATGGGCGGGTGGCGGATCGTCAAGACGATGGGCACCCGCATCACCAAGCTCCGCCCCTTCGGCGGTTTCTGTGCCGAGACCGCGGGCGGCATCTCCGTCATGATCGCCTCGTCGATGGGCATCCCCGTCAGTACCACCCATACCATCACCGGCGCGATCGTCGGCGTCGGCTCGGCCAGCCGGCTGAGCGCGGTGCGCTGGGGAGTGGCGGGCACCATCGTCTGGGCCTGGGTCCTCACCATCCCGATGAGCGCGGCCATCGCCGCGATCACCTACCTGATCCTCCGGTAGGACCCGCGCCGAATGGCGCGGGTTCGGGGTATCCTTCCCGCCATGCTCCCGCATGCGCTCCTCCTCGCCGCCGGATCCGGCACCCGGTTCGGCAGCCACAAGCTGCTGGCCCGCTGGCGCGGCCGTCCCCTGGTCAGCCACGCGATCGACACGATCGCGGCGCTCCGCGAGCGCGGCCTCCTCGCCGGGACGGCGGCGGTGGTACGGGCGGGCGATGATGGCGTGGATGGGCTGTGCCGGCAGGCGGGGCTGCGCGTGGTACCGAACCGGCAACCCGAGCTCGGGCTGTCCCACTCCCTCCGGCTCGGCCTGGCGTCGCTCGCGGGTCTTTCTCCCCAGCCGGACGGCGTGTTGCTCTTCCTCGCCGACCAGCCTGCGGTCCCGGTGGACGCCGCCGAAGAAGTGATCCGTGCCTGGCAGCTCGGGGGTGGCGCGGTGGTCAGGCCCCGCTACACGGCGGCCCCCCTGGAGCCGGGCCATCCCGTGCTGCTCGACCGGGACGCCTGGGGTCTGGCCCAGCGACTCGACGGCGACCGGGGGCTCGGGGCGGCGCTCGCCGCCGCGCGCGATCTGGTCGTCCACGTCGACGTCGACGGCGCCAACCCCGACGTGGACACGCCGGTGGACCTCGCCGACCTGGATCGCCCCGGCTCATGATCTTCGAATTTGGCGGATCCCCCGAACTCACCTCCCCGCGAGAGGCAGTCTGGCGGCACCTGCAGGACGGGGAAACGATGGCGGCCTGCACGCCGGGGGCGGAGTCCTTCACTGTCCGGGGGCCGGGACGGTACTCGGTGAAGTGCAGCGTCGGCTCCGGACTGGTCCGGGTGCACGTCGTGCTGGAGGCGGAGCTGCACGACCTGCATCACCCCGAGCGCCTCCGCCTGCGGGCCACCGGCACCGCCCCCGGTTCGACGCTGGATGTCGAGACGCTGGTGCGTCTCGAGTTGATCGACGCCGACCGCACCCGGCTCGAATGGAGTTCGGTGACCGCCGTCCACGGCATGCTCGCGGGATTCGGCCGCGGGATGGTCGAGGAGACGCTGCGGCAGTTCACCGAACGGTTCTGGGCCAACGTCGCCACGACGCTCGCCGCGGCGCCACCCAGCGGCGCCTACCGGCTCGACGCCGCCGGCCTGCTCTCCATCCCGCCGGACACGCTGCCGGGCGCCGTCCTCCTCGGCGGGGTCACCCTCGCCGACCGACGCCTCCCGAAGGGGCACCGGCTCGACGCGGTCGAGGCCGGGATGCTGCGCGACGCGGCGGCCGGCGGTGCGCTGCCGGAGCCGGTGCGGCTTGCCTGGGTCGGCCGGCACGAACTGCACGAGGCCGATGCCGCGCACCGGCTCGCCGCCGCCGCCGCGGGGCCCGGCACCCACGTCCGAGCCGGCACGCAGGGCCGGGTCGACCTGGTCGCCGGCGGTCGCGGGGTGCTCGCCCTCTCCCTTCCCGGCATCGACGCGGTCAACGCCATCGATCCGCTGGAACTCTTCACCCGCTGGAACCACCAGCCGGTGGAGGAAGGGGAGGTCGTCGCCTGCATCAAGGTCGCCCCCCACGTGGTGGCCGAGGCGGCGGTGGCCGAGGGCGCCCGGCAGGCGACGGCCCACGCCCCCCTGGTGGCGGTGCGACCCTACGCCGGCCTGGGTGTCGCCGCCGTCGCGACCGAGGCGCTTGCTCCCGAGGCCCTGGAGCGGTTCGAGGTCGCGTCGCGCCTGCGCGCCGAATCGCTGGGCGGGAGCTTCCTCGGGGTCAGGGCGACGGACGCCCCCTCCCCGGACGACGCCGCGGCACTCGCCCGCGAGGCGCTGGAGGAACTCGCGGTGCGACGGCGGGCAGGGGTCCTCCTGATCGGCGGCGTTTCCGCGGGGGATCCCCTCGCCCCGTTCTTCACCGCGCTGCAGTCGCTGGGCGGCGAGCTCTTCCGCCGCGGCGTGCCGGCACACCCCGGGTCGATGCTCTGGCTGGCGCGCCTTGGCGACACCCAGCTCCTCGGCCTCCCGCGCTGCGGCGCCTTCGGACTTGCGACCGCCGCCGACCTCCTCCTCCCGCGGATCATGGCCGGGGAGCGGCTCTCCCCCGGCTCGGTCGCCGCGCTCGGCCACGGCGGCATCCTGGGACCCGAAATGCGATTCCGCTTCCCGGCCTATGCCCGTGAACTGCCGGAGCCGCCCGCCTCTTGACCTCTCCCTCGTGAAGCGGGTTATTAGACCCTGATGCCGCCATCCACCGTCGCGGACGCCCCAGACGCCGCCGTCACCTTCGAGGTGTACCAGGCCCTGCCACGGCAGAGCCTCTTCCGGCGGTTCCTGACGACCCAGCGCCACCTCTTCGGGCTGGTGTTCGGCGCGCTCGCGGTCGACGTGGAGGGGCGGCGTGGCACCCTCCGGGGACGCGGCCTCGGGTACGCGCTGGAGCGGCTGCTCAACTTCTTCACCCGGCCCTTCCTCGACCGGAGCCTGCGCGACCTCCCCTTCCCCGTGCAGCTCCGCCGGCGGCTCGAGCGCCTGGGCCCCACCTACATCAAGCTCGGACAGATCCTCAGCCTCCGGGAAGACATCCTCCCGAAGCCGATCACCGAGGAGCTCAAGCACCTCCTGAGCACGCTGCCGGCGGTGCCCTTTCCGGTCTTCTGCGAGCTGATCACCCGAAATCTCGGCCGGCCGCTCGACGAGATGTTCCTGGGCATCGACGAGGTGCCGCTCGGGTCCGCCTCCATCGGGCAGGTGCACCGCGCGACCACCCGGGACGGCGACCCCGTCATCATCAAGGCCGTCAAGCCGGGCATCCCCGCCATCCTCCGGCGGGACGCCAGGCTGCTGTCGATGGCCGGCTGGGTCCTCGAAATCGCCTTCCCCCGGTTCGGCCCCAAGCGGATCATCCGGGAGTTTTCCGAATACACCCTGCGCGAGGTGGACCTGCGGCGGGAAGCCGACAATGCGGAGACCTTCGCGGCCAACTTCGTCGATGAGCCAGGCATCGTCTTCCCGAAGATCTATCGTGAGTTCAGCGGCGAACGCGTCCTCACGATGGAATTCTTCGACGGCCGGCGGCCGGACTCGGCCAAGGTGCAGGCGATGTCGCTGGAAGACCGCGAGAAGCTGGTCGACCTCGGCGCCGAGGCGATCATCCGGATGATCTACAAGGACGGCTTCTTCCACGCCGACCTGCACCCCGGCAACCTGATCGTGCTGCCGGGCCCCAAGGCGGGGTTCATCGACCTCGGGATGGTGGGGCGGATGCACGACGAACTGCGGCGCACCCTGCTCTACTATTACTACGCCCTGGTGATGGGAGACGCCGAGAATGCGGCGCGGTACCTCTCGGCCGCCGCCGAACCGGGGCGCGGGGGCGATCCGGCCGGCTTCCGGCGCGACGTCGCCGAGGTCTCGAGCCGCTGGCGCCGCAACGCGAATTTCGACAGCTTCTCCCTCGGGCAGCTCATCCTGGAGTCGGTGAGCCGCGGCGCCCAGTATCGGATGTTCTTTCCGGTGGAGATGGTGCTGATGGTGAAGGCGCTGGTCACCTTCGAGGGCGTGGGGCAGATCCTCCTGCCGGGGTTCGACGTGGCCGACGTGTCGAAGCGGCACGTCCGCCGGGTGTTCATCCAGCAGTTCAGCCCGGTGCGGCTGGCACAGGAAGGGCTCCGGGGCGCGCCCGACCTTGTGGATGCCCTGGTCAAGATGCCGCTCCTCATCACCGAAGGGCTGCGGGTCATGGAGAAGACCGCGAAGCGAAGCAGCGAGAACCCCTTCGCGGGGCTGCGCGGAACGCTCATCGCGGGATTTTCCCTGGTGGCCGGCGCCATCATCCTCGGCTTCGTGGGTCCGCAGGCGTGGTTGCTGTATGTGCCGTTCTTCGTGATCGCCCTGGTCCTCGCGGTCCGCAAAGGCGGCTGATCCTGTGAGCCGGCACGTCCCCCGTCCCGCTGATCCGCCGGTGGAACCTCCCGAGAGCTGGGAGCCGTTCGACCCCGCGTTCAGCCGGATGATGATGGACGACGTGCTCGGCCCCATGCTGGACCACTACTTCCGGCCGGTCATCTTCGGCCGCGACAACCTCCCGGACGATGGCCCGGTCGTCCTGGCCGCCAACCACAGCGGCAACGCCTTCCCGTATGACGCGATCATTCTGGACGCCGCCCTCTGGCGGCAGGACGGCTATGACCCGGCGCGGAAGCTGCGCGCGGTCTACGAGAAGGAACTCTCGTATACCTGGTGGATGCGGCCGTTCGGGCTGGACGATTTCTGGCGCCGGGGCGGCGGTGTGGACATGCTGTTCGACAACTTCGACCGCCTGCTCGCCCGCGGCGACCGGATCCTGTACTTCCCGGAAGGCGTGCCGGGCATCGGGAAGGGGTTCAACCGCCGGTATCAGCTGCAGCGCTTCAGCACCAGCTTCGTCCTGCTCTGCGCGCGCCACCGGACGCCGGTGGTCCCGGTCTACATGATCAACGCAGAGTGGATCAATCCCTTCGGATATGTGTTCCCGCCGCTCGACCGGCTGATGCAGCGGTTCTTCGGGGTGCCGTTCCTCCCGCTCCCTGCGGGCATCCTGGCCATCATCTTCCCGTGGATCTGGTACCTCGCCTTCCCGGCCCGGACGATCTTCGTGCTGGGGGAGCCGATCGACGTCGGGGCGTACCTGACCCAGGCGGGCCTCACCAACCTCGCAGAACCGGACCGCCCCACCCTCCAGCGCACGGCGGAACGTGTCCGGCAGGAGATGCAGGTCCAGCTCGACGACCTGGTCAGCACACACGGCAGGCGCCCGTACGATGCGGGGCATCTCTGGGAGGCGCTGAAGGCGGGGTGGGGCAAGCTGCGGTGGGTGCTGCCGACGGGATGGCCGATTTCATTCGTGCGCCGGGCGCGGGACACCGGTCGACCGCCTGCCCGGAACGCCCTGCACCGGATCCTCCGGGACTGGGACCTGATCGGGTTCTACCTGCCGTTCGGGTGGCCGCTGCTGACGCTGGCGCGGATGTTCCGGCGACCGCCCTGCGGCTACCGCGGCGTCTCGAAAGCGGAGCGGGCGCAACGGCAGGGCGCCTTCATGTGGCGGCTGTCCGACCGCCCGCTACCGCCCCGTCCCCCGCGCCCGCCCGCCTGACGCCGGCGGGATCGGCATCTCGCTCGTCACCGCCACCTCGAGGTCATCGAGCGCCGTCGAGAACTGGCTGGTCACGGGATCCCGCTCGCTGAACTGATCCAATCCCACGCTCCTCCAGAGATCCCGCGGCTCGTCGAGCACATCCTCCCGCAGGGTGATCCCGTACGGCTTCAACATCGGGGCGAGGGTCTTGCGCCGTGCGCGCAGGTTCCGGCGCGTGGCGTCATAGGCCAGCTCGCACACCCGCCGACGGGACCGGAAGCTGAAGATGTTGCTGAAGAAGAGGTCAAACTCGTTCCGTTCCGGCTGGAAGAGCAGCACCTCGGAGTCGGGGAAGCGGGTCTGGTACGCCGCCATCCCCACCTCGAGGCGCGAGTTGATGAGGGTCCGCACCGTCTGGCTGAGCACGGTGGCGAGTCCCTTCTTGATGAGCGCCCCCTCCTTGAGGTGCCCCGCGTCCACCGCTTCCCGCAGGTCGGCGGGCACCAGCGGATTCACGCACAGGAGCAGGTCGACGCCGTCCTTGAGCGCCACCGACGCGTGCAGCGTCTTCAGGAGGATGCCGTCTACGCAGTTCCGGCCCTCCACCGCGACCGGCGGGTAGAATCCCGGCACGGCGGTGCTCGCCTGGACCGCGGTGGAGATCGGGACGTGGTCCCAGCCGCTGGAGCCGAAAAGAATCGGGCGGCCGCTCTCCAGGTCGGTGGCGACGACGATCAGCCGCTGGCGCAGCTTCCGGAAATCGTCGCTCCGCCCCTTGATGCTGAAGGTGCGCTGCAGATACCGCCGGATCGGCTCGTTGTCGAAGAGGCCGACCGGCAGCGCCCGCGAGATCTTGGTGAGCGACTCGAAGAGGGTCTGCTCCTCGGGACCCCGCCGGAACTCCAGCATGGCGTCGGCAAAGAGCCGGGGCAGCATCAGGCTCCGCTTGGCCCACTCACGATAATTCGGGGTGAAGAACGTCTGGGGCACGAAGGGGTGCTCGCCCGCCTCGTGCTTGACCAGGGCGCGCACCATCTGCGCCGTGGTCAGGTCGTTGGCCAGCGACGCGGCGATGAACGCCCCGGCGCTGACCCCGACATAGATGTCCAGCTGGTGCAGATCGAGGCCGTCGAGCGCCTCATCCAGCGCGCGGAGGGCGCCGATCTCGTAGACCGCGCCCTCCGGGCCGCCCCCGGCCAGCGCGAGGCCGATCCGGGGGCGTTTCCTGCCGCGCCCTGCCTTGGCGGGCATGGCGCGCGTCCTTACCTGGCCGCCGGACGGGCCGCCTTCTTGGCGGCGCGCTTCCGGGCCGGCGCCTTCTTCTTGGCGGACTGCACCGTGCGGGTCAGCTCCTCGACACGACGGGTGAGGGCCAGGATTTCCTTCCGGGTCGGGATGCCGAGCTTGTTGAGCGCGGTCGCGACACCGGCGTCGATCGGGGCGGACACGCGGCCGATGGCGCCTTCCGCGTCGCCGCGCAGGCTGCGGGCGCGTCCCTGGGCCTTGTTCAACACCTTCTCCAGGCGGGCCCGACCGGTCTTCTCGAGCTTGGCGCCCTTCTCGACCAGATCCTCGAAGACCCGGTTGCCTTCCTCACCGGCCGTGGCCAGCGCGCCGAGTCCGGCGAGCCAGATGTGCTGTGCATTGTCCTTGACCATCAGGGCGGTGCTGTTGCGATTGGTGCGTGCCATAACGTCCTCCTGGTGTCAGACCGCGGTGCGGTCCGTGGGTTTGTCGATACGACTGCCTGCCGTCTATCCCTCAGCCCGGCGACGCCGGGTCGTTGTCCCCTTCTTCCTGCGCCCGCCGGACGCGGGCCGCGGCGCTTCGAGGTCCTGCAATGCCGCCTCCAGGCTGGCAATCCCCTCCCGCAGGGCCTCCATTTCGTCGCGCGCGTCCCGGACCGGCGGGAGGTGGTCCACGGAGGCCTTCATCAGCCGGTCCACCCCTTCCTGCAACTGCTCCACCCGGGCCTGCAGCGCGGATTCCCCGCGCCGGATGACGTCGTGAAAGAGGTCAACGGACAGCAGGGACCGGCCCTGCTTCTCGCCCTCGAGGATGATCTGCGCGAGCACCTGCCGCGTGACGTCCTCCCCGGTCCCGCTCTCCAGCACCTGCACCTCCTGGCCTTCCCGGACCCAGACCGCCACCTCGTCGAGCGAGACGTACCGGCTCTCCTCGGTGTCGTAGAGTTTTCGGCTTCCGCCGCCGTACCGCTTGACCAGTCGCACGATGTGTCCTCCTCAGAACTGCCCGGAATATACCGCACTGCGGCAAAATGTCAACCCCGGATTGCCGCATTGCGGTAATCCGGGGTCGCGGCCCCCCGGCGACGCCCGGAGCCTGTCCGGCCGGGCTGCTGGCGAAGTCGTTGCATCCGTGATAGATACAAGGTGTCCGCCGACCCCAGCCCGCCCCGACCCCGGAGATCCGTCCGCATGTTCATCCCCACCCTCCTCCTCAAGAAGCTCTACACCCTGGGCAGCCTGACGAACGTGGAGCAGGGCGTCCGGTTCAGCATCAAGAACCGCCTCAGCAGCGTCGACATCACGGCGGTGCTCTCGGTCAGCATCGACGGCACGTCGATGCCGCTCGAGCAGGTGGCGATCCACCTGCCCGGAGGGAGGATCGTCACGGCGGACGCCGTTGCCGGGGGAAGCGCCATCGACTTCCCCGTCGGCACCGTCTTCTCCCTCGTCGCCAGGCACCCCCCGGTCGGCCCCGGCAAGCACACCATCGCCCTGTCGGTCAAGACCAAGAGCTTCGGCAAGCTGAGCTTCGACGTGGAAGATTCCATCCAGGAGGGGACCCACACCCTGGTGCGCATCCCCCGGGACGCCGAGGACGACTATTCCGAGGCCGCGATCCGGATGCGGCAGGAGTTCATCGAGAAGGAGACCGGCGCCAAGATCCTGCACATCGGCAAGCACTCCTTCGACCCCCACCTCACCAAGGGCAACTGCGAGCACTTCATCGGCGCGGCCCAGGTGCCGATGGGCATCGCCGGGCCGATCACGATCAACGGCGAGCACGCGAAGGGCGACTTCCTGGTCCCGATGGCCACCTCGGAGGGGACCCTCGTCGCGTCCTACAACCGGGGCATCAAGGTCATCAACCTGTCCGGCGGCGCCCGCTGCACGGTCGTGGGCGACGCGATGCAGCGCGCCCCGGTGTTCGTCTTCGAAGACGCGCGGTCGGGGCGGGAGTTCGTGAAATGGGTGAGCGAGCAGATGCCGAAGATCCGCGAGGAGGCGGAGGCGACCTCCAGCGTCGCCAGGCTGCAGTATGTCGATCCGTACCAGTCCAACAAGTTCGTCTTCCTCCGCTTCAACTACAGCACCGGGGACGCCGCCGGGCAGAACATGGTCGGGCGGGCCACCTTCGCGGCCTGCAGCTGGATCCTCGACAACTACGCCGGGATCGCCCACTTCTACCTCGAGTCGAACTTCGCGACCGACAAGAAGGCGTCCCAGATCAACGTCATGCGGACCCGCGGCAAGCGGGTGACGGCCGAGGTGACGGTGCCGCGCGATGTCCTCATCCAGCAGATGCGGGTCGAGCCGGAGAGCCTGGTCTACCACCACGGCGTCGCCAACGTCGGGGCCTTCATCAGCGGGGCCAACAACAACGGGGCCCATTCGGCCAACGGGATCACGGCGCTCTTCATCGCCACCGGCCAGGACGTGGCGAACGTGGCCGAGTCGTCCGCGGCGATCCTCTACGCCGAACTCACCAAGTCCCGCGACATGTACCTCTCCATCACCATCCCGTCACTGATCATCGCGACCCACGGCGGCGGGACCGGGCTGCCCACCCAGGGCGAATCGCTCGACATCCTGGGCTGCCGCGGAAAGAACAAGGTCAACAAGCTGGCGGAGATCATCGCCGGGGTGGTCCTGGCCGGCGAAATCTCGCTGGCGTCCGCGATCTCCTCCTCCGACTGGGTGTCCAGCCACGAGCAGTACGGCCGGAACCGCTAGCGCGCTGATGCGGCCACTCCTCGCCGACTACGCCCGCCTGCGGGAGGCGGGACCGGTGGGCCGGGCGGTCGTCGCCGCCGTCTGGGGCTCCGCGCCCCAGGCGGCGGGGGCGGTCATGCTGGTCACGCCGCAGGGCGGCATGGCGGGGTCGGTCTCGGGAGGGTGCGTCGAGGTCGCCGTGGCCGAGGAGGTCCGGGCGGCGATGGCCCGCGGGACGCCCGCGCTGGTCCGGTACGGGATCTCCGACGCGCGTGCCTGGGAGGTGGGCCTGGCGTGCGGCGGGACACTGGAGGTGCTGGTGGAGCCGTCGGTGCCTGACGCGGTGCTGGAGGCGGCGCGCGGACCGGGCGGGACCGTGGTGCTGACGGTCCTCGAGGGTCCGGCGATCGGTCGCACTACGACCTTCGACGATGCCACCACGACGGACGAGTCGGTGGCCGCGCACGCCGCGATGGATGCCCTCCGGTCCGGGCTGTCCCGCACCGCCCGCCTGCAGGTCGACGGCGCCGACACCGCGGTGCTGCTGGAGGTCTTTCCCCGACCACCGCGGCTCGTGGTCTTCGGCGGGGTCCACGTCGCCGCCGAGCTGGTTCCCCTGGCCCGGGCGCTCGGCTACCGCACCATCATCGCCGACGGGCGCCCGGCCTTCCTGACGCCCGACCGCTTTCCCCTCGCCGACGAGCTGATCCTGGGGTGGCCGGACGAGGCGCTGGCGAAGGCCGGGATCGACTCCGCCACCGCCGTCGCGGTCCTGACCCACGACCCGAAGTTCGATGATCCAGCGCTGATGATCGCCCTGCGGTCACCGGCGATGTATGTGGGGGCGATCGGATCGAGGAAGACCCAGGTGGCCCGGCGCGAACGACTGCGCACGGCCGGCCTGGCGGAGGCCGAGCTCGACCGCCTGCATGGACCGATCGGCCTCGCGCTCGGTGGACGGTCGCCGGCAGAGACCGCGCTCGCGATCCTCGCGGAGATCACCGCCGTCCGCTACGGAGCGCCGGTGATCCGCTGACCGGCCCGACGCGGCGAGACCTCAGGACTGCGCGACGAGCCAGTCCTTGGCTGCGTCGAGGTTGTCGAAGGCCGGGATGCTTCGCTTTGCAAAGCGCATCACCGTGGTGTAGACCACCTTCTGCAGGCCGGACAGCCCGACCACCGCCCCCGCGATCACGTGGGGGCGGTTGTTCACGGCCAGCCGCTTGATCGCCTCCAGCACCTCACCGTTGAACCGGCTCCCGGTCACGTGGGTCAGCGTGCGCACGCTGCGAAAGGGCTCGGCCTGCACGAGGCGAGCGGCTTCCTCGATGGCCGCCAGGGCCTCCGGCGGCGCCTCGACATGGGCGAAATCCAGGAAGGCGATCCTGACACCCTTGTGCTCAATGAAGGTCGTGCGCGCCATGCGGTCCTCGAAGGTGGAGACGAAGGGGGTCAGCGGAGTGCGGTGACCTTCCGGAGTTCACGGAGCACGGCGCGCTGTGCCGCCGCATCACGCACGGCCACGAAAATCGTATCGTCCCCTGCGATGGTCCCGACCACGCCGGCCCAGGCGAGACGGTCGAGCGCGGCCCCCACGGGGCTCGCCTCACCGGGCGGGGTGTGCAGCACGAGGAGGGCGTCGCCCGCCGTCTCGACGCCGATGAGGGCGGCGGCGATGCGGTGGAGGTCGGGATCGTCTGTCGGCCGGGCCACCAGGACGGGACGACGATAGGTCCCGTCCACCTTGACCAGCCGGAGCGCGGCGATGTCGCGACTCACCGACGACTGCGTCACCGACCATCCCTCCTCCGCCAGCGCCGCAGCGACCTCCTCCTGGGTGCGCAGCTCCCGCGTGCCGATGAGCTCGAGGATCTTCTGGTGGCGCTTCCGCCGGTCGCCGCTCACAGTTTCGGCCCCGGTCCGCCGCCCGCCAGCCGACGGAGGGCGCTCTCGAAGCGCCTCCGCTCCCCCCTGCCCCAGGTGCGCCGCACCCGAACCCGCGCCCGGACCGCCGGCAGCCCGAGGTTGCCGAGGCCGCCGGTGGAGCGCCGCCGCGCCAGCATGTCGCGCCGGCTCGGCGCGGGGAACCGGGCGCCCGCCTTGAACTCCGCCGCCACATCGCGGTAGGCGCGCCGGAACGGCACCCCCGCCTCGACCCGGTGCATCACCTCATCGGTGGCCAGCGCGTCGCCGGTCAGGGCCGAGGCACACCGCGCCGCGTCGACGCCCAGCGTCGGGATGGCCACGGCGAGCATCGAGAGCATCTCGCGGGTGCGCTGCACCCCGCGGAAGAGCGGTTCCTTCACCAGCTGAAAATCGCGGTGATAGCCTCCGGTCAGGCGCGACGCGACCTGGACCACGGCGGCATGATCGCCGTGGACCGAGGCCGCCCGCGCGCGGGTGAGTTCGAAGAGATCGGGATTCCGCTTGTGCGGCATGATGCTGGACCCGGTCGCCAGCCTGGCCGGAAGGTGCAGGTAGCCATACTCCGCGGCGCTGAAGAGGATGACGTCGGCGCTGAGCCGCGCCAGGTCGTGTCCGAGCTCCCCGCACCAGGCGAGGACCGCCGCCTCCAGCTTGCCCCGGCCGAGCTGGACCGCGGCCACGTTGTGCTCGACGGCCGCGAAGCCGAGGGCACGCGCCGTCGCCTCGCGATCGAGCGGGAGGGGGACGCCATATCCCGCGGCGCTGCCCAGCGGCGAACGGTCCACCCGGGTCCACAGCGCCGGGAGCGATTCGAGGGTATCCAGCAGCCCTTCGGCATAGGCTGCGGCCCAGAGTCCCACCGAGGATGGCATCGCGCGCCTGGTGTGGGTGTACCCGGGCCAGAGCACGTCGCGATGCTGCCGGGCAAACGCCAGCAAGGCGTCCGCCACGTCGGCGCCCAGTTCGTGGAGGTCGAGCAGCTGCTGCTTCAGGTAGAGCCGGATGTCACAGGCGACCTGATCGTTGCGGGAGCGGCCGGTGTGCAGCCGCTCCCCGTCGACGCCGTGCCGCTGGGTGATCCAGTCCTCGACCGCGCTGTGCGCGTCCTCGTGCACGAGGTCCACCACGAGCACGCCCTCCTCCACCTCACGGAGCGCCCGCCGGAGCGCCGCACGCAACCTGGCATGGGCGCTGGCGCTCAGAAGGCCCGACGCACGCAAACCCTCTGCGTGTCCAAGGCTCCCGTAGACGTCCCAGGCGAGGAGCCGCATGTCCCACAGCCGATCCTCCCCCACCGTGTAATCGAGCATCAGGCGGTCGGGGTCGTCGGAGGGGGACCAGAGGGTGCGCGGGGATGAACGGCGGCGCGTCATGTCAGGTACTCCCGTGCGAGGTCGGCATACAACCGCTGCGCGGCGGACACCTGACCCAAATCTACGCATTCATCGGCGGTGTGCGAGCGGCGGCTGCTGCCGGGTCCGCACTTGACCGCATCCAGGTGCCGGAGGAAGACCCAGTCCGAACAGGTCGGACTCCCGTACGCGACCGACTCGGGACGGAGTGCGGCGCAGGCAGCGAGCAGGTCAGACGCCGGCGGAGTTTCGCACGGCACCAGCCGGTCCGAGGTCACGACCACCTCACACTCCAGCGCGGTGCGAAGTCCCTCGGCCAGTTCCTCATGCGTCCAGCTGGGCGTGCTCCGCACGTCGAGGACCGCCCTGGCCGAGGGTGGCGTCACGTTGCGGCTGACCCCGGCCGTCAGCATCGTGGCGGTGACGGTGGGATGCCCCAGGATCGGATGGGGCCGGTCGAGGAACAGTCCCTCGAGGCGAACGAGGTCGCGCGCGAGGGCCGTGAGGGCATTGGTGAAGGGACCGTCCTCGTGGACCCGACCGGCATGCCGCTGGTCGCCCTGGGCGACCAGGTCCACCATCATGAGGCCGCGCTGGGCGACGGCGAAGTCGAGGTCGGTCGGCTCACCGACGATGGCGGCATCGACGGGGCCGGCACGCGCCACGAGGCCGGGCATCGAGGTGTGCCGCGTCTCCTCGCCCAGTCCGAGCAGGACCAGCAGGTCTCCGACCTCCGGACCACCCGCCTCCGCCACCCGGTACGCCGCCGTCAGCATGGCGGCCACCGAAGCCTTGGCGTCGCCGGAACCGCGCCCGTAGAGCCGCCCGTCCTCGATGACCGGCGTGAAGGGATCCCGCGTCCACCCCGCCCCCGGCGGGACCACGTCGAGGTGCGAGACCAGCGCCAGCGTCCGGCCCGGGGACCGGCCGGGGACGCGCACGGATACGCCGGCGGCATCACGGACGGCCGCGAGGCCCCAGTCGCGGGCGCGTGTCTCCACGAACCGGGCCACCGCCTCCTCTTCGCCACTGACGGACGGGATGGCCACGAGCTCCCGGAGGAGCCCGACTTCAGTCGGCCAGGTCGACGCCGAGATAGGTCGCCTTCTCCTTTCGGCCGACGATCATGGTGCCACAGCCGGCGCCGGTGAACACCTCGAGCAGCAGTGCATCGGGCACCCGCCCGTCGATGATGTGGGTGCGCTCGACGCCGCCGGTCGCCGCGCGGATGCACGCCTCCACCTTGGGACGCATGCCTCCGGCCACCGCGCCGCTGGCGAGGAGGCTGGCCAGGTCGTCGGGGTCCGCAAAGGCGACCAGGCTCGACGGATCCTCCCGGTCACGCAGCACCCCCGGCGCCCCGGTGAGGAAGATGAGCTTCTGGGCCCGGAGCGCCACGGCCAGCGATTCCGCCACCGTATCCGCATTGACGTTGTACACGTGGCCCTCACGATCGCCGGCGAGGCTGGCCACGACCGGGACGAAGCGGGCCTCGAGGAGGGTGACGAGCACCCGTGGGTCGACGCGGTCCAGGTCCCCGACATGTCCGTAGTCCACCGTCTCGGTCTTGCCCGCATCGTCCACCACCGCCACCGGCGGACGGCGGTGCGCCGTGATCAGGTCGGCATCCACCCCGCTCAACCCGACGGCCTGGGCTTCGTGGGCGCGCAAGGAGGCGAGCAGGTCAACGTTCAGCTGTCCCGCATAGACCATCTTCGCCACGGCGAGGGCGTCATCATCGGTGACGCGTCGCCCGGCGACGATCCGGGGCTCATGCCCCATCCGGCGGCTGAGGGCGCTGGCCTGCGGGCCCCCGCCGTGGACCACGACCAGGCGGATGCCGAGGCTCGACAGCAGCGACACCTGCGCGGCGATCCCGTCCACCGCCCGCGGATCCGCCAGCACCTCGCCACCCAGCTTGACCACGAATACCTGGTCGCGATAGGCGCGGACGTAGCGGAGCGCCCCCTTCAGTCCAGCGATGCCCTTCGAGGTATCGATGCTCACCGTCTGCTCCCGATCATCGTGAGGAGGAGCGCCCGCTGCACATGCAGCCGGTTCTCCGCCTCGTCCACCACCACCGACTGCGGGCCGTCGAGCACCGCATCGTCGATTTCCACGTTGCGCCGCACCGGCAGGCAGTGCATCGCGATGCCGCGCCCGCCGCGGGTCGAGCGCATGAGTCCGTCAGTCAGCCGCCAGGTGCGATGCTGGTCGAACCACGCGCGCTGCGCCTCCGGCTGGCCGTAGAGCGAGACCGGCCCCCACGACTTGGCGTACACGGCATCGGCGCCCTCGATGGCCGCCGCCTGGTCGTGGTCGACGGTCACGCTGCCCCCGCCGGCCTCGCTGGCGAGCGCCTCGATGCAGCCCACATCCTCCGGATCGAGGTCGCAGCCCGGCGGCGCGGCGATCGTGACATCCATCCCCATCCGCGCCGCGGCGAGGGCGGCACTCACCGGCACGGCGCTGGGCAGCGCCTTCGGATGCCAGGCCCAGGTGAGGACAAACCGTTTCCCGCGGGTCTCGCCGAGCTGCTCGCGCAAGGTGAAGGCGTCCGCCAGTTCCTGGCAGGGATGCCGGCGCGACGACTCGAGGTTGATGACCGGCTTCTCGCAGTGCCGCGCGAACTGCGCCAGGATCGCGTCCTGTCGGGCCGTGGCCCAGTCGCTTCCGCGAGGGAAGGCGCGCACCGCCAGCGCATCGGCGTACCGGCCGAGTACCCGGGCCGCCTCCGTCACGTGCTCGACGGTGTCCCGGTCCATCACCACCCCGTCCTCCGTCTCGAGCGCCCAGCTTCCCTTCCCCGGCTCCAGCACCACCGCGTGCCCGCCGTGCAGGAACATTCCGGTCTCAAAGCTCGTCCGGGTGCGGAGACTGGGATCGAGGAAGACCATCGCGAGCACCTTGCGCTCCAGGCCGCCGTCAATCTCTCCACGCTTCACCCGCGCGGCCAGCGACAGCAGCGACTCGACGTCGGCGCGGGACCAGTCTTCCACGGCGAGGAAGTCCCGCTTCATGCCGCGAGCACCTCGCGCAGACCGGCAAGCAGCACGTCGGCCTCCTGGATCGAAAGGGTGAGCGGCGGCATCAGCCGGAGGATCTCCGGATCCGATGCGGTGCCGGTAAGGATCCGGTGCGTGAAGAGCGCCCGCTGCAGCTCCCTGGCGGGGCGGGAAAAATCGAGCCCCAGCAGGAGACCGTGCCCCCAGACTTTCCTGGCACCCAGCGCGCGCGCACCGACGGCGAGGTGCGCCCCCACGCGGATCGCGTTCGCGACGAGATCCTCGTCGGTGATGACCTCCAGGGTGGCCAGCGCGGCCGCACAGGCGACCGGCCCTCCGCCGAAGGTGCTTCCCAGGTCCCCGACACCGACGCCGTCAGCCAGCATCGGCCCGGCGACGACCGCCCCGATGGGATACCCCGACCCGAGTCCCTTGGCGAGGGTGAGCGCATCCGGCACGACCCCGTAGCGCTCCGCCGCGGTGAAGGCGCCGCTGCGTCCGACGCCACACTGCACCTCATCGAACACGAGGGCGATGCCCCGCTCTGCACAGATCCGGCGGGCCGCGGTGAGAAACTCCATCGAGCAGTCGCGTGCGCCGGCCATCCCCTGCACCGGCTCGACGAGCAGCGCGGCGATGCGGTCGTCGAGCGTGGCGTCCAGGGAGCCGATGTCGTTGAAGGCGACGCGGCTGGAGAGCGCCATCCCGGCGCGGAGCGCCCCGGCCTCGTAGCTCGGGCCGTCGCAGCAGGCGAGCGTGGCGACGGTGCGGCCATGCCAGCCGCCGGTCACGGAAGCCACCCCGGTGCGCCCCGTCGCCTTGCGCGCGAGGTGCAGCGCGTTCTCGTTGGCCTCGGCGCCCGAGTTGCAGAAGAAGACCCGGCCGAGCGGGTCGGGGCACCGCGCCACCAGTTCCCGGGCCAGCCGCGACCGCAGGGGGTGCGGCACCGCGGTGGAGTAGAACATGAGCTGGCGAGCCTGCGCGGCGACCGCCTCGACGACACGCGGATGGCTGTGACCTGTCGCCGCCACCGCGTGCCCGCCGTAGGCGTCGAGCCACTCGGCGCCGTCCTCGTCCACCAGCCACGCCCCTCGCCCCGAGACCGGGCGGATCGGCATCTGGGCGTAGACCGGCAGCAGGGCGTCCTGGGGCTCGCTCAACATGGGAAGGGTGCCGCCAGGCGAAGGCCCGCCGCCTCATCGAGGCCGAGGGCGAGGTTCATCGCCTGCAGCGCCTGCCCGCCGGCGCCCTTGATCAGGTTGTCGAGCGCCACCATCACCTGCACCTCTCCGGTCACCCCGTTTCCGGCGGCGTGGACCAGCGCCACGTTGGTCCCCACGGCGTGGGTCAACTCCGGCGGCTGCTCCGTCACACGCACGAACGGACGGCCGGCATAGGCGCCGGCATACCGGGCACCGGCGTCCGCGGCGAATTCGGGGGCGACGGTGGCATGCATCGTCAGGTGAATTCCCCGCACGAAGGGACCGGAGTGCGTCATCAGTCGTGCCGTGGCGGAGGGAGACGCCGTCCAGCCACGCCAGGCCTGGAGGACCTCCGCGTCGTGGCGGTGATGGAGGACACCGTAGGCGAAGAGGTTGTTTGCCCGGGCCGGATGGTGGGTCGTCGGCCTGGGATGGACGCCCGCACCGCTCGAACCGGTTACTCCGAAGAGCGCGGGGATGTCGGCCACCCCCGCATTCCGGAGCGGGTAGAGCGCCAGCTGGGCGGCGGTGGCAAAGCATCCGGGCGCGGCGAGCGCCTCCGCACCGCGCAGCTCCGTGCCGAGCACATCGGCGAGGGCGTAGGTGAACCGCGAGACGAACTCCGGCGCGGCATGCACCCCGTAGTACGATTCGTGGAGCCGCAGGTCGCGCACGCGGAAGTCGGCGGCGAGATCCACGACGAGGCCGGGTGCGGCGTCGAAGACCTCGCCCGCCACCCGCGACGACTCGCCATGCTCGAGCGCAAGGAAGACGACGTCCTGCCCGCGCGAGGCCTCGGCGGGGGTCAGCCCGGCGAAGCGCGCGTCCGTGAGTGCACCGAGCGCGGGGTGCACCTCGGCGATGGGACGCCCCGCCTGGCTCCGGCTGGTCGCCACCACCTCGGTGATGTCCGGGTGCTGCAGGGCCAGGCGGAGCAGTTCCCCGCCGACGTAGCCGGCGGCACCGATGACGGCGATCCTCACCGGCCCGCCTCGAGCGCGGCAACGACGGTGGCGAGCAGGCCCTCGGCGTCGCGCAGGGCGTTGTGCGCGGGAATGCCGAGCGATGCGCTGATATAGTCACGGCCGACCTGGTTGTCAGTGGCGGGCCCGGTGAGCACCGTGATCGGGAGTCCGTACGTGCCGCGCATCAGCTGGTCGGCGCCCCAGCAACCGACCGGGTCGGGCGCGGCCATGACCCACGCGTGCCCCGCCGCGGAGAGCTGCGGATCGCGGAGGATGTCCTGCACGCCGTATTCGCCGAGAATGCCGTCGCCGAGTTCTGCCACGATCACGTCGGGTCGCGCCGTCTCCTGCAGCCGGTTGAAGAGGCCCTTGGCGACGGCGACGGTCATGCCGGCATGCGTGCTGGCGGCCCCGGCATCATTGAACGTCATGGCGGCGATCGCCCCGGCGTCCTGCATCGCGAGGGTATCCCGCATGAGCGAGACGCCGGTCAACTTGGCCGCCGCCACCCGGCGCCCGCTGCGCGTGAGCCCGCGCACCAGCTCCGTTGCCGCGACGGTCTTCCCGGCGTTCATGCAGGTGCCGGCGATGTAGATGACCAGGGCGTCGAGGGCGAGCGTCTCGCTGATGGGCACGGCTCCGTCCCGGATGTGCGCCGGCCGGCCGACCCGGTCTCCGAGGGCCGGGAAGGCCAGGATGGCGCCGAGCACTTCGGCGGCGAACGGCGGACCGATGTCCGGGTTGGCCGAGGTACACCGTCCGAGCACGCCCCCGAGGTTCAGCACGTCGATGGTGTCGCCCACGGCGATGTGGGCCGGCACCTCCCCGGCGTACCCGCGGAGCGCACGCCGGCTGCCAAGGGTGCCCGCGAGGACATCGCCCTTCCGCAGGGACACCAGCCGCCCGGCGAGGTCCTCGACAGTGTTGTACGACGACTTGTCGGTCAGCAGACGCACCGCGAGGACATAGCCCTCCGCGGCGACGATGTCCCGGCCGACGATCACTTCGGAGGCGAGGTGGGCGTTCCGGGTGGAGGAACTGATCCGGTCCAGCCGGATGCGGGTGGTGGTGACCATCAGTCCGGCGCCCCGGCGCGCGACGCCAGCATCGCGGGAATTGCGGCCACCCGCGCGAAGGCCCGTGCCTCGTCGCCGGTCCAGAGGCGGTTTTCCTCCCCGTACGTGGCCACCCGTGCATCCATCATGGAATGGGGACTGCGGGTCCCGACCACCTGGAACCGACCGGGAGCCAACCGCACCCGGACCTCGCCGACGACCCGTGCCTGCGAGCTGGTCAGCAGGGCCTCGATGTCTCGGAGGGCGGGGTCGAAGTACTGCCCCTCGTGGAGCCGATCGCCGTAGAAGGTGGCCAGCTGATCCTTCCAGAAGGCCTGCCACTTCGTCAGGACGAGCTTTTCCAGTTCGCGGTGCGCCGCAACCAGCAGCACAGCGGCACCGGCCTCGAAGCCGATCCGCCCCTTGATGCCGAGCGCGGTTTCCCCGACATGAATGCCGCGTCCGAATCCGTAGGCCACGGCGAGTTCATTGAGGGCCTGCACCAGATCCACCCCGTCGAGGGGAGCGCCGTCGAGCGCGACGGGCAGGCCGTGCTCCCAGCCAATGATCACCTCGCGGACCGGTGGGACGTCGGCGGGAGGATCGAGCAGCTCCGGCGGCGGACCGGCCCAGGTGTCGTGGGTCCAGCCACCGCCCCAGGTCGTGCCCCAGAGTCCCGCGTTGATCGAGTAGGCGCCCGCCTTCGACGGGACGGGCAAACCCCGGTCCTCCAGGTAGCTGATGGCCTGGCTCCGGGAGAGCCCTTCGTCGCGGATCGGGGTGATGATGGCGAGGTCGCTGGCGAGCACCCGGAGGGTGACGTCGAATCGCACCTGATCGTTGCCCGCCCCGGTCGAGCCGTGGGCGACGGCGGAGGCGCCGATGCCGCGGGCCACCTCGATCACCGAGATGGCCTGCTGGGTCCGCTCGGCGGCCACGCTGAGTGGATAGACGCCACCCCGGAGTACGTTGCCCTGGATGAGGAAGCGGACGAACCGGTCGAAGACCAGCGCCCGCGCGTCGATCTCGTGGTGGCCGGCGCTGCCGACCGCCTCCGCCTGCCGCCGGATGCCGGTCCGCTCCTCCGCGGTAGCCCCGCCGGTGTTGACGTAGACGGTGTGCACTGTCCACCCCTGCTCGGCGAGCCGGGGGACGCAGTACGAGGTGTCGAGTCCGCCCGAGAAGGCCAGGGCGACAATGCCGGGTGAATTGTGCATAATGGGTAAATATGCACCAGCCGATCGCCATCGCGCAAGGCGCCGGCAGCTTCCTGGGGGTACCTCGAGTCCTACGTCGTGCCGGACGCCCAGTCGAGGATGTGGGTCAACAGCGGGACGTAGGCGCGCCAGAAGAAGGCGTCGTTGGGCGGCAGCCACCATTCAGGGACCAGCCGGTGAACGGCCGCTCCCCAGCGCAGCTCGGTCCACGGGGGAATGCGGGGTGCGTTCGCGAAGTCGCCGGCCAGGTAGAACACACGGGAGGAGCCTGCCCTGCGCCCGAGCACGGCGGCGGCCGTCCGGGGAATGCCGGCGTCCGCGAGCGTGGAATCGCCCTGCGGGGTCACGCTCCAGCGATACAGCCCCAGCACCGCGGCATCCACCGGCTCCACCAGGTCGAACCACCCCTGCGGGGCGGAGGCCGGACGCATCCCGAGCGAATCGCCCGCCGAAGTCGGAAGGAAGTGCAGCCCCGCACCCTCGAGATCCCGTGCGGCAAGGACCACGATACGGCCATCCTGGTGGACCAGCAGGAAGCCGGGGCCGGCATATGACCACGCCGTGCCCGCCTGCGCCTCCCAGGCGGCGATCGCCCACCCGGGAACGTCAACCGAAAGGTCGGTGGAGCGCCGCCCCGTCCACCCCGACCAGTGGAAGCCGAAGAGCGCCTCCGAGCGCCGTCGTACCGAATCGGCGGTAGGCTCCGCTGCCAGATTGAACTCGGCGATCAGCGTGACCCCTCCGCGTGCCGCCCGTTCCAGCGTCTCCAGATCTTCCTCGGAGAGCCCGCCGAAGAGGAGACGCCCGCCGCCGGCCTCCGTGCCAGCGCCCAGGTCCCCTGCCGTGACCCCGTAGGTATCCGCCACGTAGACCAGCCGATTGGCACCCAGCAGCTCCGGGAATTGTCGCACCGACCAGGCACGGCTGGTCAGCGGGACGAAACCGGCGTAGTCGATCGCGGCATCGTACGGCGCCAGGGAGCCGGGATGGACGAGCTTCATGTGGTTGAGCACCCAGATGACGGCACGATGCCCGCGGTAGGAGGTGTCGGGAACCGTCTTGTCGACGATGACCACACCCAGCGGACGATGCGGCAGGAGCCGCCAGGCGATGGCCGGCGCCAGGGCGCCGAGCAGCACCACGAGGCAGCACGTCAGGAAGCCGAATCCCGGGAGGAGCCGCCTCAATGCGCCCGACCGCCGGTCTCATCGGCCCCAGGCCGGGGCTCTCCCTCGCCCGGGAGGCGCAATCGGTAGGACAGGGTCGAAAGTTCCCGTTCGAGCGCCTCCTCGTACTCCGGCCCCTCCACGCGGGCCCGCAGGCGCGGGGACACCGGAATCACCATCGGCGCCGGCGCCCATCGCACCACCTCCCCGTTCGAGGCGTTCACCACCCTCCCCTCCTCGACGGCTCGCGTGGCCGCCACCAGCCGGAGACTGGCCAGGGCGCGTCGCATCGCCTCGAGGCGAGCCTGCCCCTTCGGGTCGAGAAACCGGCTTCCGAAGGTGGCAACGAAATAGCCGGCGGGCATGTAGAGCAGGCCATCGAGCCCGAGTTCGCCGCTGAGCACGACCAGCCAGGCCATCACGTCCCGCAGGATGCCGAGGCCGGGATGTTTCTGGCCCGGAATGGAGTGCTTGCCTGAGGGGAAGGTCCGGCGCGGATTCTGGAGCAGCACCCATTCCAGAAAGAGCACCTCCATGCCGGGAATGCTTGCCCGGTCGCGGCGGAAGCGGATTTCCATCAGCAGCTCGGTGCGCGCCGCGTCGCCGAAGAGCCGGACGGTATCGGAATCGTCGAGGTGAAAGTCGAGCTCCAGCGTCGGCTGGTCAAAGCCGAGGGCACGGACCTGGCCGAGGATGCCCAGCCGCTCCAGGAGGAGCTCGACGCCCTGCGCCGAATACCGACCGAGGAGACGGCGGGGCGCGATGCCGCTGCCGGGCTGGAGGGCCGCCACGTCCTCGGGGCTGAGCGCCCAGTCGGCGGCCGGGGGAAGCTCGCGCGCGCCCTCGTGAAGGAGACGATGGAGTTCCTGCGCGCGTCGGATCAGCATCGCCGTGTTGGTCGGCGGCTCCACCGGCCGCCCCGCGGCGAGCCAGCCGAGGAAGCGGGCGGTATAGCGCCAGGCATTCCCGCCATAGCCGCCGCCGAGCACGATGGCGAGGGGAATCTCGGCCTCACCACTGCGCACCTGCTCGATCACGAACTGGTCCCGCGCCAGCATCCCCTCCGCCGTGATGTTCCAGTCGCCCACCATGTCATCGGAGGCGCCGTCGACACCCGCGACATAGATCACCAGCCCCGGCCGCACCTGCTTCACCACGGGAGGCAACGCCTCCCGGAGCGTCTTCAGGTAGGTCGCATCGCCCACGGCGGTCCCGAGGGGTATCACGGTGGCCGCCGCCGCCTCCTGCGGCGCCCAGTCCTGGTTATGGATCGTGAAGGTGTGGACGGTGGGATCCTCCGCGAAGAGGAGGCGGGTGCCGTTGCCGTCGTGGACGTCCAGGTCCACGACCAGGACAGGTTCGCCGAACCCCCGCGCGCGGACCCGCGCCACCGCGATCGCGATGTCGTTCAGCGCACAGAAGCCCATCCCGCGGTTCGAGGCGGCGTGGTGAAATCCGCCGCCGAGGTTGACCGCCACCAGCCCGGTGCGCAGCGCGCTGACCGCCGCGAGCACCGTCCCCCCGGCGGCAAGGCGCTGGAGTTCCACGAGCCCCTGCGCCTCCGCCTCGGTGAGCGGGGCGCCCACGATCTGCTCGATGACCTCGCGGCGCTCCAGCGACTCGAGGTAGGTGTCGGTGTGCACCCGGCGGAGATTCTTCATCGACGCGGGCTGCGGGCGGCGCAGTTCCCGGCGGCGCACCAGTCCCTCGTCGGCGAGAAAGGCGAGGACCATCTCGGCCCGGAGGGGGTCCATCGGGACCGACCCGAGCTGGGCCACATACCGGGGATCGTAGATGAGGACGAGCCCCGACGGGCGGAGGCTGCGACGGATCGCCCCCCATACCCACCGGCCCATCCGCCTGCCCACGGACATCTTTCCCGGCTCGGTCACCCGATCATTCTCCTCTGCAGTCCGTGACGACGCGGCACGCATCGCTTCCCCGCACACGACCGGAGTATACTACGACCATACTCCATGACCTCCCTACCCCCTCCCGGCCTTCCCGAACGGCGGCGTCCCTCCCTGACGGCCCGCTGGACCAACCTGGTGCTCCTCACTTATGAGGTGGACGCCGCACTGGTCCGGCCATGGCTCCCGCGGGACATCGAGCCCGACCTGACCGACGGCCGCGCCCTGGTCTCCCTCATCGCATTCGACTTCGTGGACACCCGGGTTCGCGGCCGCCGGATTCCCGGGTTCGTGGACTTTCCCGAGATCAACTTCCGCACCTACGTCCGGCAGGGCGACCGGCGTGGGGTCGTCGCCATCCGGGAACTGGTGCCCAGTCCGCTCGCCGCGGCGATCGGTCGCCTCCGCTTCAACGAGCCGTTTCGCTCGGCGCCGATCGAGAGCCGGACGCAGAGCCTCGGGGACGAACTGGTGGTGGAACACCGCTGGCGGTGGAAGGACCAGCGCTACTTCGTGCGGATGACCGCCGACCAGACCTCCATCCCGGCTTCGGCGGCGGACGCCCCGCACCACCTCTTCGGGCGGCGATGGGCATACGGGCGGAACCGGAAGGGCGTCCCGATCGTCCTGCGCATCGAGCATCCGGAATGGGCGCTCCGCCCGGTGCGCACCCTCGATTTCGAGGTGGACTTCGGCGCCCTCTACGGGCCGGAATGGGCCGTCCTCAACGGGCGGCAGCCGCAGGCGACACACCTGGCTGTCGGATCCGCCGTCTCGATCTTTCCCCCCGGCCGCTAGCGCGCGACGTCCGGACGATCCGGGCCCTCCCCCGCTGCTGACCGCCGGACGACGGCGGCGATCTCGTCCAGGTCCTCGGACGACAGCTGGACCGCCGCCGCCCCGATCCATCCATCCACCTGGCTCGCCGAACGGGCACCCACGATGGCGCCGGTGACTTCGGGCCACGCCAGCACCCAGGCAATGGCCAGCTCGGCGATGGACACGCCGAGCCGGGCGGCCACCGGCCGCAGGCCGTCGCGCAGCGCGAGATTCGCTTCGAGTCGCGGGGCCGTGAATTCCCGTCCCCGGTGGCGATAGTCGTCCTCGGGCAGTGCGTCGAGTCGGGCGCGGGAGAAACGCTCCGTCAGCAATCCCGACTGCATCGGGCTGTAGGCGAGCACCCCGACCTCGTTGGCGCCGCACCAGGGGAGTTCGGCGGCGGCGATGCCGCGCCGAATCAGCGAGAAGGGAGGCTGGAGGGAGGCGAGCGTCCCACGACCGGAACACCGGTTCAGGAGATCCACCGAAAAATTGCAGACGCCGGCCCACCGCACCTTCCCCTCGTCCACCAGCCGCTGCACCGTCTCCCACGAATCCTCGACCGCGACCCCCGTCTCATCCGGCCAGTGGAACTGGTACAGGTCGATGCGGTCGATCCCGAGCCGGCGAAGGGATGCCTCGCACTCCGTCCTGATCGAATCCGGTCCGAGCACTCGCCATGGCTCCTTCGACCGGTCGGCCTCATCCCAGACCAGTCCGCACTTCGTGAAGACATACGGACGGTCGGCCATCGGCACGCCCCGCAGCGCCCGGCCGACCACCTCCTCGGCGTGTCCCAGTCCATAGACTGCGGCGGTGTCGATCCAGTTGATGCCCAACTGGACGGACCGCAGGATGGCGGCGACCGAATCCGAGTCTTCCTGCGGACCCCAGCCGAACGCCCACGGCCCGCCGATCGCCCAGGTACCAAGGCCCAGCGACGTGATCTCGAGGTCGGTCCGGCCAAGGCGGCGCCGCGGGAGCCCGTCCATCAGTAGATGACTCCGCCGCCCGCCACATACGCCGCGAGCAGCGCCTGCGCCCCGGTCCGGCGGACCTCGCGGACGACCTCAATCCCCTTCCGCTCGAGGTAGGCATACGACTCGGCGAAGACCGGTCCCTCGTCGTAGCCGATGGCCTCAGCGTCCCCCTTGGTGGCGCCGGTCACCAGCCGGGCCACGCCGCTCCAGAAGATGGCCCCCAGACACATCGCGCACGGCTCGCAGGAGGTCACCAGTTCGTGTGCCGGCATCCCCTCGGCGCGGAGCGAGTGGCTGTGGAGCCGGGCACCGGCGAGCATCAGCGCCACGACCTCGGCATGCAGGACACAGTTGTGGGAGGGTACCGCCAGGTTGACGCCGACGGTCACGAGCGATCCGGTGTCCCGCTCGAAGACCGCCGCGGAAAACGGTCCCCCGGTGGCCCGGCGTACCTGTTCCCGCCCGAGCTCGATGACCAGGTCCATCCGGTCCTCGATCGTCGCGTAGCGCCGCTCCCAGTCGACGAACGGGTCCACCCAGGGCGGCAATGCGATGTGCAGTCGTGGAGATGGCATGGTGCGCTCCCTCCCGTAGGGTGCCCCGCTTCCGCCAGGGCGCAACCGCGGTCAGCCGGTGCGACGGACGCGGGTCGTCGTGATGAGGCCGACGGCGAGAAGAATCACGGCGCCGGCGACCAGGGTGCGGGCGCTGAGCGCCTCATCGGCCAGCCCCCAGCCGAGGATCACCGCGACGAGCGGGTTGACGTATGATATCGTCGCGAGGCGATCGGGGGTGGTGTGCCGGATGAGCCAGAAATAGGCGGAATACGAAATGAGGGATCCGAACACAGCCAGGTAGAGATACGCGGTGGCCGAGGTGGTGGTCACGCTGGCCAGCGAGAAAGCATTCAACTCCCCCGACATGCCGGCCACCGCCACCAGGATGCACCCCGCGACGATCATCTGCTGGGACACGAACAGCGTGGCGTGCTTCGGACGCCCAAGCTTGATGGCGTAGATGGAGCCCACCGACCAGCTCAGCGCGGCGCCGGTCAGCACGACCGCGCCGACCAGGTCGACATGGTCCCCGCCGGCGAAATTTCCCGGCACCACGAGCAGTGCCACGCCGCCGAAGCCTGCGACCAGCCCCGCGACGGTCCGCCCGCCCGGCCGCGCGGCACCCCGCCAGAGCCAGTCCAGCAGCACCAGCCAGAGCGCCGAGGTGCAGACGATCAGCGCCGTGAGCCCGCTCGGGACCAGCTGCTCCGCCCAGGTCGTCGCCCCGTTGGCGGTCACCAGCATCAGGACGCCGAGACCGGCGGCACGGACCCAGTCTCCCCATGCCGGCGCGGGCACGCCCTGCCGCAGCCGGCTCCAGAGGTAGAGCAGCAGTCCCGCCAGGAAGTGCCGCGATCCCGCCATCAGGAAGGGGGGAATCGACTCGATGGCGAAGCGGATGCCGAGGTAGGTGGATCCCCAGATCAGGTAGACCGCCGCCCAGGCCAGGACCAGGCGGAGGGTGGACGGGCGCTCCGGCGCGGTCAAGCGGAGGGCGTCTGCGACGGCCGATCCTCGCCGCTGAGGCTGACATACTCTTCGTTGTACATCCGTACGAGCTCAAAGAAGTAGGAAAGCGCGAGCGGGCCGATGAGGAGGCCGAGGAGGCCGAGATAGCGCACGCCGGCAAAGGCGCCGAGAATCGTGATGAGCGGGTGGGTCTGCGCCCACCGCCGGAAGACGATCGGCCGGATGACGTTGTCGATGTTCCCGACCACGATGGCACCGAAGGCGACCATCCCAATCGCATAGCCGTGCGCGCCCTCGAGGTAGAGCGCGACCGCCGCCGGGATCCAGATGAGCCCGCTGCCGACGACCGGGAGGATGGCGAAGACGACGGTGACGACCCCCCAGAAGGCGGCGTTGGGCAGCCCGGTCACGGTGAACGCCATCCCGACCAGGACGCCCTGGATGGTGGCGGTCACCCCCGTGCCGATGACGGTCGAGATGGTGACGGCGCGGAACCGCTCCCGGAGCAGCTCGGCGCTCGCGGTACTGAACGGGATGTACGGGCGAATCACCAGCCACGCCCGCCCTTCCGTCACCAGCATGAAATAGAGGACGAAGAAGGCGATGGCGAGGTTGAACGCCATCAGCGTGGCGGTGCCGACCGCCGCAAACGCCCCGCGGCCGATGCCGCCGACCACCGTCTGCCCCAGCTTCACCAGCTCCGGACCGACGGCGTAGCCACCGATCGTGAGGTCCTGGAGCCGGCCGAGCAGCGGACTCCTGACCAGGCTGGTCACCACATCCTGCGCCTGCCCCACGATCATCGCGAGCAGCCACGAGCCGGGCACCAGGATCAGGAGCACCGCCACGAAGACCGTCAACCCCGCGCTCAGCGACGGTCTCGCGCGCCGGGCAAACCGCGCATAGAGCGGCTCGAAGATGACGTAGAAGACGGGGGCGGCGAGGAGCCCGGACATGAAGGGGGAGAGCGCGAGGACGATGGCAATGCCCAGCAGGATGATCAGGGCGGCGGCTCGCCGCTGACGGGGATTGACCTGGATCATCTTCCGGCTCCATGAGGGATGCGATGAACGTCCCTCAATCTAGTGTCCCCCGCCATCGCCCGCGCGGCGGGGCGGCGGTATCTTTCCCCGATGCCACGTCACACCCTCGCCGCCGTGATCGCCGCGGCCGCCCTGGCGTTCGGATCGCCAGGCCTGGCCGCCGCACAGCACGGAACGACCATCGAGCTCGTCCCGATGGCACGGTACTCCTTCTATCCCGATTCCCTCGCGCTCGACAACGGGATCGGGATTGGCGCCGAGGTGGGGTTCTTCGTCACCCGGAAGCTCAGTCTGGAACTGGCCGGCAGCTATTCCGTCAGCAACCTCCCCGACTCGACGTCGGTCGAGGCCAGCAGCGTGACCGGCCGGTTGCTCGTTCACCTGCCGCTGCAGGGCCGGACGACCGCCCTCTTCGGCATCGGGTACTCCCAGAGCCGGTTTTCCCGCGGGCTCGCCCTGCGGGAAGAGGGGCCGGGGGGGCTGGTCGGCTTCCGGTTCGGGTTCGGCCCGCGACTGGGACTTCGCCTTGAGGGCACCGCCGATTACCTCGCCGAGCCGGGCAGCACCGCGAATCGCACCTGGACCATCGGCGCCCAGGCGGGCCTCTCGGTGTACGCCGGCCGCCTCACGCCCCGGGACAGCGATCGGGACGGTGTCCCCAACGCCGAGGACCGGTGCCCCGGCACCGCGCGGGATGCACCGGTGGACCCGACGGGCTGCCTGCTGCCGCGGGACAGCGACGGAGACGGCGTCATCGATGGTGGTGACCAGTGCCCCGGCACCCCGGCGGGCCAGCTGGTGGATCTCACCGGCTGCAGTGCCGACCTGGATGGCGACGGCGTGGCGAACGCGCTCGATCGTTGCCCCGCCACACCACCGGGAACCGAGACCGACCCCTTCGGGTGCCCGGCGGGCCGGCCGTTCCCCGATTCGGACGGCGACGGCGTGCCTGATGAGCGGGACCGCTGCCCCGGCACCGCGCCCGGTGTGGCGGTGGAGGCGCTGGGGTGTCCGAGACCGACCCCGCCGCCGGCACCCGCGCGCCTGGTGCTGGGCGATGTCACCTTCGAGTCGGGGAGCGCCGAGCTGTCCCCGGCGGCGAGGGCGTCCCTGCGCGCCACCGCCACCTCGCTGCTCGCCGCGCCTTCGGTGCGCATCGAGGTCGCCGGATACACCGACGACACCGGAAGCCGTGCGGTGAACGAGCGACTGTCGCTGGCGCGCGCGCAGTCAGTGCGCGCCTACCTGGTCGCGGCGGGGATCCCTGCCGACCGGCTGACGGCCCTCGGATACGGCCCCGCCGACCCGATCGCCTCCAACCTGACCGCCGAGGGGCGGGAACGAAATCGGCGCGTCGAGCTCCATCGGTTCGAGTAGGGTCCCTCCAGCATTCTTCAGCGCCTGTTCCTCCTTTCTTCATCCTCCGCCGGGCATTCTTCGGGTGGAGGATGTCGAACCGTCGTCGTGGAGGAGCAATGCCGTCTGCCCGCACCGCCATCCGCGGCGCTTCCGTGGCCCTGCTGCTGGCCCTGACCGCGCCGTCCGCACTCCTGGCCCTGCCGGTGTTCGCCCGCAAGTATCGGGTCAGCTGCTCGCTCTGCCACAATCCCTTCCCCGCACTCACTGCCTTCGGCAACGAGTTTGCGGGCAACGGCTTCCGGATGGCCTTCGATGAAGAGCCGCGCGACACCATCGCGACCGGCGATGACCTTCTGACACTCCCCGCGAGCCTCCCGCTCGCACTTCGCCTCGACGCCTACGCGCAGCTGTACGCCGACGGCAACGCGGCCACCGACTTCCAGCTGCCCTACAACCTCAAACTCCTCTCCGGCGGCACGCTCTCGAAGAAGCTCTCGTACTACATCTACTTCCTCCTTGCGGAACGCGGCGAGGTGGCGGGAGTCGAAGACGCCTTCATCCACTGGAACGACATCGGCGGTGCGCCGGTCGATCTCGTCTTCGGACAGTTCCAGGTGTCCGACCCGGTGTACAAGCGGGAGCTCCGGCTCGAAGTGCAGGACTACGCGATCTACAAGGTGCTGGTCGGGCTGCAGCCGGCGAACCTCACCTATGACCGGGGGGTCATGGCCTCCGCGGACCTGGCCGGCTTCACCCTGACCGCCTCCCTGGTCAACGGGGACGGCATTCCCGCTGCGAACGAATTGCTCCGGTACGACAACGACGCGAACAAGAACCTGTTCGGGCATCTCACCCGTGACTTCGGCGATCATGTCCGCCTCGGCCTCCTGGGGTACACGGGCCGGCAGAACGGGGAGGCATACGGATTCCCCGACCAGAACAATGCGATCACCATGTGGGGGGCGGATGCGACCCTCGCCGCGGGGGTGTTCGAGCTGAACCTGCAGTACGTCTCCCGGAACGACACCGAGGCCAACTTCATCCCTGGCGAGCCCCTGGTGGACACCGACGGCGGATTCGCCGAACTCCTGGTGCGCCCCGTGGGGAGCCGCTGGTATGGATACGGGCTGTACAATTACATCGAGGCCAGCGCACCGGTCCTGAACGTCAAGCTCGGCACTCCCGTCGGGCTGGACCGGTACGAGTCGATCGCCGTGGGCGGGGGGTACCTGGTGTACCGCAACTTCCGGCTCTACGGCGAATATGGCTATGAGTTCTTTCGCGAACTGAACCGGCTGACCGCCGGCTTCACGACTGCGTTCTGAGAGGTGACACGATGATCGCCAGCCCGCTGTCCCGCGCCATCGTCGTCGTACTGACCTGGGGCGCCTGCATGGCGTCCCAGGCCGAGGCGCAAGCTGCCACATCGCTTCCCGAGGGCGTCACGCCGGCGATGGTCACCGAAGGCGCCGGGATCTTCAAGGGCGCGGGGATCTGCTTCGCCTGCCACGGACCGGACGGCAAGGGCGGGGTCGGCCCGAACCTGACCGACGGCACCTGGCTCCACTCCAAGGGGAGCTACGCCGAGATCGTCCAGCAGGTCACGACGGGCGTTCCGGCAAAGGAATCGAAGAGCGGTATCGTGATGCCGCCGAAGGGTGGCAGCACCATTTCGGAGGCCCAGGTGAAGGCGGTGGCGGCCTACGTCTGGACGTTGAGCCACCCGGCGACGAAATAGGCCAGCGCACCCGAGGCGCCGCCTCGTTCTCCCCCACGCTTGACGCGCCCCTCAGCGGACCCAACATTAGGGCTTCCCCCCGTTCCCTCGGCCTGCACTACTCCCGTGGCCTGGCGAGGCGGCTTGGACGACCCACTGCTGGAACGGCTGCAACAAGCGCTGGAGCCTGAGTTCGAGTTGGACGGCCGACTCGCCGCCGGAGGCATGGGCATCGTGTTCCGTGCCCGGGAGGTGGCGCTCGACCGGCAGGTCGCCATCAAGGTGCTGCGACCCGAGCTGGCCACCGCGGTCGCGCGGGAGCGCTTCCTCCAGGAGGCGCGACTCCTCGCCCGGCTGCAGCACCCGAACATCGTCCCCGTCCACCGTGCCGACGAGCGCGATGGCCTCCCCTTCTACGTGATGGACTTCATCGAGGGTCAGACCCTCGCCGATCGGCTGGCCGCCGGGCCATTCCCCCTGGCCGACCTGACCCGGCTCGGCCACGACCTGCTCCGGGCCCTCGCCGCCGCGCACGGGGCCGGCATCATCCACCGCGACGTGAAGCCGCACAACATCTTCTTCGTCCGTGGCCGTGCACTCCTCGGTGACTTCGGCATCGCGCGGGACGAGACGCATGATGATCGCGAACTGACCGGGGAAGGGTCGCTGCTTGGCACCCGGGGCTACATGTCCCCCGAGCAGCTGCGCGGGGAACCCGCGACGGAGCGGTCGGACCAGTACTCCGGTGCCGCGGTGCTGTACCAGGCGGCATGCGGACGGCCATGGAAGGCGATTGCGGCCCCATCCAGCGCCGACTGGCGCGGCGTGCCGGGACCGATGGCGTCGGTGCTCAAGCGCGCCCTCGCCGCAGATCCCGCCGAGCGATGGCCCTCGATGGATGCGGTGCGGCGTGCGTTCGACCGGAAGAAGAACGGCCGCAGGCGCCTCCTCCTGGCAGGCGTCGGAGTGGCGGCGCTCCTGGTGGCCGGAGCGGTCGTCCGCGCCCTGTTACCGCCCAGGAAGTCAGGCAATCATCGATCGATCGCCGTGCTGCCCTTTGCCGCGTTCGGGGGATCGGATGACTCACTCGGCCTGAATGTCTCGGCCGCCACCGACATCAACCTCGCCTACTTCCCGCAACTGAGCAGGGCGTCCTATCCGCGCTCAGCGGCCTGGCAACAGACGCACCCGATGGACGGGCCGGCCGCGGCGCGTCAGGCGCTCGATGTGGATCGGGTGGTGACCGGCCTCATCGAAGCGAGGGAGAACACGCTGACCCTCACGCTGACCATCACGGACTCGACGGGCAGCACACCGCTGCCGGCCATCGAGGTCAACAGCACAAGCCAATCGAGCGATCTCGGCCGGCTGGCCGCACTCGCCATCGGGACGCAGGTGAGCGGCCGCCCCGTCGGCGATGCACGGAACCTTGCCAGTCGCAACCCCGAGGCCGCCCTGGTCTTCTTTCGGGGCGAGGCCCTGTTCGATGACGACGAGTGGGAGTCGGCCGCGGAGTCGTTCCTGGCGGCGTCCAGGCTCGACACGACGTTCGTGCTCTCGCGCTGGCGGATGGTGGTCGCCAGGGTGTGGGCGCGCCAATACTCGTGGGAAGATGTCGCCCAGCTTGCGGCCTGCTGCGCAGATCAGCTCCCCCCGCTGGAGTCGGGACTGGTCCGGGCGATGGCCGAGCCGAACCTGGTGCGGCGATTCGCCGCGTTCGACGCGCTGGCCGCGGCATACTCCGACGTCAGCCCTTTCCTCCTGCTCTACGCAAGCGAGCAATTCCATCGTGGACCATTGCTCGGGCGCGACCTCTCCGTGTCGCTCGACCGGTTCGAGGGAGCGGTCCAGACCAGCCAGGGCGGCGTGCCGTTTCCTGCATATGACCACCTCGTGTGGGGCAAGACACGCCTCGGTGCCCGGGATGCCGCCCGCGGCTGGCTTGCGGAGCGGCAGCGGCTCAACGCGCGCGCGACCGTCAAGTCCCCCATCGTGGCCTTCCTGCAGCTCGGATACGACATCCGCTGGGTACCGTGGCGGGCGCGGGCGAAGCTCTGGTACCTCGAACATTTCAGCGACGCCGAGGATCTCCGGCTGCTCGCAAGGTTCTTCCGCTTCAGCGCCACCTTCGACGCTCCGGAGGGCCAGGACAAGGTCGGCGCCATCCTGGCGTCCCGCCTCCTCTCGACCGACCGGGCCAGCGGACTCGAGGCGAGAGGCCTGGCGCACCTCACCTGGGGACAGGTCTCGCCCGGCCTCGCCTACATCGACTCGGCCGCGGCGCTCTTCAAGACCCCTGAGGCGACGCTCCAGCGGCATCAATGGCGGCTCATGCTGCCAGTGCTTGGCGCAGGCCGCGCGGGAGAGGCGGAGGAGGCCTCGGCCAGGCGCTGGCTCGTGGCTGAGGCGACCGGGGGCGCGCATCCCGACCGCGCGACATGGACACTTGCGCTCGACGCCCTTCGTCGAGGCGATACGGCGACCGCGGCCACCCTGGTGTCGGCGCTCGCCCGTCTCGGCATCGCCGACAGCAGCACCGCTCACCTGGCGCGGCTGGCCACGGCGATTCTCCAGGGTGCCGACGACCCGCGAGCCGCGCTGACCAGCTCCGCCGAGTTGCTCGGCTGGGATTCGCCGATTCCGGGTCATGACATCTTCGCACGGAGTCTGTTGCACCTGTCGCGAGCCCGGTGGTTCGAGGCAACGGACCGGCCAGACGAGGCGCTGCGCGAGATTCTCTGGTACGAGAACTCCGACACCTATGGCTTTCCGACCGGGGAGGCACAGAAGATGGAAGTGGACGCCGTGGCGAGTGTGGCCGCCCGGGTGGACCACGCCCGCCTCTTGCTCACCGCGGGGGAACGGGACCGTGCCTGTCGCATGCTCACGAGGGTCAGGGAGCTCTGGCACGACGCCGACGCCTCCCTGACCGCGGCCCGGGAGCGGATGGAGTCGCTGCACACGGAGGGATGCCGATGATCGCGCTCCGACTCCTGGGCTCCGTCGAGGTCACGGTGGACGGAGCGCCACCGCCGGCCGAGTTGTTGTGGAAGAAGAACCTGGCGCTCCTGGCCTACCTCGCCCTTTCGCCCCGGCACACCCGCAGTCGGGAACACCTGACCGGCCTGCTCTGGGGAGCCAGTCAGGAATCCGCCGCCCGGCACTCGCTCAACGAGGCGCTGCGTGTGCTGCGGCGCGCCCTGGGGGAGGGGGCGATTCACACCGACCCCATCTCGATACGAATCGAACCTGGCGCGGTGGCGCTCGACCTCGACGCCTTCGCCGCGTGCGAAACCGCGAAGGACTGGGCGGCCGCGGCGGCCCTGGTCGATGGCACGCTGATGGAAGGGTTCGCCGTCCCGGGAGAATCCGGGTTCGAGGACTGGCTCACCGCCGAGCGGACCCAGTGGGAACGCCGCGCGGTCACCGCACTCGTCGAGGCCGCTGACCTGGCGCTGTCCAGCGGCGCGACCCTGGAAAGCGTGCGGCTCGGCGAGCGCGCCCACGCGATGCTGCCGACCTCGGGAGCCGCCATCAATGTGCTGCTGCGGGCCCTGACGATCGCGGGCGATCGCGCTGCCGCGCTGCAGCGCTTCGAAGGGCACAAGCATTCCCTCGAGGAGCGACTGGGGGTTGAGCCTGATGTGACGGTGTCGGGCCTCGTGGATCGCATCAGGAACGGCAGGCTGGGCCCCGCACCGGAGAGCCTGGAAGCACGCGTGGCGCTGACCCGCCGACTGCCACTCGCCGGACGGGCAGATGCGATGGAGCGGCTGTCGAAGTCGTGGCGCCGCTGCGTCGGAGGCCGCCAGACCGAAGTGACCGTGGTGCTGGCGGACGCGGGGCTCGGGAAGACCCGGCTCGCGGAGGAAGTCGAGAGCCGTGTGTCGCTGGATGGAGGCGCGGTCCTCACCGTCCGCGGTGTCGAGGCGGACCGGGCCTCCCCGTGGAGCGGCCTCCTGGCCCTCGGCCGCAGTGGGCTGCTCGGGACCGCCGGGATCGCGGGGGCGCCGGCGGAGGCGCACGCGGCATTCGCGGCCCACATCCCCGAATGGGCAGACAAGTTCCGGGGCGCGGCCGACGTGGAACCCGCCCCCCTGCCCCGGGCGTTCACCGAGCTGGTTCGGGCCGCGGTCGAAGAGCAGCCAATGCTCATCGTGGTGGATGACTGCCATCATCTCGACCCGGAATCGCTCCAAAGCCTCGCCGCGCTGCCGCGCGACCTGCCGGACGCCCCGGTGCTGCTGCTGTTCACCGCCGAACCGACCACGCCCTGCGAGACCCTGGACGCGTTGCGGACCCTGCTGCGCCGGGACATCCCTGGCGATGCCATCGAGCTCGAGCCGCTGGACGAGGCGGCGCTGCGCGCGATGGCGGCGGCCGTCTTCCCGAACTACGTCGCAGAAGCCGTCGATCGGCTCACCCGCCGGGTGGCGGCTGATTCCGCCGGCGTGCCGCTGCTCGCCGTCGAAATCCTGCATGCGGTGTCGTCGGGGCTGGACCTGCTCCAGGAATCGGGCACCTGGCCCAAGCCGTTTCACACGCTCACCGAGACGACGCCCGGCGAGTTGCCCGACACCGTCGTTGCGGCGGTCCGGATCGGCTATCGGCGACTCTCCGGGCCGGCACAGCAGGCGCTGGCCGCGGCCGCGGCCCTCGGTGGGCGGGTGACGCCGGAGCACCTCGGCCGCGCGACCGAACTCCCGGCGAGCGGCCTCCGCGCTGCGCTGGACGAGCTCGAATGGCAGCGCTGGCTCACCTCCGACGCCCGCGGGTACGGGTTCGTGGCCGGCGTCGTGAAGCGCATCATCGAGCGCGACATGCTGACCCCGGGCCAGCGCCGCCGCATCCGGGCGGCCGTCCTTCCTTCCCCCGCCTAACTTCCTCAATGGACAACCTCTGCCATACGCTGGTCGGTGCCGCCCTGGCGCAGTCCGGCCTGAAGAAGCGATCAGCGCTCGGCACCGCGACCCTGCTCATCGCGGCCAACCTTCCCGACGTCGACGCCATCAGCCTGGCCTGGGGCAGCGGCGCAGGGCTCGCCTTCCGCCGCGGCTGGACGCACGGGGTCCTGGCCCTCGCGGTCTGGCCGTTCCTCCTCGCGGGGCTCATGGTCGGGTACGACCGGCTGGTGTCGCACCGCCACGCCCGGTTCCGACCGCTCGTGCTGCTTGCGGCGATCGGCGTGCTGAGCCATCCGCTGCTGGACCTGCTGAACACCTATGGCGTGCGATGGCTGATGCCGTTCTCGGACCGGTGGTATTACGGGGACACGCTGTTCATCGTGGATGTGTGGGCGTGGCTGATGCTGGGGACGGGCGTCGTCCTGAGCCTCCGGTGGGAGCGACGGGGGCGGACCGACTGGCACCGCCCTGCGCGGGCAGCCCTCGCGATCGCGACGACCTATGCCGCCGGCATGTTCGCACTCGGGAGGCTGACGGCCTCGCAGGCCCGCTTCGAACTGCGGGCCGCCGGCGTCCCGGTCCAGCGGATACTCGCATCACCGGTCCCCGTCACGCCGTTCCGTCGGGATGTCGTGGTGGATGAGGGCGACGCGTACCTGGTCGGGGAGATGCGGACCGGCGGCAACCTGCAGGGGACGGGACACTGGCCGAAGCGGATGCCGCCCGACGCAAATGACGAGGAGGATCCGGCGGTGAGCGCGGCGGCATCAACAGCGGCCGCCGCGACCTTCCTCTCCTGGGCCCGGTACCCCACCTATGTCGTCGACCGCCGCGGCGGCCTCACGGTGGTGCACTTCATCGACCTGCGATACGCCCGCGCGCCGGAGGCCCGGTTCGGCACCCTCGCCGTCCCCGTCACGAACCTCCAGCTGGCGGCCCGGCTCCCCCCCTGACATCCGGTGCGCGCCCCGTCAGGAACCTGCCGGCGTGGCCAGCAGGGGGCGAAGCGCCTTCCAGACGAGCGCCGCCACCTGCCGCTGCCCGGCAGCGGTCGGGTGAATCCCGTCCGCCTGGTTCAGCGAGTCCACGCCGCCCACCCCGGCAAGGAGGAAGGGAACGATCGGCAGCCCGAATTCCTGCGCGACCTCGGCATACACCGCACGAAACTGGCTGGTATAGGCGGCGCCGAGATTGGGCGGCGCCTCCATGCCGAGCAGGAGAATGGCGGGCCGGGGGCGCTGCTCGCGCACCCTCCTGACGATCGTCCGCAGGTTGCTGCGCAGGGAATCGGGCTCGAGGCCACGCAACCCGTCGTTGGCCCCCGTCTCGAGGATCAGGACGGCGACTGGCTGGCGCATCAGCCAGTCCACCCGCTGCACCGCCCCCGCCGACGTCTCCCCGCTCACCCCGCGATTCACGACCCGGTAGGTCAGGCCCGCCGAGTCGATCATTCGCTGCAGCACCGCCGGATAGGCGTCATCAGGGTCGAGGCCGAGACCGGCGGTCAGGCTGGTCCCGACCACCAGGATGACCGGCGCCTCGGCAGAGGGGACGGAACTGTCCGGGGGCCTCGGCGTATCAGGGGCACCACAGGCGAGGAGCGACCCGGCCAGCAGGGCCACGACGGCGGGGTGGGCTATCATTCGGGACATGCAGAATGCCATGGGAGTCCAGATGCTGCGCTGTGAAAACCTGACCCAGTCGTACCGATCCGGCACCGGGATGCTGACGGTCCTGCAAGATATCAGCTTCGAGGTGGCCCCCGGCGAGTTCGTCGCCATCGTCGGGCCTTCCGGCAGCGGCAAGACCACGCTGCTGGGGCTGCTGGCCGGGCTCGACCGGCCGGCCGCCGGGACGGTCCGGCTGGACGGGGAGGAACTGAGCGGGATGGACGAGGACCAGCGCGCCGCCCTCCGCGGGGCCAAGGTCGGCTTTGTCTTCCAGGCGTACCAGCTGATTCCGACGCTCACGGCGCTCGAGAATGTGCAGGTGCCGCTCGAACTCCGGGGAGAGTCGGACGCCAGCCGCGCTCGCGAGTTGCTCGCGCGGGTCGGACTCGGCGACCGAACCGATCACTATCCCGCCCAGTTGTCGGGCGGCGAGCAGCAGCGGGTGGCGCTCGCGCGCGCCTTCTGCACCCGTCCGAAGATCCTCTTCGCCGACGAGCCGACCGGCAACCTCGACCAGCGCACCGGCGCCGGGATCATCGACCTGATGACCGACCTCAACCGGGAGGCCGGCACGACCCTCGTGCTGGTGACGCACGACCCGGAACTGGCCGGCCGCGCCCGGCGCATCCTCCGGCTGGCCGACGGACGCCTCGTCTCGGACACCCCCGCGTGACGCTGCGCGCCCTGCTGCGCCTGGCGTGGAGGGAGGGGCGGGCGTCACGGCGGCGCCTGCTCCTGCTGGTGGCCGCCATCGCCACCGGCACCGCCGCGCTCGTCGCGATCAATACCTTCACGGCCAATCTGCGGTCCGCCATCACCGTCGAGGCGCGGGGACTCCTCGGCGCCGACCTGCTCCTGTCATCCCGGTCGGTTCCCACCGATTCCCTCCGCGCCCTCGCCGATTCGCTGGCCTGCGCGGGCGGATCGCCCTGTCGGGAGCGCGCCACCGTCACCACCTTCGGCGCCATGGGATACATCCCCACCCGCACCGGGGTGCGACTGGTCCGGGTGACCGCCGTCGAGGGGGCCTGGCCCTTCTTCGGGGAGATCACCACCTCTCCAGCGGGCAGCTGGCCGCGATTGCAGGGGGAACGCATTGCGCTGGTCGATCCGGCGTTCCTGACGGCGCTCGGCGCCTCGGTCGGCGATACCCTCGCGCTGGGCGAGTTGCGCCTGCCGATCGCGGGCACGGTGGATCACGTCCCCGGCGACGTCGGGATCGCCACCGCCTTCGGACCACGTGTCTTCATCCCCGGGGCGCTGGTGCCGGAGACCGGACTGCTCGGGTTCGGCGCCCGCGCCGAATATGACACCTATCTCCGGCTGCCGGCAGGCGCGGCAGTGGAGTCGATCGCCGACTCCCTCCGCCCCCGCCTCCGCCCCGAGCGGGTGCGCGTGCGGACCGTCCAGGATGAGCAGCGCAGCCTCGGCAACGCGCTGGAGCGACTGGGACGCTTCCTGGGTCTCGTCGCCCTCGTGGCCCTGCTGCTCGGCGGACTCGGCGTGGCGAGCGCGATCCATGTGCTGATCCGCCAGAAGATGGAGACGGTCGCCGTCCTCCGATGCCTCGGCGGGAGCAGCCGGACGGTGTTCGCGCTCTTCCTGGTGCAGGCGGCAGGCATCGGGTTGCTGGGGAGCATGCTCGGCGCCGCGCTGGGACTCGGCGTCGAACAGGCGCTGCCCCGGGTACTCGGCGACTTCCTTCCGGTGACGGTGACGCCGTCGGTCTCCTGGCCCGCGCTGGCCACCGGCATCGGCCTCGGGCTCTGGACCGCCGTGGGATTCGCGCTCATTCCCCTGCTCGGTGTCCGCCGGATTTCGCCGCTCGCCACCCTTCGTCGGCCCTACGAGACGGCGGGGCGTCCGCCGCGCGATCGGTGGATCGCCGTCGCCATCGTGGCGCTGATGCTGAGCGTCGTGCTCATGGCCATCGTGCAGGCCGACAGCCTGCCGCGCGGGCTGGCCTTCGCCGGGGGCATCGGGGTGGCGATCGCCGGCCTCTGGGGAGCCGCCCTCCTCCTCGTGCGGTCGCTGCGCCGCTGGTTTCCGCACCGGCTGGCCTACGTCTGGCGGCAGGGGCTGGCCAACCTCTACCGGCCGGCCAACCAGACGGTGTCGGTGGTCCTGTCGCTTGGGTTCGGCACCTTCCTCCTCGCCACGCTCCTGCTGGTGCAGCACAACCTGCTCCGCTCGCTCCGGGTGGACGGCGGCTCGAAGCGCGCCAACCTGATCCTGTTCGACATCCAGCCGGGACAGGCGGCGGGCGTGGATTCGCTCCTCCGGGCGCGCGGCCTCGATCCCACGCCGGCGGTGCCCATCGTCCCGATGCGGATCCAGTCCATCAACGGCAAGACGGCGCAGGACTACTCCCGCGACACTACCGACGTGGACGGCCAGCCGGCGGGCTGGGCGCTCCGCCGGGAGTACCGCTCGACCTATCGCGACTCGATCGTCGCGAGTGAACGGGTGACGGCGGGCCGCTGGTGGGGGGAGGGATCCGATTCCGCGGGTGCGCCAGCGTCCATCTCCGTCGAGGCAGGGCTGGCCGAGGAACTGGGGGTCAGCCTCGGAGACGAGATCACCTGGGACGTGCAGGGGGTGCCGATCCCGAGCCGCGTCACCAGCCTCCGCGAAGTCGACTGGGCCCGCTTCGAGACCAACTTCTTCGTCGTCTTCCGGCCCGGCGTGCTCGACAGGGCGCCGCAGACGCTGGTGACGCTGGTCCGGGTGGACAGCGCCTCGGAGCGCGGCCTCGTCCAGCGGGCCGTCGTGGAACGGTTCGCCAACATCTCGGCGCTCGACCTCTCCACCGTCCAGCGCGCGCTCGACGACATCCTGGGCAAGGTGGGCGCCGCCATCCGGTTCATGGCGATCTTCACCCTGGGGGCAGGGCTGATCGTCCTGCTCGGCGCGCTGGCGACGAGCCGCGCCCAGCGGCTCCGGGAGACCGTCCTGCTCAAGACCCTGGGCGCCAGCCGGGCACAGGTGATCCGCGTGGCGGTGGCGGAGTACCTCGCCCTGGGCACGCTGGCGGCGCTGACAGGGCTTGTCCTCGCCCTGGGGAGCGCCTGGGCGCTCGCCCACTGGCTCTTCGAGACGCAATTCGCCGTGCCGGCCGCGCCGATGCTCCTCCTGGCGGTCGGGGTGGTGGCCCTCACCGCCGGCACCGGCATCTGGAGTTCGGTGGACCTCTTCCGGCGGACGCCACTCGACGCGCTCCGGAACGAATAGCCCACTTCTTACCTCTCCATACGGGGAGGGGTAGATTACCGCATCCTCTTCTCATGGGACGTCCCGCATGCTTCCGATCGACCTGCGCGGCAAGCGCGCCCTCGTGGCTGGTGTGGCGGATGACGGCGGATTCGGGTTCGCCATCGCCAAGGCGCTGGCCGAGGCCGGGGCCACCATCTGCCTCGGCACCTGGCCCCCCGCCCTCGGCATCTTCCAGAAGCTGCTCGAGCGCGGCAAGATGGACGAGTCGATGACGCTTTCCGACGGGCGGAAGATGGCGTTCGAGAAGATCTACCCGCTCGACGCCGCCTTCGATTCGATGGCCGATGTGCCCGCCGACACCCGTGACAACAAGCGATACAGGGACCATGGCGATTTCACGATCCAGGGCATCGCCGCCGGACTGCAGCGTGACTTCGGCGACCGCCCGATCGACATCGTGGTGCATTCCCTCGCCAACGGACCCGAGGTCAAGAACCAGCTGCTCGACACGTCCCGCGCCGGCTACCTCTCCGCCATCGGGGTGAGCGCCTACAGCAACGTCTCCTTCGTCCGCAACTTCGGCCCCCTGATGCGGGAGGGCGGCTCGTTCCTCTCCCTGACCTACATGGCGGGTGAACGTGCCGTCCCGGGCTACGGCGGCGGGATGTCCACCGCCAAGGCGGCGCTCGAGGCCGACACCCGCACCCTGGCGTACGAGGCCGGCCGACGATTCGGCATCCGCATCAACACCATCTCCGCCGGCCCCTGGGCCTCCCGCGCCGCCTCGGCCATCGGCTTCATCGACATGATGATCGAGTACTGCGCCGCCAACTCGCCGCTCCCCCGGAAGATGGATCCGAGCGACGTGGGCTACACCGCCGCCTTCCTGGCCAGCCCGATGGCGGCGGCGATCACGGGAAGCGTCGTCTACGTCGACAACGGGTACCACGCCATGGGCATGGCGGTCTCGCCCGAGTCCCTGAAGACCGCGGAAGGCTGAGCCGATGTTCATCGGACACTACGGAGTGGCGCTGGCGCTGAAGCGCGCCGAGCCGCGGCTGTCGCTCGGCACGCTCTTCGTCGCCGTCCAGCTGGTGGACATCGCGTGGGGCGCCACCATCCTCCTCGGCTGGGAACGCGTCATCATTCATCCCGGCTGGACCGCGGCCTCCCCCCTGCAATTCACCTCCTATCCGATTACCCACAGTCTCCTCGCCGCCGGACTCTGGGCTGCCGCCGCCGCGGCCGCCTGGTATACCTGGCCGACCAAGGACACGAGCCGCCACGGGCGGGCCGCCCTGATCGTGGGCCTGGCCGTGGCGTCGCACTGGTTCCTCGACGCCATTGTCCACATCCCCGACCTGCCGCTGGCAGGCGGAGACAGCGCGAAGATCGGCCTCGGTCTCTGGAACAGCATCCCGCTCACCTTCACCGTCGAACTCGGCCTGCTCGGCCTGGGCCTGGCGCTCTATCTCGGCGGGGGAACCCGGAAACACGAAGTCCGGCCGCTCCTGGCGGTCGGCTTCGCCGCGCTGCTCGCCGCGGCGTATGTCGCCACCACCCTCGGCCCGCCCCCGCCGATCGTGACCGCCATCGGCATCGGGGCGATCGTCATGCTGACCGCGCTGGCGGCCATCGGCGGATGGATCGACCGTGCTCGTCCACGGAAGGCGGCGGCCCAGCACCATGAACGCTGAACGCCGCTTCGCGTCCCTGGGCGCCCTCTCGGCCTTCGTCGCGGTCGCCGCCGGGGCGTTCGGCGCCCACGCCCTCCGGACGCAGCTGGAGCCCTCGATGCTCTCCGCGTTCGAAACCGGCGCCCGCTACCAGATGTACCACGCCCTCGCCCTGCTGGTCGTCGCGCAGGCGGTCACCCGGTGGCCGGGATTCCTCGTCCTGGCTGCCGGCTGGCTGTTCGTACTCGGGACCGTGCTCTTCTCCGGCTCGCTCTACGCGATGGCGCTGACCGGCAACCGTGCCCTCGGCGCGATCACGCCGGTTGGCGGCGTGGCATTCATGGCTGGCTGGCTCTTCCTGACCCTCGCCGTCCTCCGCAAGGCATGAGCGAGGCGGCGCGCCGGTATCGCGCCCTGCTCGAGACGCTCGATGCCTGCGCCGCCGACGCCCGCAGGCAGCATCCCGGCGTCATCCCCTGCCGCACCGGCTGCACCGCCTGCTGCCACGGTCCCTTCGACATCTCCGCCGCCGACATCCTCCTTCTGAGGGAGACCGTGGCCGCGCTGCCGCCCAGACGGCGCGAGGCGCTGCTCGAACGCGCCCGGGCATCCGCTGCCCGGCAGCTGGCGCTCGCGCCCGCCTGGCCGGCGCCCCACGACGTCGGCACGCTGGGCGAGGCCCCGTTCGACGCGCTTTGTGACGCCCTGGCCCAGGAGCCCTGTCCCTGCCTCGAAGACGGCGCCTGCGCCGTCTATGCCGGGCGGCCCGCCGTCTGCCGGATGATGGGGCTCGGGCTCGAGTCGCATGATGGTCGCCTCCTGCCGAACGGGTGTCCCATCCAGGACGAGTTCCCGGCGTACGCCGCCCTGCCCGCCAGGCCCTTCGATCTCGCCCGGTTCGAGGCAAACGAAGAGGCCCGCCTCAAGGAGGCGGGCCTCGCGCTGTTCGAACCTGGGTACGCAGCGACATTCGAAACGACCATCGCGATCGCGCTGACCCGCCCCTGATCAGGGGCTTCCCCGGCTCAGTACCCCCGGTCGTGGAACCCCGCCAGCCGTGCCTCCAGGTCCCGCGGCTCCATCCGGACGATCCGCCCGAGCGGATCCACCCAGATCCTGACCGACTTCGCCCCTGGAATGAGGGTGGGGCCGAAGGTGAACCGCCAGACCCTGGGATGCCCCGGCAATTCGGGCGCGCCCTTCCAGAGCAACGTCGCCGATCGCTCGCCCATCTTCGGTGGCGGCGCGCCGAGGATCGTACCGATCCGCGCGTACGCCGCCGCATACGACGCGCCGACGAGCAGGGCACCGATGAAGGCGGCGATCAGCAAGTACCAGAATAAGCGGATCACGGAACCTCACGACCTGGAGGACGCCCGGCGGTGCGCCGGTCAGCGCACCAGCTGCTCCACGAGGCGGTAGTAGAACTCCACCCCGAACCTAACCTCAGCGACCGGCACCCGCTCGTTGGTGCCGTGGACCGTCGCGTGCACCTCCTCGGTGGCGCGCCACGAGTCGATCCCGTAGGCATCGATGCCGATGCGGCGGTAGTCGTAGCTGTCGGTGTAGCCGGTCAGCATCCTGGGCAGGACCAGCGCACCGGGATCCATCGCTTCCACCGCGTCGGAAAACGCCTGCACCACGGGACCCCGCACCGGAGAGGCAATGGCAGTCCGGGGGGTCGAGATCGCCTCGATCACGACCGTCGTGTCCCGCATGACCTCTCGCAGCTGCACCAGGAAGTCCTCCTGTCGCTGGCCCGGCAGCAGGCGCACATCGAGGTCGGCCGACGCCTCCGCGGGGATCACGTTCGTGCTGGACGAGCCGTGCAGCACCGTGATCGAGACGGTGTTCCGGAGGATCGCATTCTGGTAGCGGTCGGCCGTCAGCCAGGCCACCGCGGCCGGATCGCGCAGCGCCGCCGCCGGATCCCCCAGCCAGGCGCGGTGGACCGGGTCGGGTTCCCTGGTGGCAAGCGCCTCGAGGTACGCGGCGGCGGGCGGGGTCAGCACCAGCGGGGTCTCCCAGTCGGCGATGCGGCCCAGCACCCGGGACAACCGCTGGGCGGCGTTTCCCGGATGGGGGCGGCTGCCATGACCGGGCTCGCCGCGCACCGTCAGTCGCAACCAGTAGGGCACTTTCTCGCCGGCGGCGAGCCCGTAGGAGACCGACCTGCCGTCCGCCCCCATCACGTTGTCGCCGCCCTCGTTCAGCAGGAACTCGGCGCCCCGGACCAGTTCGGTCTTCTGCGCCGTGAACCAGCGGGACCCCTCCGAGCTTATCTCCTCGTCGGCGTTGGCAATCAGGATGAGGTCCCGGGAGAGCGGGATCCCCCGCCGCTTGAGCGCCACCATCGTCGCCAGCTGGACGATCGCCAGCCCCTTGGTGTCCTGCGCCCCGCGCCCCCAGATGGCGTCATCCACGATGGCCCCGGAGAAGGGCGGCACACGCCACAGCGCGGAGTCGGCGGGAACCACGTCGATGTGGCTGAGGAGCACCATCGGTCGTCTGGCACCGGTTCCGGGAAGCCTCGCGTAGAGGTTGCCGCGCCCGGGGGCATACTCGAAGATTTCCGCCTCGATGCCCTCGCCGGCCAGGACCGCCTGCAGGAACTCGGCGCCGGCGGTCTCATTGCCCGGGGGGTTGACCGTGCGGATCCTCAGGTACGCCTGGAGCCAGGCCGTCGCCTCCGCCGCAAGGGAGTCGAAGTTCGGCGGCCGCGTGCCCTGGCCAAGGACGGGCGAGACACCGGCAATCGTCAGCAGCAGGACCAGGAGCGTGCGCATGGATCCTCACGGGCGGAAGACGAAGCGGCCCCGCCGGGGCGGGGCCGCTGGACCTGCAGGCACCGCGCGGGCTACATCCCCGGATGCTGCGCCCGCAGGTACGCGAAGAGCAGCAGGAGCGCGAGAATCACGACCGCGGCAATGATCAGCGGAAAGACGAGCAGACCGCTGAAGATCTTGCTGTCCTGCTTCAGGTGCATGTAGAACATTGCCACCAGCGCGAACTTGGCGGCGGAGAGGATGATGAGAATCTCGTTGAGCAGCGGCTGGACCAGGCCGTGCATCGGCCAGCCGGACCGGTGCGACACCTCAAACGCCAGCACCTCGAGCGCAGTCATGACGAAGAGGATCACCGCGACCTTCAGATAGAGCGCGGGGCCGGGATGGGCGTGTTCGTGCGTGGCGACTTGGGCGTCCATGCCGATCACCTCATCAGGTAGACGACGGGGAAGATCACGATCCAGACAACGTCCACGAAGTGCCAGTAGAGCGCGGCGATCTCGAGGTTCAGCGCCTTCTCCGGCGGCAACTTCCCGCGGATGGCCAGGACGAGCACCGTGGCGAGCCAGATCACGCCGAGGGTCACGTGGGTGCCGTGGAACCCGGTCAGCGTGTAGAACGATGACCCGAAGAGGTTGGTCGTGTAGCCCAGCCCCTTGTGGAAGAAGTGATAGAACTCGTAGACCTGCATGCCGACGAAGAAGAGGCCGCAGAGGACGGTGGCGGAGAGCCAGCCGATCAACTGCTTCCGATTCCCCTTTTGCGCGCCGTTGAGCGCCAGCACCACGAAGAAGGAGCTGAAGAGCAGGACCGCGGTGCCGAAGGTGACCAGCGGGATCTCGAAGATCGGCTCGCAGGTGGCCATCTGGCCGTGCAGCATGCACTGGGACGTTTCGTGCGGGAGCGGCCCGACCAGGCTCTGCCCCTTGTACACGAGATAGTTCGAAATCAGGGTCGCGAAGAACAGGCATTCCGACCCGATGAACGTCCAGATCGCCAGCTTCCGGGTGTCGAGCCCGGTAGCCGTCGGGGGATGCATCGCGTGTGCGGTGTCGTGCGCCAAGGGACCGTCCGTCTCAGTCGTGAGTGTCTAGTGGTCCGCGGGCTCGAAGGCCCACGAGAAGATGCCGAGCATGGTGATCGCCAGGCCCGCCAGGATGACCCAGAGGGTGACGTGCATCAGGAAGCCGACGAGCGTCATCGCGGTGCCGAACGCGGTCACGATCGGCCAGTACGAGGGACTCGGCAGGTGGATGCCCGCACCGCTGACGCGCTCCGGCTCCGGCAGCGTGCCGCCCTTCGCCCGGCGCTCTTCCCAGAGCGGATCCCGCCCGTCCACCGTGGGCTCCACCGCAAAATTCCACTCCTGCGGCGGCGAGGGGATCGACCACTCGAGCGTCGCGCCATGCCACGGGTCGGCCGGGGCCACCTCGCCGGCCTTCAGCGACCGGAGGATGTTCCAGATGAACACCAGGAAGGAAAAGCCCAGGACCAGCGACCCGGCGGTCTCGATGGCGTTCCAGAACTCGAAGCCCATGCCCGCGGAGTAGGTGTAGACCCGGCGCGGCATCCCGTTCAGGCCGAGGATGTGCATCGGCGCGAAGGTCAGGTTGAACCCGAGGAACATCAGCCAGAAATGCACCTTGCCGAGCGACTCGCTCAGCATCCGGCCGGTCATCTTCGGGAACCAGTAGTAGGCGCCGGCGGTGAGGGCGAAGATGCTGCCGCCGAAGAGCACGTAGTGGAAGTGCGCCACGATGAAGTAGCTGTCGGTCTGCTGCAGGTCAGCCGGCGGGGAGGCGTGCATGACACCCGACAGGCCGCCGATGATGAACATCGCCACGAAGCCGAGGGCGAAGTACATCGGGGTCTTGTACTGGATCGAGCCGCCCCAGACAGTGCCGATCCAGTTGAAGATCTTCACGCCGGTCGGGATGGCGATGAGCATCGTTCCCAGCGAAAACACCGTGTCCGCCATCGGGCCCATGCCGGTGGAGAACATGTGGTGGCTCCAGACGCCGAACCCGAGGAAGGCGATGAAGCAGCCGGAGAAGACCATCGCGGCATACCCGAAGAGCGGCTTCCGCGAGAAGACCGGCAGGATTTCCGACACCACGCCGAACGCCGGCAGGATGAGGATGTACACCTCGGGATGGCCGAAGAGCCAGAAGAGGTGCTGCCAGAGCACCGGATCGCCGCCGCCGCTCGGCACGAAGAAGTGGGTACCGAAGTTCCGGTCGAGCATCAGCAGGACCAGGGCCACCGTGATGATCGGGAAGGCGAGCAGCAGGAGGACCTGGGTGATGAGGCTCATCCAGACGAACATCGGCATCCGCATCATCTTCATGCCGGGCGCACGGAGGTTGATGATGGTCACGAAGAAGTTCACCGCCGCGGCCAGCGAGGCGATGCCGAGAATCTGCAGGCCGATGATCCAGAAATCGACGTTCAGGCCGGGGCTGAACTGCTTCGAGGTCAGGTTGGCGTAGGCGAACCACCCCATGTCCGGCGCGGCGTTGAACAGAAAGCTGGCGTTCAGGACGAGGCCGCCGAAGAGGAAGACCCAGTAGCTGTACGCATTGAGCCGCGGGAACGCCACGTCCCGCGCGCCGATCTGGAGCGGGATGAAGTAGTTGAAGAACATCGCCGAGAGCGGCATCACCCCGAGGAAGATCATGGTGGTGCCGTGCATGGTGAACAGCTGGTTGTACGCCTCGGGGCTGAGGAAGGTCTTGTCGGGCGCCCCGAGCTGCCACCGGATCAGCAGCGCCTCGAGCCCGCCGATAAGGAAGAAGAGGAAGGCGGTCACTCCGTAGAGGATCCCGATCCGCTTGTGGTCCACGGTCGTGATCCAGCTCCAGAGTCCCTTCTTCTCGGCAGGGGCGGCTTCCGTCCCGGCATGTCCCATCGCAATCGTGGACATCGCGTACCCTCTCGTCAGTTGCCGGCGGCGGTCGTCGCGACCGCCGCAGGGGCAGGGGCCACGCGGAGCGACCGGAGGTACGCTACCAGCGCCGTGGCTTCTTCGTCATTGAGGCCGAGATTGGGCATCAGGACGCCCACTTTCACGGCCTGGGGGTTCATGATCCAGCGGGCGAGGTTCTCGTCAGTGTTGGGCAGCCAGCCCGAGGCGATCATCGTCCGGCTCCCGATGCCGGCCAGGTTCGGGCCGACCATCGTCGGGGCGCCCACCGCCGTGACCATGTGGCAGCCGACGCAGCCCTTCATGGCGAAGAGCTGCTGGCCCTGGGCCACCAGCGAGTCGGGCGCGGGCGCCCCCGAGTCTGCCGGCGCGCCGACCGCCGCCAGCCCCGTCCTCCAGGCGTCAAACTCGGCCGGTTCCTGGGCCACGACCTGGAACGCCATCCGCGCGTGCTGGGTGCCGCAGAACTCGGCGCACTGGCCAGGGTAGAGGCCGGCGGTCTCCGTCCGGAACCAGAGCCGGTTGTCACGTTTCGGGAAGACATCCCGCTTGCCGGCCAGCTGCGGGGTCCAGAAGCTGTGGACCACGTCGCCGGTGGTCATCCGGAGGTCGACCGTCCGGCCGACCGGCACATGCATGTCGCCGGCGGTGACCAGGTTGTATTCGGGGTACCGGAACTCCCACCACCACTGGTGACCTGTCACCTCGATCACGAGCGGGTTGTCGGTGGGGGCCTCGGCGGTCTTGAAGATCGTCTGGATAGTCGGGATGGCGATGAAGACCAGGATGACGGCGGGAATGACAGTCCAGACCACCTCCAGCATCGCGTTCCCGTGGGTCTGCTCCGGCTCGGCGTCACCCGGCTTGCCGCGGAAGCGGAACAGGGCCCAGACCAGCGCCCCCTCCACCAGGAAGAAGACGATGGTGGCCAGCTGGAAGGACCGCCGGAACACCTTGTCGAGCAGTTCCGCGAAGTCCGCCTTGGGGGCCAGCGTGGTCTGCGGGTAGCCGTCCGGCGAGCACCCGGCCAGCACGAGCATGGCCAGGGCAACACACAGTGCTGGCACCCACCGGGCGACGCGCCGGAGGGAGGGAGTCCTGAGGGCCATTCCGTTGGTCCTGTTCGGCGAAAAATGCTGGGGATAAGTGGTGATGCAGACAGCATTTTACCGTCTGGAGGCCTCCGCGTCAATGAATCGAGCCGGGTCGAATCCCGGGGCGCACAGTCGCCCTTCCCGGGACGGCGGCCTATTCTTGAGGCCGGCCGACCGTCGGCCGCCGTCATCTCCCCCACCCAGGAGCCCGTCATGACCCCCGCCGAACGCCTGGACTGCATCCGGCGCTACGCCGAAGGACCGGCGCTCATCTCGACCGCCATGGCGGCGACACCGGCCGAAGCACTCCAGTGGCGCCCCGGGCCCGGCAAGTGGTCAGTGCACGAGGTGATCGTCCATTGCGCGGACTCGGAGGTCAACAGCCACGGTCGCATCCGCTATGTGCTGGGGGAACGGCATCCCACGATCGTGGGATATGATGAGGCGCGGTGGGCCCAGACAATGGACTATCACTCGCATCCGCTCGACCTGGCGATGGCCACCGTCGTCGCCGTCCGCGCGAACACCGTTCCCCTGCTCCACCGGCTCACGGAGGCGCAGTGGGCCCGGACCGGCACCCACACCGAGGCGGGGGCCTACGGCGCCGAGATCTGGCTCCGGGCCTACGCCGAACACCTGGAAATCCACGATCGCCAGATTCGCCGCAACATCGCGGCGTGGAAGCTCAGTTCTTCCGCTTCATGACCTGTTCGACATCGGCCGCCGTCCGCGGCGCCCCGCCGGAGAGGAGTTCGTACCCCGTCTCCGTCACCACCACGTCGTCCTCGATCCGTACACCGAGCGCCTCTCCTGGGATGTAGATGCCCGGTTCGACGGTGAAGACCATGTTGGGCGCGAGCGGCGTCGCATAGGCGCCGACATCGTGGACGTCCATTCCGAGCCAGTGCCCGAGTCCATGGATGAAGTACCGGTCGCAGGTCCCGGGCGCACAGAGGTCGCCGGAGTGTTCCTTCATGTACGCCCGGGCGATCTGGCCGAGCCGGGACATCGTCTGCCCAGGGTGGATCGAATCAAGCGCCGCCTGCTGGGTGGCGAGCACAAGGTTGTAGATGTCGCGCTGACGCGGGGTGAATTTCCCGGTGACGGGTATGGTCCGGGTCACGTCCGCCGCGTAGAAGCCGTATTCCGCCCCCATGTCCATCACCACCAGTTCCCCCGCCTGCAGCTGGCTCCGACTCTTGTCGTAGTGGAGGGTGGTGGCGTTGATCCCGGTCCCCACAATGCTGGGATAGGCCAGGCGCTCGGCACCGAGGCTGCGAAAGGTGCCCTCCGCGACCCCCTCGAGCTCGTATTCCCAGGCCCCGGGGTGAGCCGCCCGCATCGCGGCCACGTGCCCCTTGGCGGTGACGTCGATGGCCATGCGCATGCGGCGCAATTCGTCGGCGTCCTTGACGAGCCGCATCGCCGCCAGCGAGGGCCGCAGGTCGGTCACCCCCGCCCCACTCCCGAGCGCCAGCTGCTGGAAGAAGGTGTCGCTCGCCGCCTGCTGCCCCAGGAGCAGGTAGAGGCTTCCCCCGCGCGCCTTGCTGGTCCGAACCATGCTGCGTAGCTGCTTCTCCGCCAGGGCGGCGTCCCGGGTGTCATCGATCCCGGTGACCTGGGTCGCTTCAGGACCGGGGCCAAGCCGCGCACCGGTCCACCGTTCCGCCATCGAGTCCCGTGCCGGGAGGTAGAGGTAGATCTGCGGGGCCAGGGTGTCCCTGGCCACCAGCACCAGCCAGCTTTCCGGTGACTCGATGCCCGTCAGGTAGAAGAAATCATTGTTCTCGCGGTAGTCGCTGTCCTGCGGATAGTCTCCCTCGATGCTCCGCTTCTCGGCAGAGGGAATGACGGCGATCCCGTTGCCCATCCGCTTCAGGAGCTCCGCGCGCCGGGCGGTCAGGTACTCCACCGGCACGGGTCCAGCGGGGGAGCCGACCTGGGCGGGGAGGATGGCCGGGAGTGAACAGAGGAGGGTGGCGATGAGGGCGAGCCGGCGGACTGGGGTCATGGAGGTCTTCGTCAGCGAGAGGTGGATGGAGCGGCGCGGATGACGAGGTCGAATGGAACCGGATCCTCGACCACGTACGAGAAGTGCCACCACTCCATGGGGTAATTGGTGAATCCTTCGGAGGCCATCACCTCTACGAAATGGTCCCTCGCCTGTTTCACCGCCCCGGTGGCGTTGGCGGTGTGCGCCGCATCGCCGAAGGTGTCGTACGGCGTCCCCATCGGGAGTTCCACCCCGGAATGCAGGTCAACCAGGGTCAGGTCCACCGCCACCCCCTGGTTGTGCCGGCTCCGGCGCGCGATGTAGCCCGAATCGAGGAGCCAGGTCTGGTTGGTGCGCTCGGTCCAGGCGACCATCCCGAGGGTCGCACGGACGGGACGGTACCCGTCCCAGACCTTGAGCCCCAGTCCCTCCGCGGCCAGGTGCTGCTGCACCCGGGCAAGCGCCGCCGCCGCTTCCCAGCGCAGCAGCGCCCGATTGGCCTGGTACCCCGGCAGGGGGGCCCCGGTGAAGTTGTTCGGACCGGCATACCGGACCTCGACCCGGATGGTGCTGTCGACGGCACGGACATCGACCAGCAGCTGTTCCGCAACCAGGTCGGGCGCCACCAGCTGGGAGTCGGCGTTGGCCACCGAGGCCTGCGCGTTGAGGGCGGCGGGCAGCAGGGCCAGGCACAGGACGGGGATTCGCATAGGTGTTGAGGGTAAGGCCGCGGCACCGATTTGGGCAGAGGGGGCTTGCGGTCCGTCGCTCCGCGCCCAATTGTGTGGCATCCCTTTCCAACGGTGCCCCGTGACCACTCGCCGCTCCTTCCTCGGACTGCTCTCTGCCCCGCTCGCCGTCTCCGTGGCCTGGCCCCGGCTCGGCAACACTCTCGCCGCGCGCCCGGCCTCACGGATGCCTGCGGAATTCGGGGCACTCCGCGACGAAGCCTACTGGCGGGAACTCCGCACCCAGTTCACCATCCCGACCACCGATGCCTTCTTCAATACCGCGACCCTGGGCTCCAGCCCGCGGGCCGTCCAGGAAGCCGTCCTCACGAGCCTCCAGCACATCGACCGGGACATCGCCGATTGGGACTACAAGGGGGACAGCGAGAACTTCTTCACCGGGTACTACCCAGAAATGGCGTACCGCGACCAGCTGGGAACGGTCCTCAATTGCGCAGGACGCGATGTCGCGCTCACCCAGAACGCGACCTTCGGCATGAACTTCGTCGCGAATGGCCTCGACCTCCGGCCGGGCGATGAAGTCGTCGTCACCGACCAGGCGCATCCGGGCGGGCGGAAGGGATACGACCTCCGCGCCAAGCGGGACGGCATCGTCGTCCGACAGATCACCGTCCCGGCGCCGGCGGCGTCTCCCGACCAGTTGATCGATCTCTACCTCGCCGCCACCACCTCCCGCACCCGGGTCTGGGCCATCCCCCACATCTCCAGCTCACGGGCCATTCGCTACCCGGTCGCCCGGCTCTGCGCCCTCGCCCGGGAACGCAACATCTGGAGCGTCGTGGATGGTGCCCAGTCCCTCGGCCACATCGCCGTGGACGTGCAGGCCCTCGGCTGCGACGCCTTCTACGCCTCACCCCACAAGTGGATGCTGGGCCCGAAGGGCACCGGACTCCTGTACGTGCGTCCCGACCGGCAGGAGGAGCTGTGGGCCACCCTCCCCTCAAGCGCCTGGGACAACGAGACGGACCCGATGTTCCGGCTGATGCAGTACGGCACCGGCAACCTCAGCCTCCTGATCGGCCTCGGCGTCGCGGCGGACTTCCACAACCAGATCGGCTCCGGCCGGATCGAGCAGCGGGACGTCGCGCTGGCCGAGCAGCTGCGCACCGGGCTGGCTGCCATCCCCGGGACGGTGATCGTCTCGCCGACCCATCCGGACCTGACCTGTGGGACAACGGTCTACGGCCTGAAAAACAGGACGGGTGGGGAAATCCAGGACTACCTCTGGTCCCGGGGCCGGATCCGGGTCCGGAGCATGGGCGACCCGGTCGGCGTCCGTCATGCCTGCCACATCTACAATTCGCCGGAAGAAGTGGACAAGGCCCTGGCGCTGCTGGGGGAGATGGCAGGATAGGTGGGTCGGCCGGTAAATGGTTGTGAAATGGACGCTTAGGGCCGCACCTGTCCAAATCGGCCCTGACACCGCATCTTTGGTGAGAGAATATCGAGAGTGCCCGAGGAGAGAGATCTTCTCTCGGGCACGTCCTTTTTTTGTTGGAATCGCCCATGATCACCGAAATGCGCGAGAAGCTCGGTCGAGAGATCGAGGCCCTGACGCACGAGCTGACCATCACCCTCCCGCAGGCCATCGCCCAGGCCGTGGAGATGGGTGACCTCCGGGAGAACTCGGAGTACAAGGCCGCCCTCGAACGCCAGCAATTCGTGCAGGCGAGGCTCGGCCAGCTCCATCAGCGGCTGAACCAGCTCCACCAGCTGGCCAACACCGAGACCCCGACCGACCGGGTCGGGCTCGGCTCGAAGGTCACGGTGTTTGACCTCGACAGCGAGGAAACCGACATCTACATGGTGGTGCTCGCCGAGATGATGGACCTCGATGAAGGGCACGTCTCGCTCGCTTCTCCCCTCGGCCGGGCGCTGGTGAACCGCCGCATCGGTGACGAAGTCGAGCTGCGCCTGCCCCGCATGGTCCGCCGGCTGCGCGTGACCGAGCTCGTGACCATCCACCAGGCGTAGGCCGTCCCCTGGAGTGCCGATGGACTTTCCGAAGAAGCAGCTGCTGGTGGTGGGCGACCGGGTCCTGATCACCCCCGAAGAGGGGGAGGATCGGACCCGGGTGGGGCTCTACCTTCCCGCGTCGGCACTGGAAGGCCAGCCGGTCCAGGCGGGACTGATCGTCGCGACGGGACCCGGCGAACCGATGCCCGACTTCAGCGCCCTCGACGAGGAGCCCTGGAAGGCGACCCGGCGGGAGGGGACCCGGCACCGGCCGATGCAGGCGAAGCCCGGAGATACCGCCATCTTCTTCCGGAAGGCGGCGGTGGAGATCACCTTCGAGGAGCGGAAATTCCTCGTCGTGCCGCTGGCCGCGATCCTCGTGCTGGTGCGCGAGGAACTCCCGATCTAGCCGGACGGTGGAGATGCAGAATCGCGTCCTGGTGCGACTGACCGCCGTCGCAGGCATCGTGGCCCTGGGGACGGCCATGGCCGCGTTCCAGAACGTCGTCCCGCCGGCGTACGCCTGGTCGGGCCTGGCGCTCTTCTTCGCCTGTCTGCTCGGCATCGCCGCCATGGCCTGGCGGGCCCGGACCGACCTTCTCGCCCGCCGGGAGGACATCGCGCGGGGGCAGGCGATCGTGATGCTCGCCGCCCAGCTCCGGAACGAAGAGGCGGCCACGCTGGAGCAGCTGGTCCGGCGCGGCGGCCCATCCGGTGAGGCGGCGGCGCTGATTCTCGAGGGGAGGGCGGAACGCGCACGGCGCCGCCCGGATCCGGGCGCCTGAGCCGGACGCCAGCCGGCGCACACCCACTTCCCGTGACCGCCCATGTGTTTCTTTCTCTACGTCGCCAGCCCGCTGACCCTGAGCGAGGTGCGTTCCATGCTCCCGCCGGGGCTGACGGCCGACCTCCTTCCCCCAAATGAGCAGGGGCCGCTGCGCGAGCGGCATCACGACGCGCAGACGGTCGCCCGGATCCTCCGCGGCAGCTGCTCGTGTGACCTGGTCACGGAGCGGCTGCCCGTGCCCGGCGAGGACGAGACGAGGCTTCGCGTCCGCTACCGCGCCCTCGACTACAGCAGAACACGAGTCATCCAGGCGCTGGAGGCGCACCGCCGCGGCCTCGAGCGCCGGCCGCGTCCGCGCGGCTACTGGCCGCAGCAGTTCACGGCATTCGTGGCGGAGCACGCGCGCAACGCCGGACCGACCCTGTACTATCTCCACTTCGGCCACGACGGGCTGCAGACGGTCACCGGTGGCGCGCCACGGGAACTGTCGACCGCCGATGTGCGCGCCTTTCCCGGTATCTGGCTGCCGGAGGACGCCCCGATCATGGTCGTCCGGGACGATGCCGCGTGACGACCGTGCAATTGTTGTCCCGGGCGCTTCGTCTGCGCTGCCCCGCGTGCGGCGGCGGGCCGGCTCTCCTTTCCTGGTTCCGGTTCGCGCCGAGCTGCCCCCGGTGCGGACTTCGGTTCGAGCGTGGTGAATCGGGCTACTGGGTCGGGTCGTATATGTTCAACATCGTGGCAACCGAGCTCCTCTTCGCCGGCGCCGCCGCGGCGGTGGTGATGGCCACCTGGCCGTCCCCGCCGTGGAAGGTGATCACCATCGGCGGGGCGGCGTTGATGGTCGTCACTCCAATGGTGTTCCTGCCATTCTCGAAGATGCTCTTCCTCGCCTTCGACCTGCGCTTCCGCCCGCCCGCGGAGGCCGACTTTTCCGCGCCCCCGGAACCCGCCGCCCGCCGGCGAGACTGACCATTCGCCCTGGAGCACCGATGCGTCTCCTCCTCTTGGCCGTCACCGTTGTCTCTGGACCACTGCTCGCCTGTTCCTCTGCGTCTCCGCCCATCCTGGTCGACCCGACCGCCATCGCGCCTCCCGTCCTGACGACCCAGACCGTCCCCACCACCAACCTCCTGCAGGCGGTGAGCGTGGTCAGCAGCGAGGTGGTGTGGGTCAGCGGGCATGGCGGCACCTGGGCGCGCAGCGAAGATGGCGGAGCCAGCTGGACGGTCGGCGTCGTGCCGCGGGGAGACTCGCTCCAGTTCCGCGACCTGCATGCGCTGGATGCGAAGCGCGCCTGGCTGATGAGCGCCGGGAATGGTCCGGCCTCACAGATCTACTACACCGAGGACGGCGGGCAGAACTGGACTCAGCAGTTCAGGAACGGGAGTTCGCAGGCGTTCTACGACTGCATGGCGTTCTGGGATGACAAGCACGGAGTGGCAATGAGCGACGGGGTAGATGGGTTCTTCCCGCTGCTCTTCACGCGCAACGGGAAGGACTGGCGGTTGATGGCCGAGGCGGCGAGTCCCCCTGCCCGGGTCGGGGAGGGTTCGTTCGCGGCCAGCGGAACCTGCCTGGTGGCCCGCAACGACCGGTTTGCGTGGTTCGGGACCGGGGCGGCGGTGGACGGGCAGGCGCGCGTCTGGCGGACGACGGACCGGGGCGAGACCTGGCGGAGCGCCGACACGCCGATCGCCAGCAACGCCTCCGCCGGGATCACCTCGGTGGCCTTCCGGGACACCCTCCACGGCGTGGTGCTGGGCGGCAACATCGCCAAGCCCGACACCACCCTGATGAACGTGGCGGTCTCGTCGGATGGGGGAGTCAATTGGGAGGAGGGCACCCCGCCGCCCTTCCCGGGTGCCGTCTACGGCGCGGCGTACTCGCTGGACAACGGGCGGTCGGCGCTGGTGGCAGTCGGCCCGAAGGGGGCCGCAATCTCCTGGGACGATGCCAGGTCCTGGACCCTGATCGACACCCTGAACTACTGGAGCGTCGGGATGGGCAAGGGCGGCCGGGGCTGGATGGTCGGGCCGGGTGGACGGGTGCGACGGATCGACCCCGCCCCTGCGAAATGAGCCGCCAGGTCAGTCGTCGTCCTCGCCGTCGCCGCCACCACCACCGCCGGGGGCGTTCCCGGTGATCTGGAGCTTCCCGGCACCTGCATCGTAGACGACCGTCAGCTCGTAGAGGTTGCCGGTCTTCTGCCCGCCGGTCCAGACTCCCGTCGCCGCAAAGGTGGCGCCGTGGTTGGGACACCGGAACCCGCCGCCCTGGATATTCACGGTCGTACCGGCGTGCGGGCAGACCATCGAGTAGGCCCGGTACGTGTCAGCCGCGCTCCGATACACCGCCACCGGTGGCCCCGAGTTGCCGTCCACCCGGGCGATGCCCCCAACCGTGGCAAGGGGGGCAAAGCTGCTCAGGGAGACGCTCAGATCCACCATCGCGCTCGGTCCGAAGGCCCCGCCGAAGACGCCGTTGCCGCAGGCCGAGGCCAGCACAGCCGCGACCGCCGCCAGGCCGGTATCCTCCAGGAAGGCACGCCGCGAGAGCGCGCGGCCGCCACACGATCCGTCACACATGCCGGCTCCTTGACCCCGCTAGAGGGTCACCTTGGCCGCGGCCCACCCCGCGGGGTCCTTGTCCTCCTCGAACATCACGTCCACATCCACCACCACCGTCTCCCCGGCCCGCCGGATGGCGAGCCGGTCCATGCCGCGCGTCGCACGCCCCGAGATGAACGTGCCGTCCGGCTGGTAGCGCGACTTGTGCTTCGGGCACTGGAACCGCTGGTCCTTCGCCTCCCACTTGAGCGCGGTGTTCTGGTGCGGGCAGGAGAGGTTGAAGGCGTAGAGGTTCCCGTCGAACCGCACCAGGATCACCTGTTCCTGCCTGTCGATCATCGCGCCATCGGCGTCGGGGATCGGATAGGTGGCGTTGCCCCCGCGGACCCGCAACGCGCTCCCCGGCCGGATGGCCAGCGCCTCCGCCACGGCCGGGGAGGCACCCAGGCCGGCGAAGGTGGCGAGCAGCGAGGCCGCGGCGCGAAGGAACTCCCGCCGCCCCTCGATGGGGCAGGCACCACACTCCCGGCCGCTCACAGGTTCACCAGCATCACGCCAGTCAGCACCGCCACGACCCAGAGGAGCGAACTGGCAGCCGCCGAGCGGCGGAGTGCCTGCCACGACCGCTCCGACATCTCCCCGCTGGCCAGACGGTGGCCGGTCCGGCGCAGCGCCGCGCCGTTCCCCAGCAGCGCCGCGAGGAATCCCATCTTGACCCAGAACACCGGCGCCGTGGCGAAGGTCGGCACGTCGGCAAGAAAGAGGAGGAACCCGCTGGCGAAGGAGACCGCCAGGCCGATGAGGACCGGGACATGGATGGCGTTGAGTTCGGCGACGTGGAGGCGGCGGACCGCGACGTCGGCGCCGGTGGCCCGGAACACCGACCGGTCCGCGGCGAGGGCGAGGCCACCCGCCAGCAGGAATCCGCCGATGTGACTGAACATCACCCCGTTCATGAGGAACTTCGAATTGTCATAGGCGTTGGCCCATGGCTCCGCGAGATGCGCCAGCATGTCGACGATCGGCATCGGTCAATCCTTCCAGAGCAGCATCATCAGCCAGCTTGCCGTCGCCACGCTCATCGAGGCGATCGCCATGTTCCGGTGCTGCTGGCGTGCGTCGTACGACGTCTCGGCCTGGCTCGACAGCACGCCGGTGTAGACGAAGCCGGCATCGGCGATGAACATCAGCGCCGAGTGGACGTACCGGCGACTGCGGCCGGCCGGATCCTTCCGGCTGTCCCAGAGGTTCCAGGCGCCCGTCACCGTGTTCACGGCAAAGACACCGGCGAGCATGCTCGCCGTCGGGCCGTGCACGCTCTGGGCCCAGTCGGGCGCGGCGTTTCCGTATTCGAGGATCTGGTTGCCGCTGGCGTATTGCAGCGCAAAGAGGGGAAGCATCGTATAGCTCAGCACCTGATGGATCTTCAGCCTGGTGCCGTAGAAGCTGCTGTACTCGATCGCCGCCGTCCGCCTGGTGGTGTCCTGCCCGGTCGACGCGGGGCCGGCCGCTGGCCCATCGGGAAGGAGCGAGGCCGGGATCGGTACGGGCCCGAGATGCGGCGCCGGCGCGGCCACTACCGTGTCGGCAACTGGGTTCGCAGAGACTGGGGAAGGAATGGTGAGCAGCATGAGTGCCACGGCAGCCTGCATCGCGACCTGTCGGAAGAGGATGCACGCATTGAGGCAACGCCGGTGCCACTCGGCCTCGAAATTTCAAGCCATTGCAGCAACACAGCTTAGCAAATCATGGAAGCGGCTCGCTGGAGCCGGCAGCGCCACGTCTCGATACGCCTGCATCGTCGTGATACATACACTTCGATGCGACCAACACCGGCCGCGTTCGCTACGGCCCGGCTGACGGACCAGCAACCCTGACAAGATCAAACACCGTGTCGCCCATCCGGAAGGTGAGCCTGGCCGGACGCCCCCTGGTGGTGGCAGCGACGGTGAGCGTGGCGGCGGTGCTACCGAGAGCGAACTCCGTCCGCGAAAGCGGGATCAGCCGCTGCCATCGTCCCTCGGGGAGCGTGAGCGTCAGCCCGGCCGGCGTCGTGCTGATCACCATCACCGTCCCGCCGTTCGCATAGGTGCCGATCAGGCTGTCGATGACCGCCGACGGCACCCCCACCGCCGCCGGGAGCGTCGGCGCGAGCGGCGGCGGACCCTCCGGGAGGGGCCGCACCCAGATATTGCGATATCGGACGGGGTTTCCGTGATCCTGCAGGGCGATCGGGCCCCGCGGCGCACCGGCCACGTAGGGATTCGCCTGCAGCCAGTTGGTCGGCCCCCACATCACGACGTTGTCCTGGATCAGCACCCCGTTCTGGAAGGCGGTCATCCGTGCGGGCTCGAGGAGCACTCCCCCGGCATCGAAGCGCGGCCGGCGGAAGACAATGTCGTAGGACTGCCAGGTCCCGGGCGGCAGGGAGGCGTTGACGAGCGGCGGGTACTGGCCGTACGCCGCCCCCGCCTGCCCGTCCGGGTAGGTGTCATTGTGGTAGGAGTCGAGCACCTGCAGCTCGTAGCTCCCCATCAGGAACACGCCGCTGTTGCCCCTCCCCTGCCCCGAGTCTCTCGGGGGCGCGGGCGCGGCCCACTCGACATGCAGCTGCACGTCACCAAATTCCTGGCGGGTGAAGACGAACCCGGACCCCGGGACCGCTTCCATCGCCCCGCCACGCACCACCCATCCCGCAGCCTCCCCGTCGGCGTTCCTCCAGGCGTCCACCCCGGCGCCGTCGAAGAGCACCACCGCGTCCGAGGGCGGCGGCACCAGGACGGCGGCCCCGCCGGGGGTGACGAGGGGAGGGCGCGGGCGCGCGAGATCGTGCGCCCGCCAGCCCGAAGGAGTCTGGGCGGCCGCCGGCGGGACTGCGAGCAATCCTGCCGCGGCAGCCAGGAGTACCGTCCTCATCTGTCCTCCGCCGGTGAAGGGCGCTTTGCAATCAGCTCGATGAACTCCCCGTCCTGGACCACCTCGCCTCGTTGATTCCGGAGCTCGGCGGCGAGCGTCACGAGGCCGCGGGCGGGGTTGCCGGTGGCCCGACGCGACGCCACCCGAAGGTGCAGGGTGACCCGGTCGCCCGGGACGATCGGCCCGCGGAACCGCCAGTTGACCCCGACCAGGGCGACGAGCGTGCCCCTCGTCAGGCCCAGCTGGTTGGCGAGGCCGGTGGCGACGGCCAGCCCGAGCGCCCCGTGCGCGATCGGCGCGTCGAATCCTGCCGCGACCGCGGCCGCCGAATCGAGATGGATCGCGTTGCGGTCACCGGAAAGGTCGGCGAAGGCGCGCACATCGGCCTCGCTGATGACCCGCCCCTCGGTGACATGCTCCCCGGCACTCTCGAAGTCCTCGAAATAGAGTCCCACGTCCACCTCCCGCCTGCCTGAAGCCTGCCCGATGGCCCGATGGCCCGTCGCTCTTGACATCCATAATGTGACACTACACATTCGTTCGTAGCAAGAGTGTTATATGTCACTCTTTCTACGAGCGTTCCTATAATGGCATCAAAGATCACCCTCGGTCTCCGCTCCCAGGACCTCGTGTTCACCCTCTTCGGCGATTACCTGCTGGAGCGGGACCAGCCGGTCTGGACCGCCGGCCTGATCACCCTCCTCGGCCAGCTCGGGCTCTCCCCCATGGCGGTCCGCACCGTGCTCTCCCGCATGACGCGGAAGGGCTGGCTCACCACGGAGAAGCGCGGGACCCGGAGCTGGTACGGTCTCACGCCCAAGGGCCGGACGCTGCTCGAGAAGGGCCGCGAACGGATCTACCACCCCACCACCGATGACGAGTGGGACGGCCAGTGGTCCCTCGTCATCTTCTCGATCCCCGAGACCCGCCGTCGCCTCCGTGACGCCCTGCGGGTACGCCTCTCGTGGCTCGGCTGCGGGTCCCTCACCAGCGGGGTGTGGATCTCGCCGCACGACGTCCATGCGGAACTCCTCGACATCGCCGCCGAACTCAAGATCGCCAAACACCTCGAAGTCTTCCGCGGGGCCCACCTCGCCCATGCCAGCCCCGAACGGCTGGTGGCGCAGTGCTGGGACCTCGCGGGCCTCGACCGCCGCTACGCCGCCTTCGTCGCCCGGTGGCAGGGGCAGTTCGAGCAGTGCAGCCAGTGCGGCATGACCGGCGCGAAGGCCGGCATCCATGCGCCGTGCACGTCGCCGGCCGATTGTTTTCGCCGCCGGTTCCGCCTGGTGCATGAGTATCGCGCGTTCGCGCTGGAAGACCCGTACCTGCCGAGGCCCCTGCTCCCGGCCGGCTGGCACGGCGAAGCCGCCGCACGGCTCTTCGAAAGCTACCACGACGTCCTCGCGGGCCCCGCCGAGCGATATGTCGCCGAGGTCTGCGCCGAAGGCGACGAGATCGTCGCCGCCGCCTAGGGTACCGCCCCACGCCACGAGGAACCGCCGATGCGTGAATTCGAATCCCGGGATGCCGCCTCCTTCGACTTCGAGGACGTACTGTACCGCAAGGCAGACTGGGTCGCCACCGTCACGATCAATCGTCCCCACAACTACAACGCCTACAGCACCCAGGCGCTGCGCGAACTGGCCACGGCGGTCCAGGACGCCTCCTTCGACGACGCCATCGGCGTCATCGTCATCACCGGCGCGGGGCATGCCGCCTTCTGCACCGGCGGGGACGTGAAGGAGTACGAGGAGGCCTACACCGCCCGGCCCCGCGACTACTGGAAGTACATGGGACTCTTCCGGGCGTGGATCGAGAGCCTGGTCAACGCCGGCAAGCCGGTGATCGCCCGGATCAACGGGATGGCGGCGGGCGGCGGCAACGAGTCGCAGCTGGCATGCGACCTCGCGGTCATGGCCGAGCACGCCTGGGTCGGGCAGGTCGGCACCCGGGTGGGCAGCGTGGCCTGCGGGGGATCGACCCAATGGCTGCCGATCCACGTCGGCGACCGCCGCGCCCGCGAAATCCTTCTCCTGAACAACCGGATCCCCGCCGCGCAGGCCCTCGAATGGGGGCTGGTGAACCGGGTGGTGCCCTCGGTCACGAAGGATGGCGCGTTCATCACCGGCGCCACGGTGGAGCAGATCGCCCTGGCCCAGAAGGGGAAGGACGGCTACGGCATCGACCTCTCGAAGCTCGACGAGTCGGTGCAGGACCTTGCCGCCCGGCTCCTGCAGCAGTTCCCCGAGTGCCAGCGCTACACCAAGCAGCAGGTCAATTTCTGGAAGGAACTCGCCTGGCACCAGACGATCGGCCACGCGCGCGACTGGCTCTCGACCCACTACACCGGCGTCGAGCCGTGGGAGGGGATGCGCGCCTTCGTCGAGAAGCGTCCCGCCGGCTACATGAAGCTCCGGGAGAAGGCGGCGTCCGACACCTCGAGCGAGTTCCTCTGGGGGCCCTACCAGGTCGACTGCGGGTCCTGCGGCGCCAAGGGGATCCCGACCGGATTCTCGTTCTGCGGCGCCTGCGGCGGGGCGCTGGACGCGGCCCCCGGCGCCCGCACGGCCAGGCGCTGATGCCCGCGACGGCAACCGGGGCCCGCTACACGCGCGAAGGCGGCATCGGGCGGATCGTCATCGACCGGCCCCCGGTGAACGTGCTGAACCTGGCCCTGATGGAGGCGCTCGACACCGCGCTGGTCGACGCGGCGGCGGACCCCAGGCTCAAGCTTCTCGCCCTTGCGGGCGCCGGCAAGGCGTTCTGTGCCGGGGTGGACGTCGCCGATCATACCGCCGACCGGGTCGGCCGGATGCTCGAACTGTTTCACGGGATCGTCCGGCGCCTGCTGGCGTTCGAGGCGCCGGTGGTCGGCGTCGTGCACGGCGCGGCATTGGGCGGGGGCTGCGAACTGGCGCTGGCCTGTGACATGGTCCTGGCGCGCGACGACCTGAAGCTCGGCCAGCCCGAGATCCAGCTCGCCGTCTTTCCGCCGGTCGCGGCTGCGCTGCTGCCCCGCCTGATCGGACGCCAGCGTGCCCTCGACCTGATCCTGACCGGCCGGACCATCGGGGCGGCCGAGGCGATGCGGATCGGTCTCGTCAGCCGGGTCTTCGGGACTGCCGCCTTCGGCGCCGACATCGACACCGCCCTCGCCGACATGGCGTCCCGCTCCGGTCCTGCCCTCCGGCTGGCGAAGCGCGCGGTCACCATGGGCGAAGCCCTCCCCTTCGGCGCCGCGCTGGAGGCGGCCGAGGCGCTCTACCTCGATGAATTGATGGAACTCCCCGACGCGCACGAGGGGATCGCGGCCTTCATGGCCAAGCGGCCCCCGGTGTGGAAGGAACCGTCATGAGCACCACCGCCACCGCCTTCGATGTCGCCGCGGTCAGCGCCCTGCCGCTCGACGCGGCGATCGGCGCCTGCCAGGACCTCCTGGAGGACCCCTCCTTCCCCACGATCCACGCGTGGAAGGAGTCGGGCGGCAAGGTGCTGGGGCACTTCCAGGTCTACTTCCCCGAGGAACTGGCCCACGCCGCCGGCATGCTGCCGGTCAAGGTGCGCGGGGCCCCGGTCGAGATGCGACTGGCCGACTCCCACTTCGGCTCCTACCTCTGTTCGATCCTGCGCAGCTCGCTGGAAGTCTGTCTCGACGGCAGGCTGCCGCTCGACCTGTTCGTGACCCACCCGATCTGCGACGCGGCGCGCAACCTCGCCGGCGTCTGGTCGCGCAACCTGCCCTACCCCGCCCAGATCCTCTACCTGCCGCAGAACGTGAACTCCGCCGGATCCGCCGGATGGCTTCGTGACGAATATGCCCGGCTCCTGGGCGACATCGAGGGCGTGGCGGGTCGCCGCGTGACGGACGCCGACCTGCGGCGCTCCGTGGCGGTGTTCAACGTGAACCGTCGCCTCCTTCGCGACCTCTACGCCATCAAGCGGGAGACGCCGTGGCTGCTCCCCGTCGACCAGTCCTATGTGCTGATGGCCATCGGGGCCGTGCTGCGCCGGGAGGAACACAATGCGCTCCTCGCCGCCCTGCTTCCGCAGATCCGGGCGCGGACCGCCAGACCCCAGGACAAGATCCGGATCGTCCTCGAGGGCGGGTTCTGCGAACAGCCCCCGCTCGACCTCCTCGCCGTCATCGGCCAGTCCTGCTACGTGGTGGACGACGACCTGCTGATCGGCCTCCGTTTCCTGGTCCGGGACGTGGAGCAGGAGGGCGATCCGCTGGCCGCCCTCGCCCGGGCCTACATCGACGGCTCCACCTACAGCCCCGTCCAGCACGACACCCGCAAGCCGAAGGAGCGGATGCTCCTCGACCGGATCCGTGGCGCCAACGCGCAGGCGGCCATCCTCGCCGCGGCCAAGATGTGCGAGCCGGGCCTGGACGAGCAGGTGGCGTACACCAAGGCGCTGGAGGAAGAGGAGATCCCGTACTTCGTGACGGAGTTCGAGGAGAAGATGTCGGGCTTTGACCAGATGCAGCTGCAGCTCGAGACGTTCGTCGAGAGCATCCTGTTCGACTAGGGAGGGACCATGATCGCGGAACAGGACCTTGTGGGGCGGGGCGCGGTGGAGGGCGCCAGGCTGATGCGCGACTGGTTCGCCCGGCTCGACACCGCCGCCGAGCGGAAGGAAACGGCGGCCTACGTCTTCGTGATGGGGAGCCTGGCGGAGATCCTGCGCGCGTTCGACATGCACCTCGTCTTCCCCGAGATCAATTCCCTGCAGACGGCGGTCCGGCACGTGGCGCACGAGTACCTCGGGATGGCCGAGGACTACGGCTACTCCCCCGACGTCTGCGGCTACGTGAAGGCGGACGTGGCGATGCAGCTGCAGGGCGGGAAGCACTCGATGGGCCGCCTGCCGAAGCCCGCCCTCGCGCTCGCGACCAACGCCTGCAACACCTACGTCAAGTGGGCGGAGTTCTGGGAGCGGTACTACAAGATCCCCATGGTGACGCTCGACATCCCGGGCTCGCGCCGCGTGGGGGGCGGGGCGGCACCGGGGTCCGACGACTTCGAGCGCGACCGCCGCTACCTCGAGGTCCAGCTGCGGGAACTGATCACCGAGTGCGAGCGCATCACCGGCAAGTCGCTGGACCTCGACCGCCTCCGGGAGGTGCTCGACTTCACCAACCGGATGGCGGCGGCCTGGAAGCGGGTGCTGGAACTGAACCAGACACGGCCGGCCCTCTTCAACGCCCTGGTGGACGGGACGGTGTACCTCGGCGTGCTGAACGCGCTCCGCGGCACGCGGGAGGGGGCGGAGTATTTCGAGCGGCTGGTCGAGGAAATGGAGTACAAGGCGGCACACCGGCTCGGCACCCTCGCCGAGGAACAGTATCGTCTCCTGTTCGTCGGGGTGCCCTGCTACCCGATCTTCCGGCGGTTCCACGAGATGTTCGCCGACCAGGGTGGCGTGTTCGTCGCGTCCAGCTACCTCTGGTTTGCGGCGGGCGGACTCGACCTGGGCTTCCAGTACGACCTCTCCCGGCCGATCGAGAGCCTGGCGGAAGGGGTGCTGGTCGGGGTGGGCCACGCCGGGGACGCCATGCTCTTTCACGACCAGTCGCTGATCGAGCAGGTGGACCGGTACGAAGCGGACGGGATCGTCTACCACCCCGTCAAGAGCTGCCGCACCGTGTCCACGAGCCTGGCCGGGAGCCGAAAGGCGGTCATGAAGGCGCGGGACATCCAGTGCCTCTACATCGAATCGGACATGATGGACCGGCGGGTCGTCTCGGAGGCCCAGCTCAAGAACCGGATCGACGCCTTTTTCGAGGGGCTCGGGTCGCAGCGCCTGCGGTCCGCCGCGACCACCGCCTGACGGGAGGAATGATGCGATATGCTGGCGGCGTGGACGTCGGGTCCACACAGACCAAGGCGGTCGTGATCGACGAGGCGCGCCGGATCGTCGGGCGGTCGCTCATCATGACCGGTGCCAACGTCGTCACGGCCGCAGAAGAGGCCTTCCAGGCGGCGCTCGACGACGGGGTGGTCCGGGAAGCCGACGTGGGCTACGTCATCGGCACCGGATACGGCCGCTACAAGGTGACGTTCGGGAACGACCAGGTCACCGAGATCAGCTGCCACGCCCGGGGCGCCGCGCATCTCTTTCCCGGCACTCGCACCGTCCTCGACATGGGCGGGCAGGACACCAAGGCGATCCGGGTCACCGAGACGGGCGATGTCCTCGACTTCTGCATGAACGACAAGTGCGCCGCCGGCACCGGCCGGTTCCTGCAGGCGGCGTCCTTCGCCCTGGAGATTCCGCTGGGCGAGCTCGGCGCAGTCGCCCAGAAGGCCACCCGCCCGGTCAAGATCTCCACCACGTGCACCGTCTTCGCCGAATCGGAAGTCCTCGGCTGGGCGGCCAAGGGGAAGAAGCTCGAGGACATCCTCATGGGCGTCCATCGCTCGATCGCGGCGCGCTCGGTCTCGCTCCTCCGCCGGGTCGGGGTCGAGGAGCGCATCACCTTCACCGGCGGCGTGGCGCGCAACGTGGCGATGGTGGCGGTGCTGAACGAATTGCTGGGGATGGAACTCCAGGTCGGGGAGGATTCCCACTACATGGGGGCGCTCGGCGCCGCCCTCTTTGCCATGGACCGGATCATCGCCGGGCAGGCGGCCCCGGCAGGAGCCAGCGCATGACCACCCTGACGGCAGGCATCGACGTCGGCTCGACCTACACCAAGGCGGCGCTGCTGGACCACGCCGGCACCCTCGTGGCGACCGCGATGGTTCCCACCGGCTTCCGGCTCGACGCGGCCGCCAGCCAGGCCTACGACGCCCTGCTCCGGCATGCCGGCGCGGTGCGCGACGACGTGGCCTACCTGGTCAGCACCGGGGCAGGGCGCTACCAGGTGCCCTTCCGGGACCTGCACGCCACCGACCTCACCGCCCAGGGCCGCGGCACCCGGCACTTCTTCCCGCGGACCCGCACCGTCCTCGACGTGGGCGGCCAGACGATGAAGGCGAGCCGGCTCGATGACCGGGGTCGCGTCGCGGCATTTCGACTGAACGACAAGTGCGCGGCCGGCACCGGCGCCTTCCTCGAGAAGACCGCCCGCTACCTCGGGTTCGGCACGGAACAGATCGGCGCCGTGGCCGCGGCGTCGGCGGAAGCCGCGCAGATCTCCGGGGTGTGCGCCGTCTTCGCCGAGTCGGAGGTGATCAACCACGTCTCCAGCGGGCGGGTGGCCGGCGACATCCTGCACGGAGCCGTCGTGTCCCTCGTGGCCCGGTCGGTCCAGCTCATGAAGCGGGTCCGGCTCGAGCCGGAGATCACCCTCGTCGGGGGGATCATGCGCTTTCCGACCATGGTGCGCGTGCTGCGGGAGGAGCTGGGGCAGGAGGTCAACGTGCCGCCCGACCCGCTGCAGCAGTTCACCGCCGCCATCGGCGCCGCCGTCCTCGGACAGCAGCGACTCGCCAGGCGCGCCGCCGAACACGCCGCCGCCTGATGGGCCGGCCGCTGCCGGTCCTCGAACCCGGCGACGCCGGTCCGGACCCGCTCGAGGCGGAGGGCTGGGAGCGCCGGTTCATCGCCGTGGGCGCCCGGCTCGAGGAGTCGGTCGCCCTCTACCGCGAACTCGGCTTCGACGTTCGGCTCGAACTCCCCGCCGCCGAGGACCTGCGCGACGAGTGCGGCGACTGTCACGCCGCGCTGCAGCTCTACCGCATCCTCTACACCCGGAGATCCGCGTGAAGGCCGCCGTCTTTCGTGCCCCGAACGAGCCGCTTACCATCGAGGACCTCCCCACGCCGGAGCCGAAGGCAGGCGAAGTGCTGGTGCGGGTGGCGGGCTGCGGCGTCTGCCATACCGACCTGCACTACCTCGACCACGGAACGCCCACCTTCAAGCCGCCGCCGATCATTCTCGGGCATGAGGTGGCGGGCACGGTCACCGAGGTCGGATCCGGCGTCACGGTCCTTGCCGCCGGCACCAGGGTGCTCATCCCCGCGGTGCTCGCCTGCGGGCACTGCGTCCTCTGCCGGTCCGGCCGGGAGAACATCTGCGAGAACAGCCAGATGCTCGGCAACCACATCGACGGGGGGTATGCCGAGTTCGTGGCGGTCCCGGCCAAGGACGTGGTCCACATGCCGGACGATGTGCCGCTGGTCGAGGGGTCGATCATCGCCGATGCCGTGACGACGCCCTACCACGCCGTCGTCCGGCGCGGCAAGGTGATGCCGGGCGACTGGGTGGCGGTGTTCGGCTGCGGCGGCGTGGGACTCTCCCTGGTCCAGATCGCCTCGGCGGTCGGCGCGCGCGTCATCGCGGTGGACGTCAAGGATGCCAAGCTGGAGACGGCAATGCGCTTCGGGGCGACCGCGGTGCTCAACGCGGCCACCACGAAGAAGGTGGACAAGGAGATCCGCGGGCTGAGCGGCGGCGGGGTGGACGTGGCCTTCGAGGCGGTGGGCAAGGCAGTGACCCAGGAACTGGCGCTGAACTCTCTGGCGACGGGCGCGCGCCTGGTCCTGGTGGGTTACAGTCCGGAAACACTCCCGCTCAACGCCGGCCGAGTCATGTTCCGGGAAATCGACGTGGTGGGGTCACTGGGCTGCCGGCCGGTGGACTATCCCCGGGCCATCGAGATGGTGCGGCAGGGCCATGTCCGCCTGATGGACCTGGTCACCCATCGCTTTCCCCTGGAACGGATCGACGAGGCACTCGATACCCTGCGTGGAGGCGACGCGATCCGCGTGGTGGTCACTCCGTGAAGATCACCGACGCGCTCCTCGGCGAGCACGGCGCGTTCTACGCGCAGTTCGACCGGCTGGAAGAGACCCTGCCCCACACCACCTCCGCCGCCGAAGTGCGTGAACAGGCGGCGCTGCTCGCCGCGGCGCTGGTGACGCATGCGAAGCTGGAGGACGCCCTGCTCTTCGACCGGATGCGGAAGGGTGGCGCGGACGGGGGGCTGCTCGATGCCATGGAGGCGGAGCACACCTCGATCGCGGGGCTGCTCGCACGGGCGCAGGGATCCCAGGACCCGGCGGCGGCGCGGGAGGCCCTGCTCGAGGCGGTCGCGCAGGCCAGGGAGCACTTTGCCAAGGAGGAGCGGTTTGCGTTCCCCCTGGCCGACACCGTGCTGGGATCGGGAATCCTGACGGAACTCGGTGCCAGCTGGTCGGTGCGCCGCGACGTCCACCTCGGCACCCCCTGAGCGCCAGGCGACGCTGAGGCCGCCTAGGGGACGGCGGTCATCTGCACGAGGACCTGCTGTCCGCCGACGTCGTACTCGGCGTGCGTGAAATCCGCCGTGAAGCCCGGGGCGCGGATCACCAGATGTGTCCTCGACACCTCGACGACCGGCTTCGCCGGCATCACTATCTCCACCCACGAGATGCCGTTGAACATCGGGTGCGGCCCGATCCCCTCGGTCCGGGCCTCGATGTCCGCCCCCTCGTCGTCCAGTGCGGTCATCTGTCCCGCGTCGTTGCCGAGCTTGAGATACCGGGTGTGAATCAGGGCACCCTCGACCCGGTCGGTGTTGAGCGGATCGAACCCCTGGGGCCAGAGCGGCTGTCCCCCGGCGGACTGGATGACCACCCGCCACCCTTCCCTGGTCTCGAAGGCCCGCTGGCGTGATCCCCATCCGGCGGTCACCGCGGCGACATCGATCCGCGCGTCTCGCCTGGCGGCCCCGACCTGCACCGGCGTGAAATCGCAGGGCGCCGAGGTCGCCGCCCCGATCAGGGCGGCGGCGAGCAGGCTGTCGAGCGACTGGTCACCGTGCGCTTCGAGCACTGCCTGCCACCCCGGACTGAGCCGGTCGAGCAGCAGGGCGATCGCCGGGCCGGTGTGATAGGCGCGCTGGCGGACCGCCTCGGGCGGGAAGCCGCCGGCGGGCATCTCGACCTCGGTCCTTCCCGCGGCCCGCAGCTGCAGGTAGGCGGCGAGCCCCTCATTGAGCTCGGTCAGCCGTTCGTAGGCGACAAACGAGGAGTCGAGGGTGGCGAAGCGTTCACGCCGCTCCCTCATGGCGACCCGGGCCCAGCAGGCAGCCCCGGCATCCTCGGCGTTGGCCAGCGCACGTCGCAGCGCCTCCGACTCCAGCCGGCGAAGCGCCAGAAGGTCGGCATTCGTCACCGGATAGACCAGCAGGTCACCCTCGTTCCCCTGCCAGGCGGCGTGATGGGTGCGCTGGTAGACGTGGAAGGCCTCGTGGATCGCCACGGCGGCCAGCTCGGGCGGGGGCGATTCTCCCTGTGGGCCGTTCACCAGCAGCGTGGCCGTCATCACCCCGCCGATCTCCGCGCTGGTATTGGCGGTCACCGCCTCGAAGCGACCAGGGCGGGCCCGCGCGCCGCTCGTCCCCTCCACCGGGACAAACCCGGCCGGCGGGTCGGGATGGCGGAAGAGCCAGGTCCGCTCCCCGTCGTAGATGGCCAGGGGGACCGCGAGTGGATCGAACCCGGACCAGAGCGATCCCGCCGCGGCGATCCGTTCCACCTCCTGCTCCACCGCCGGCGCAAGCGGGGCCTCCTGCGCGCCAGCCGATGCGAGCGGCAGGGCAAGCAGCCCCACGGCAACTGCGACCGACCGAACCATCAACTACCCGCCCTCGACGAACCGCACGCAGTAGATCGGCGGCAGGTGCTCCGACACCGCCTTCCAGGAATCGCCCTGATCCTCGGTCACCCAGAGCGATCCGGTCGTCGTCCCGAAGGCGAGCCGGTCACCGCTGGCATCGATGTCCAAGCCGTGCCGGTAGGTGATGTCGTAGGCCTGGCGCTGGGGCAGCCCCTTGGTGAGCACCTCGAAGCTCCGCCCGCCGTCGCGGGTCCGGGTGACCACCACCCGGCCGTCGACCGGCACCCGCCGCTGGTCGCTCATCCCCGGCACGAACCACGCGGTGCCGCTGTCCCGCGGGTGTGCCACCACCGCAAAGCCGAACGAACTCGGCGGGATCTGCAGCTCTTCCCAGAGGGCCGCATCGTTCGTGGAGCGAAACACGCCATTGTGGTGCTGGATCCACCACTCTGCAGGTTGCCCCGGGGATTGCACCAACCGGTGCACATCCTGGAAATAGGGATCGTTCGCCTGCTCGGGCGGCATGTAGTCGGCCCGCAGCCCGTGGCTGCTGATCGTCCAGGAGATTCCCCCGTCGGTGGTGAGCCACACACCTCCCGTCGAGACACCGACCGCCACCCGGCGGGCGTCGCGCGGGTCCACGCACACCGAGTGGATGCCGGGATAGTCGGCTCCACCCCCCACCCACTCCAGCCGCTTCGGGTGGTCCCAGAGACCCCGATTGAGTTCCCAGCTCGCTCCGGCATCCTCCGACCGGAAGAGGCCACCCGGAATAGTGCCGCACCAGAGGGTGCCGGGCCGGGCCGGGTCGGCGGCCTCGAGGGCCCAGACCAGCTGCACCGTATCCGGGATGGGTCGCCCCATCGGATCCATGCGGGGCGGGGTGCCCTCGGGGCGGGCGGGAAGCGCCGGCGTGGCGATCTCATCCCACTTCCTGGCGCCGGCGCGAAGCCGATGGAGCTTCACGCCGAAATGTCCGTGGCCGAGAGCGACGTAGACCGACCCGTCACGCGGATCGGGCAGGACCATCGTGGCATTATCGCCGAGAAAGTGCACCTTCTTGACGGTCCAGCGTGACTTGCCGCGCTCGATCGAGAACAGCCCCTTGCGCGTGGCGGCCAGGATCCGATTGCTCATGTCGTGTCTCCTTCGGGTGGCTCGGCGTTATCCGCCGGACAACGCCTGCATGACGTAGACCTTCGCGTCGGGCTGAACCGCATCACTGAGCGACGTGCGGTCCAGGATCATCCTGCCGTCGAGGAAGATGGCCATGTGCTTGCGGAGGGCGCCCTGCTCGTCGAGGACGTACCCGCGTGCCCGCGGATTGTCGGCAAAGACGGCGTCCAGGACTTCCCGAACGGTGGTTCCCTGGACCTGCGTCGGCGGGCAGGGAACGTGACGCTGAATGTTGTCGGTGAATTGCACGGTCGGCATCGTGCTGCCCTCCCTAGAATCCGCCGCCACCGCCACCGCCACCGCCGCCGCCCGAGCTCCCTCCCCCGCCGAACCCCGATCCACCAGAGCTCCGCGGGGCCGAACTCATCGTGCTTCCGGCCTGGCTGGACAGCGACGAGATCCGGGCGGAGAATGTGCGGGAATTGAATCCCGACATGTTGGTCCCGACATACCAGTCCGGCGGCTCGCGGTAGATGTCCTCGAACGCCCTGGCCCACTTGGCCTCGACGCCGAAGGCCATGGCGTAGGGCAGGTACTGCTCGAACATCTCCGGCGTCTTCACCACCCGCGCGAACCGGTCGCTCTCCACCCGGTTGAGGAACTCCTCGAATCCGCGCGTGCCCTCATACGTCCGGGCGCCGGCCACGGTACGGGCGGGCATATGGTACCCGAAGAACACGACGATGAGCACGCTCAAGAGCGCCGCGACGATGAAAGTCAACGGCGCCATGCCCAGTCGATCGCCGAGCGCCGCCCCGGCGATCGCCACCGGCACGCCGAGCGTCACGGCGCCCGCCGTCCACCAGGTGCGAACCCGGTCCGGCCGTGACCGGTACAATCCGCGCTCGACCAGCCGGTCGAAGGCGGCGTTCTTGATCCCCGGCAGGGCGGTGTAGAACTCGTTCTCGAGGTCGGAGAGCTTCACGGAGCGCGCGCCGTGCTCAAAAAGCCCGTCGAGCACCAGTCGCTCGTGCCGCTCCAGGGACCGCCCCTCGGGGGGCGGGTCCAGGCGGTGAAAGAGGTAGTCCTGGCTCTTGATCAGCCCGAACAGGTGCGTCGATTCCCGTTCCTCGATCTTCAGGTGCCCGTGCACCGCCAGGTCGACGATGGTGGCCGTGATGTCGCGCATGTCCACCGATTCGTCCAGCAGGGTGCCGGCCTCGGCCGGCGTCAGATCCTTCGGGGGATCATACCGCACCGCGATCGGCCGTTCTTCCGGATCCTTCCCGACCTTCCGCCACAGCAGGAACATCCCGACGAAGACGGCGATCGGAATCCCGAGCGGCCAGTTGGCAGCCAGGAAATCGTTGGTCCGGTCCAAAGCGGTCGGCTCCGTCACCGCCCCCTTGTCCCATCCGACCACGGCGGTGACGCCGGCATGGAAGCCGAGCGGTTCCTCCATCGCGACCCGAACGGTCGAACCCGACGCCGTGACCTCGGCATGCTGGGCGGTGGAGCCGTAGGCGCCGTCGAAGGCAATGGCCCGGATGCCGGTCACGACGTCCGGGAGCCTGATCTCCGCCGTGACCGCCTCGATCGGCACGTCCCACTCGTCACCGGTAATGTTCCAGTACAGCTCGTCGTGGTCCTCGAAGAACCGCAGTCCGTTGGCGGCGCGGTAGTGGAGGATCACCGTCTTGCGGGCGTTCTCCGCGCCGGGGACCCACATCTTCAGCTTGAGATAGTGCCGCTCCCGGCTCCGCTCGATCCGGAGCGGCGTGCCGGCCTGGTCCGTCGCGCGAATGTCCTCGAGGTGCAGGGTCCAGGTGAACCCCTGCGGCGTCCGGTACTTCACCGGAATGGTGCGGTACAGTCCGTTCCACCTGCCGGAGAAGTCCACCGAAATCGTCTCGGTGACGTCCACCATCCCGTCCCGGTTCACGGTGATGACGGCATCGAACTGCCGGATGGCAAGGGACCGCTGGGCAGCCACCGGCGTGGCGGCGAGCAGCAAGGCGGTGGCGAGGCCGAGGCGCCTCATGACCTGCGATCCAGGTCGACGGCCGGCACGGCGGCCTCTCCCCGGTCGCTCAAGCCGAAGAACTCGGCCTCCCGAAACCCGAAGGGTCCGGCCACGAGGTTGGAGGGGAACTGCTGAATCCTGGTGTTGAGGTCGCGGACCACCGCGTTGTAGTAGCGACGGGCGTTCTGGATGTGGTCCTCGATCTCCGTCAGGTTCTTCTGCAGTGCCAGGTAGCTGTCCGCCGCCCGCAACTCGGGATACGCCTCGGCCAGCACGAACACCTGCCGGACGGCGCCGGCCAGGACGCGTTCGGCTTCGCCGGCGGCGGCGGGACCGCCTGCACCGACCGCCCGGTTGCGCGCCTCGACGACCGATTCGAGGGTTCCCCGTTCGAAGCCGGCGTGTCCCTTCACCGTCGCCACCAGCGTGGGGATCAGGTCGTGCCGCCGCTTCAGCTGCACGTCGATGTCGGCCCAGGCGTTGGCGGTCAGCTGCCGCAGGCGCGTCAGCGCGTTGAAGGTGGAGATGCCGAAGACGACCACCAGCGCCACAAACAGCAGCAAGAGGCCCATCGGGGTCACTCCTTGGTCCGGGCGAACGTACCGCCTGGCCGGGACGCGACCAGCGTGATGGCCACCAGCCCCGCCACCGCCGTGATCGAGAACCAGCGCGGGTGGGGAATCGTCCAGAGCATGTAGAGCGAGGCGGTGAGGATGGTCCCGCCGACCACGAAGCCCGGCCACCGCGCCGTGCCCCGGGAGAACCGCATCGCCGTCGTGGCGCCGGTCCAGGCGCCGAGGAACCAGGCGGCGAGGATGAACAGGAATGAACCGACCGGCAGCGTGGGAAGCGCCGCCGCGAGCGCATCGGGATCGGTCGGATCGATGCCGACGGGCAGCGGGAAGAGTCGCATGCCGAGCGTCTCGACCAGCGCGACGATCACGACCCCGATGACGACGCCAACCATGGCACCGAAAATGGAGCGGCCCATGCGACCCTCCTTAGTGGGATTCCCGCACGCCGACACGATGTCGGCCGACGGCCCAGAGCAGCCCGCCGATGGCAAGGACAACGACCAGTTGTATGATATCCCCCCACGGCCGTGATGCCAGCAAGCCGAGCGCCACCAGCACGCAGGCCGCGGCCAGCGCGGACCCACCCGGCACCCGGAACCTGGCGGGGGCCCGGCCTTCGCGGCGCCGGAGCACCGGCAGCGCCGCGCAGGTCACGATGTAGATGATGACCCGGAGCCCGACCGTGATGGACACGGCGGCGGCGAAGGTCGTCACCGCCGTGAAGAGGAGCATGCCGGCGGCCGACACCAGCAACCCGATATGGGGCGTCCGGAACCTCGGGTGCACGGCGGCGATTGCCCGCGGCAGCTGGCCCCGCTCCGCCATGGCAAACGGCATCCGCCCCGCCCCGAGGAGAATCGCATGGGCGACGCCGAGGGTGGAGAGCAGGGCGCCGATCACCATCATCCAGGCGCCAGCCCGGCCGAAGGTCCGTTCCGCGGCGTCCGCGAGCGGACGCACGGAGCCGCCAAGATCGGGCAGCGTGCCCACCGCCACCACCTGCACGCCCACATAGACCACGGCGACGATGCCCAGCCCGGCGAGCAGCGCGAACGGCACGGTCCGATCGGGATCCTGCGCCTCCCCGCTCGGCACCCCGAGCACCTCGAACCCGCTGAACGCATAGATGCCCAGCAGCACCGCGCCAGCGATCGCCCCGGGGCTTGGCGCGTCGGCGGGCACGAGAAGGGCCGGATCGACATGGAACAGGCCGACCAGCACGAAGAGCGCAAGGGGTACGAGCTTGGCGAGGGTGAGGAGGTTGTTGACGCTGGCGGCACGCCGGACGCCGAGGATGTTCACCACGGTCAGAGAGACGACGATGGCGGTGATGATCACGATGCGCCCCGCCCCGCCCGCCAGCGCCGGTGCAAACCACCCGACGTAGTCCACAAACAGGTTCGTGACCGCCGCGAACCCGCCGAGCTGGGTGACCCACATCAGCCAGCCGATCTCGAAGCCGACAGCGGGTCCGAAGGTCTCGTGGGCGTAGAGGTAGGGACCGCCGGTGTCCCGGAAGGCGCTTCCGACCTCGGCGAAGCAGAGAGTGATCCCGAGGACCACGAGCCCGGCGAGGAGAACGGCGCCGATGCTCAATGATCCTGCGGCGACGTAGAGCACGGCCGGGATGCCGAAGATGCCGCCCCCGATGACGCGGTTGACGGCAAAGGCGGTCAGGTCGCGCCGACCAAGGGCGCGGACGAGGTTCGAGTCGGCTGTCGGAGGCACGCCGGAATGTACCCCCCGATCAGGCCGCCGGGAGGGTCAGGCGGCCTGGGGAGTGGCGAAGACGGTGATGGCCAGCAAATCGGTGCCGGGAACGGAGGAGGTCGTCACGGCGGTGACGAGGGAGTCGCCGGTGAACCGGCGGAAGGTCACGTCGCGCAGTCCGCCGGGACCGCTGCCCTCGGTGCTCACGTGCCGTCCCACCACGACGCCGAGGTCGCCGCCGATGCGGACCAGTTCCCCGAGCGATGCATACCCGAGGAGTTCCACGAACGGCCGGTTGGCCAGGAGCGGCGTCCCGTCCGGCGTCATCAGGCAGAGCGGGTGCGGCGCCTGGTCCAGCAGCATCCGGAGCTGATCCCGATCGTGCCGCAGCCCTTCCTCCACCCGGCGCCGCTCCACAGCCGCCTGCTTCAGGTCGGCCACCTGCTTGCGCAGGTCGGTGTTCTCGTGGACCAATCCGCGTTTCTTGCGGTACTCGTCTCGCATGCGGACTCCAGCGTGCGCGTCGTTGGGCTCTTGCCCTGAGTGACGACGAACGCGAACGGAGTCACACAGTCGCGGAGTGCAGCACGACGACCGGGATGACCGACGCCTCACCCCGGGCCTGGCGCGCGGGTGAACCGCTGGCGATTCCCCTGCGTCCACGTCTTCCCGCCGTCGCTGGTGTATTCCATCTTCGACTCGAAGGCGTCGGCGGACACGTTGTAGCTGGTGAACCGCAGCTGGCCGGTCCCCCCGTCCTGCGCGGTATACGCCTGCGAGTAGCGCGTATCGCCACCCAGCGGGCCGGTCATCACCCAGAGGTTGCCGTCGCCCCCCACTGCCACCATTTCGATCACCTGCTTTGCCTCGTTCACGTAGAAGAGGATCCCCGACACCTGCCGCATCTCCGGGATGTCGCTCTTCCCCGACACGACCCGGTTGGGCACCACCCAGGCAAACTCGTAGCGACCGGTCACCGACCGCGCGACCGACCCGTCGGGAGCGAGGAATTCGGTGGTGACGCTCCATCGCCCGACGGTGCGCCGCAATTCATCCACCGAGCGTTGCAGCGCCATCGAATCGGGGACCGCCTGGGCAAACAGCGAGGGTGCGCTGGCGAGGAGGGCCAGCGCGGGAAGGATACGACGCATGGAATGTCCTTGGTGATGGTGTCACAGGAAGACGACGGAAGCTCGCCCGGGGCACACAGGCAGGATCTAGCTCGAGCCGCCCTCCATCTGCTTCATCATCGCCTGCATTTCCTCGCGGTTCGGGCCAAACATGCCAGGTGGCACGCCCCCCGCCTGGCGGCACAGCAGCACCAGCTGGCCACGATGATGAATCAGGTGGTAGAGCAGCTGACCCCAGAGTATCTCGCGCATCGGCAGGACGCGCCCGTCAAAGAAGGTGGCCGACCGCGTCATGGCGTCACCGGGGAGCGCCCGGACCCTGGCGAGCGCAGCCTCGTGCACCTTGCGATAGCCAGGGGCGAGCAGGGCGATCTCCCGCGGGCGCTTGAGATCGGGCGGTTCGTCGGCGAAGCTGAACCGTCCCTCGGCGATGCCGAAGGTAAGGCAGGCGTCAATCTCACTGAGATGCCAGGCGAGCTCCCCCAGCGAGCGGCCGCCGGGATCGGGCCGGAAATCATATTGATCGGCGGGCAGCCGCTCCATCAGCGCAATGGTCTTCTCCGCCTGCGCATGCCAGATGTCGCAGAACATGTCGACTTCGGTTGGGCGTGTCATGGCACAGTCCCTCCACGATGACCACACGCCGTCATCGCGGGTGCGATGACGGACCAGACCTGCTGCCTCTCGAGGGGGTGGTGCCTCCTACGGGGTCCCCGGCCGGCCGGCGGTCAGGAGCACCGCCTTCACGCCGTACGCCTCGGCAGCGTTCTGGGTCGCCGCCTTCTTGAACCGGAAATTCGGCACCACCACCGACTTCACCTTGGTGAACCCGGACTCCTCCAGCAACCTGAACATCTCTCCTTCCAGGAGAGCCCCTCCGATTCAACTGGCCCAGAGCTTGGGGTCGTTGATGATCGACTGCGACAACTGCTTGGCGCTGACGATGTCGGTCACCGAGAGCCGCCCGCCGGGCTTGAGCACCCGGAAGAGCTCCTCCATGACCTTCCGCTTGCGAAACGAGAGGTTGATCACGCCGTTGGAGATGACGACATCGACCGACTGGTCGGGGAGGGGAATGTCCTCCATCTCCCCCTGACGACACTCCATCTTCGTGCCGGAGGCCGCCGCATTTGCCTGGACTTTCAGGCACATCGAGGGGTTGAGGTCGAGCCCGATGACGGTCCCGGTCGGGCCCGCGCTCCACGAGGCGATGAGGCCGTCGAGTCCGGCGCCGCTCCCCAGGTCGAGCACCGTCTCCCCGGCCTGCACGTTGCTGCGCAGGTGCGGGTTCCCCACCCCGGCGAACGACTCCACCGCGCCGAGCGGCGCGCGGTCGAGCCAGGCGGGATCGTACCCAAAGAGCTCGGCGGCCTCCCGGCCATGGTAGAAGTGGAAGTCGCCCTCAGGATTGTCGGCCACATCCTGGTACATCCGGATGATCTCGTCCTTGAGCACAGCCTCGAGGGATTCCTGGGCCGCGGCGGCGTCGGTCATCCGATCTCCCTGTGAAATTCCAGTGATCGAGGACACTCTACGGAAAGATTCATGGTTGGACACCGAACAAACGCCAAAACAATTACTGCGTCGGATCGTTCTCCTCGACCAGCGTCTCCCACCGGACCAGCCAGCTGCGCAGCCTCGTCGTCCCGAGCAGGACGATCAGGCCGGCGATCCCGGCATAGAACGCCACGCGAACCACCAGGTCGGAATGGAATTCGAACAGCGCACGCACGCCCGGCACGAGGCTGAGGTCGGCGAGGATGGCGGCACCACCCGCCAACCCGATCCCGGCAACGGCCACCTGCCGGCCCCGGTGCGGCCTACCGAGGGCGAGCGACCGGATCTGCTCGAGACCATAGTTCGTGATCCGGGAGCCGGGCAGCTGAATGGCGATGTCGGTCGGTGTCGCGGAAATGAGCGCACCCTCCACGACCGTCCCGTCGTCCAGTCCGGCCCGAATGCGCAGCGCGCGACCGAGGCCCTGAATCGACTCGATCGACGCGAGCGCGCCGGAGATCGCTTCACGCCGTGCGGGCAGCATCGAATCCATTCAGCGCCCCACACCCGCGGCCCTGGCGATCGCCCTCAACATGCCCCCGAAGACGAGCTGGTGCACCGGATAGAGGGCGTACCAGTAGGCCCGACCGAGCGGCCCCACCGGATCAAAGCTGGCCGTCTGCCGGATCGTCGCGCCCGCCCCCGCCCCGGTCACCTCGAACTCCAGCCACGCGCGTCCCGGCAGCTTCATCTCGGCGGCGAGCCGGAGCAGGCGATCCGGCTCGATCGCCTCCACCCGCCAGAAGTCGACCGTCTCCCCGATGCGAAGCTCGGTCGGAGAGCGTCGGCCTCGGCGCATGCCCACCCCGCCGACGAGCAGGTCGAGCCAGCCGCGCAGCCACCAGAGCCGATTCCAGGCGTACCATCCGGTGTCCCCGCCGATTCGCTGGATCGGCGCAAAGGCGGCGGCGGGAGCAACCGCCACCTCGATCGTGCGCGAGTCGACCAGCCGGGACCCGAACTGGACCCCGCCCCAATTGGGGGGCACGCTGCCGGCGGAGAGGGCATCGGACCAGCGGGTGGCGGCGATCTCCCGGTCTTCGTTCGCCAGGGCCTGGCGCACGGCATCCTCGAGGCCCACCGGCCGCACGGTGAAGGCGCGGAGCGCGGCATCGTCCCGGACGACGGTGGCGTGCACGATGCTCTCGATCAGTTTCCGGCCGATGCGCGCGTACAGCGGGGTGACCAGCCCGAGCCAGAGGCTCGAGAGGTAGGGGGTGAGCACCGGCACCGAGAACATCCGGAGCCGGCGCCCGCGGAGCCGCGCGTAGACCGCCATGATGTCGGCATAGGACATCTGGTCGGCGCCCCCGATTTCGAAGATGCGTGATTCGGCCAGCGGAATGGCGAGCGCCTCGACCAGGTAGGCGAGCAGGTCGGCGATCGCGATGGGCTGGGCCGGCACCTTGACCCACTTCGGAGTGATCATGATCGGCAGCCGCTCCACCAGCGAGCGGATCATCTCGAAGGAGAGGCTGCCGGATCCGATGACGATGGAGGCCCGGAACTCGAGCACCGGCACCCCGGACCGCCGGAGGATCTCGCCCACCTCCTGCCGGCTGCGCAGGTGGGAAGAGAGCACCTCCTCTTCGCTTCCCAGGCCACCCAGGTAGATGATTCGCCCGACGCCCGCCGCCCGCGCCGCGTCGGCAAAGTTCTGCGCCGCCGTGCGATCGGCCTCCTCGAACGATCCGGCGAATCCCATCGAGTGGATGAGGTAGTAGGCCACCTCCACCCCGCGCAGCGCCGCGTCCAGGCTCGCACGATCCAGCACGTCGCCGGCCACGACCTCGGTGGATGCGGCCACCCTCGACCGCAGCTCCACCGGCCGCCTGGCCAGGCAGCGCACCCGGTGCCCCAGACTCTCCAGCAATGGCAGGAGGCGGCCCCCGACGTAGCCGGTGGCGCCGGTGAGCAGCACCGTGGGGGAAGCGCCGGTGTTTCGAGCCCCACGAGGGGTAAGCGTCCCGCCTGTCATCTTTCTCCTGCCGCACGAGTGTTCCGGGCGTACCCTCTGTCCGGCGGAAGGGTCCGCGGCCCTACGCCGGCGCGATGTTCTGGTTGGTGCGGAAGAGATTTCCCGGATCGTACTGGGTCTTCACCCGGACCAGGCGGTCGTACTGCGACCCGTAGGCCTCCCGCAGCCTCCCCTGTTCCTCCTCCGTCATGAAATTGATGTAGACGCCGCCCGTGGCGAACGGTGCCGCGGCCGCAAACAGGTCGCGCGACCAGCCGATGCAGCGCGTGTCGTCCGTTGCCGCCTCCCAGCGCCCATGGACGTTCATGGTGAACTCGGCGGCGCGCTGGCCGTACGCCGTCGAATCGGCGGGGAGGCGGGACGTGGCGCCGCCGAGATGGGCGATGAAGATCTCGCACTGCGGCGAGGGGAGCGTGTCGAGGGCCGTGACGAGCACCTCGAAGAGCCCGTCGTCGAGCGCCGCGAAGTTGTGGGACTTCCAGTAGTTCCGGGCCCCGGGCGTCAGGAGGGGATCGAACGCCTGCTGCCAGGCCGCGAACGGCTGGACCCCGACGTGCGCGCCGACCGGCGTGCCGAACTGCTTGAGCGGCTCGATCAGGGCCTCCCCGCGCTTCGGGTCGCCGGCATACAACAGCGCGAGCACGACGACCGGCTGGCCGTGCGCTTCAGTCGGGAGGAACGGCAGCGGCGGCGCCTTGCGCATCACGACCCAGACCGTCAGGTCGTCGGGGGCCGTCTTCGCGAACTCCCGGTACTGCCGGAGGACGGCCATCGCCTCCGCCGCCGGGTAGACGACCAGGCCGCTCAGGAGATCGGGACCCGCCGGATTCAGCCGGAACTCGAATCGCGTGACGACGCCGAAGTTGCCGCCCCCGCCCCGGAGTGCCCAGAAGAGCTCCGGATGCTCCGTCGCGCTCGCGCGCACGACCTTCCCGGCGGCCGTCACCACCTCGGCCGACTCGAGGCTGTCGATGGTCAGGCCGTACTTCCGGCTCAGCCATCCGAACCCGCCGCCGAGCGTCAGCCCCGCGACACCGGTCGTGGAATTGATGCCGACCGGCACCGCCAGTCCATGCGGCAGGGTCGCCGCGTCGAGGTCCCCGAGGGTGGCCCCGGCCTCGATGGTAATGCGCCTGGTCGTCGGCGACATCTGGGTGCCCTTCATCCGCGACAGATCGACCACGAGGCCGCCGTCGCACAGGGCGCTCCCGGCGATGTTGTGGCCGCCGCTGCGGACGGCCAGAACCAGGTTGTTGTCCCGGGCAAAGTTCACCGCCTGGACCACGTCGGCGGTCGTCGTGCAGCGCGCGATCGCGGCGGGGCGCTTGTCGATCATCGCGTTCCAGATCTGGCGCGCCTCGTCATAGCCCGCCGAGTCGGGCAGGAGCAGTTCCCCCTCGAACTTTCCGCGGAATTCGTTGAGCTTCGTGGCCGGCAATCCCGTCATGGTGTCCTCCGGTGTCTTCGGCACGGTCGTTCGCGCCGCACAGGGTGAGCGTTGCAGGCGGCGGCGTCTGCCGCTCGGTTCCCCGCAGGTTACCCAACGAGAGGAAAAATGCAACCGATGGCCGGCTGACGGGCGCCGGTTGCGGTTCGCGCCTCAGAGTGTAGGTTATTGCAGCTTCGGTCACCCCCCCTCATGTGAGGTTTCATGCGCAAGCTCCTGCTCCTTCCGTTGGTACTCTGGGCCTGTGGCGGTGCGAAGGACGCCCCGATGGACGATTCCGCCGCGATGGCCGCCGCCCCGGCCGCCCTCACGGACGCCGATGTCACGGGGTCCTACGCCGGCGCCACGACGGTCCCTGCCGACACGACGCAGAACACGACGTGGACCGCCTGGATCATGTCGGACGGCATGGGCGGGCTCACCGGCAAGATTGTCACCGCGTCCGCTCCCGCCGACACGATCAGCTTCACCCAGACGCTTTCGGGTGACAGCACCATCAACGCCTCTGCCCCGTTCACCCCTCCGGGCGCCGCCGCGGACAGCCCGCAGATGGCCTGGATCTCCATCGGGCGTACCTCGGGCGACAACGCCTGGACCGGCACGGTGGCGTGGATGGTGGCCGGCTCGGACAGCGTGACGATGACCGGGAACTGGACGGCGACCCGCACGCCCTGACCGACCCGGTTGTTCAGGATGGCGGAGGGCCGGCGGAGGACTGCCGGCCCTTGGTCATTTTCCCATCTTGACGGTTGGCAGACTTTCGGTATATGTTCGGTTAAATTACCGAATAAAAGCCGAAAGAGGGCACATGCCACCCACCACACCGCCGCCACCGCGGCCGCCGTACCCGTCCCCCAAAGCCAACCCCCTGGCCGGTCCCTGCATACGGGTCTGCCCCGAGTGCGCCGGCCCGGTTGCCCATAACTCCGGCTGCATCACCTGCCGGGCCTGCGGATGGGGACGGTGCGGCTGATGGGCGCACAGCTCTCCCTTCTCCCTTCCGGCCCCCGGAGTCCCCTGCCGATCCTGGCCGAGGCCCCCGGTCGCGCCGTCACTTTCGAGTCCGCCCCCGCTCGCTCGGTGCTCAACAGCCCGGCGGCCACCCACATGCCGTTCTGGTCGGTCAATCCCTATATCGGCTGCGAATTCGGCTGCACCTATTGCTATGCCCGCGACACGCACCGCTGGACCATGGAACGCGTCGAAGGCCGGGGCCGGGGCGCGGCGAACGCCTTTGAAAAGCGGATCCTCGTCAAGACCAACGCGCCCACGATCTTTCGCCGGACGCTCATCCCGGCCCGCATGGACGGCAAGCCCATCGTCATCGGCACCGCCACCGACCCCTACCAGCCCGCCGAGCGCCGCTTCCGGATCACCCGCGGACTGCTGGAATCGCTCCTCCCCCACCGTGACCTCCACCTCGGCATCATCACCAAGTCGCCGCTCATCACCCGGGACACCGACCTGCTGGTCCAGCTCGCCGAGCGGCACACCGTCAGCATCCACATCTCGCTGGCCGCCCTGGAAGGACGGCTGGTCCGGCGCATCGAGGCGCGCTCCCCCGCCCCGCACGCCCGGCTCCGCGCCCTCGGGCACCTGGCCGCCTCCGGCCTCGATGTCGGGCTCCTCGTGGCCCCCATCATCCCCGGCGTCACCGACGGCCGGGCGCAACTGACCGCGCTCTTCCGCGCGGCGAAGGACGCTGGTGCCCGTCGCGTGGCCGGGGAGGCGCTCCGACTCGGCCCCGCGGCGCGGCGCCACTTCCTTCCGCACCTGGCCCGTGAGTTCCCCGACCTCGCCGCGCGCTACGCCCGCCGCTACAGGCATCGGCAAACCGCCGGGGCGGACTACGTCGCGGCACTGCAACGGCGGATCGAGGCGATTCGCCAGGACCTCGGACTCGACGGGGGCAAGGGACTGTGACCCGTGCCGTCCTCTGCATCGACCCGCCCGCCTTCTGTACCACCGTGGAAGCGCTGGTGGCGCCTGCCCTCCGGAGCCGCCCCGTTGCGGTGGCCGCCCCCGGCGCCGACCGCGCCACCGTGCTCGCCCTGTCCCCCGAGGCGCACGCCGCCGGGATCACCCGCGGCATGCCGGTGCGCCAGGCGAAGAAGCGCTGCCCCGACCTGGTCTTCCTGCCGCCCAACCCCCGGCTCTATGCCCGGGCCTCCGCCGCGCTGCACGATATCTTCCGCCGCTACGCGCCGGTCATCGAGCCCCGCGGCTACGGTCACGCCTATCTCGACGTCACCGGCACCGGCGCCCTCTTCGGGCCCCCGGTGGACGTGGCGCTCCGCATCCATCGCGAGGCGCGAAGCGGCATCCGCCTCCCCGTCACCGTGGGCGTCGGCACCAACAAGCTGGTGACCACCGTGGCCGCCGGCCAGCGCAATACCGATCCCGGTGACCGCACTCGCCGTGACGCCATCGTCCCCGTGCCCGACGGGGGCGAGGCCGACTTCCTGTCACCCCACCGGGTGGCGCTCCTTCCCGACGTCGCCGAACAGATCCGCGAGCGGCTCGACGACTACCAGCTCGAACGCATCGGGCAGGTGGCGGCGGTCGGCGCCCCCGCCCTCGGCCAGGTCTTCGGCCGCGCCGGCGCCGAACTCCACGCCAAGGCACGCGGCATCGACCCGCGCCCCGTCCTCCCCCCCGCCGTCCGGCGGGAATTCCGCGCCGCCCACACCCTGACCACCGACACCAACGACCTCGGCGTGCTCCTGGCACTGCTGCGCCGGCTCACCGAGCGCCTCGGCGCCACGCTCCGCCACCGGCACCTCGTCTCCCGCCGGCTCCGCCTCGACCTGGCCTACGCCGACTACAGCACCAGCCGCCGCATCGTGACGCTCCCGGGTGCCGCGCTCGACGTGGCCCTCCTCGACGCCGCCCGCCGCGCGTTCACCCTGGCGAATACGAAGCGGATCGCCGTCCGCACCGTGGCGCTGGCGGCGGAACAGCTGGCGGAGATGGAGATGCAGATGGAGCTGTTCGGTGTTGCCGGGACGGACAGGCGGGAACGCCGTGAGGCAGCGCAGGAAAGAGAGCAGGCATTACAGGCCAGCATCGACCAGATTCGTGGCAGGTGGGGCGTGCCAAGTGTCGCGCGAGGCTCGGGAGGACGGACGGACGAGGGAGGTCGGGGTGCGTCGGCAGAGGCGGTTCGCAGGGGAGCGGAGTGGGGCGGTTAGAGAACCGGCCGCGCCGACGCCCCCGGCCGCCCGATACAAGGGAGACGAGAGATGGCAGCATCGTACTGTGACGCAGCGAAGGGCCACGAATGGCACGGCCCTTACCACGACACCGAATACGGCGTGCCGCTCACCGACGAGGCGGCGCTCTTCGAGCGGCTGATCCTCGAGATCAACCAGGCCGGCCTCAGCTGGCTCACCATTCTCAAGAAGCGCGAGGCGTTCACGCAGGCGTACGGCGGCTTCGACGTCGAGTCGGTGGCCCGCTACGGCGCACCGGACAGGAAGCGCCTCCTCGCCGACGCCGGCATCATCCGCAACCGCCTCAAGGTGGAGGCCGCCATCCACAACGCGCGGCAGGTGCTGGCGCTCAGGACGTCGCACGGCGGTTTTTCCGCCTGGCTCGATGCGCACCATCCACGGCCGAAGGACGCATGGGTTCGGCTCTTCAGGGAGACCTTCCGCTTCACCGGCGGCGAAATCACCGG
>JAHECL010000022.1:4119-29764 GCA_024641745.1 Gemmatimonadota bacterium | reverse complement strand
CAGTCCCTCCAGCGCCTCGAGGTCCTCGGATCGGGCGATCCGGGCCACCGCCCAGACGAGCATGCCCTCCGACCGCAGCCGCGCGGCGATCGACGGATCGAACGCGGTGTGCAACTGCGCCCCGGCGATGCCCGTGGCCGCGCGACACCGGAGGATTTCCTCGGCGCCCTGCCTGCCGAAGACGCCGAACACCGGCCGTGAACCCGCGGCGGCGACGATGTCCCGCGCGACACGATTTCCGACGCGCCGGGGACCGCTCGCGAACACCACTCCAAGGTAAGAGGCACCCGCCTCCACGGCCACCGCCGCGTCGGCTGGAATGGTCAGTCCGCAGATCTTGGCCTCAACGACCACGGCGCGGCACCTCCGCCATGCCGGCCAGGAGCGCGGCCGGCTCGTCGGCGGCCGAGAGCGCGGTCCCCACGAGAACGGCATCCGCCCCGGCGTCCGCGGCGGCGCGCACCGCCGCGACGTCCCGCATCCCGCTCTCGGCCACCGCCACCACGTCGCCGGGCAGTGCCCGCACCAGGTCCCACGCCGCCGCCATGTCGATGGAGAAGTCGCCAAGATCACGGCTGTTGACACCCACGATCGTCGCGCCGGCGGCCAGTGCCGTGGCGACTTCCCGCCGGTCATGTGCCTCGACCAGGGCATGCATGCCCCAGCGGCGCGTCGCCTCGAGCAGCGCCTGCAACTCGGCGGGGGTGAGCGCGCGGACGATCAGCAGCACGGCGGCGGCCCCGGCTGCCCGCGCCTCGACCACCTGCAGCTCATGCACGATGAAGTCCTTCCGCAGGAGCGGTATCGAGACCGCCGAGTGCACCGCCTCCAGGTCCGCCAGGGAGCCGCCAAAGTGGGCCTCCTCGGTCAGGACGGACAGGGCGGCTGCCCCCGCCCTGGAGTAGAGGGCCCCGCGCGTCACCGGATCGAGGCGCGGCGCGATCAGGCCGGCGGACGGGGATTTCCGCTTCAGCTCGGCAATCACCGCGATCCGGGGGCCGAGGAGCGCCGACCGGAAATCCCCGGGCGGCTCCCGCCGTGCGGCCGCGGCCTCCAGCTCGCCACGCCTGGCGGCGAGGGCGGGGAGGCCGGCCCGGATACCAGACAGGATGCGGTCCAGCGTTGAGCTCACCTTGACCTTCGGTTCATGTTCGGGTAGCTTGATTCGGGCTCTCTTCGGTCACCAGTTCGGAGGACGGTCATGGCACTCACCCGCCGGCAAAGCGACATCCTGACCTACCTGCAATCCCAGATTGCAGACAACGGCTACGCGCCCAGCTTCGAGGAAATCGCGGAGCACTTCGGCTTCCAGTCGCTCGCCACCGTCCACGAGCATCTGACCAACCTGGAGCGCAAGGGGTACATCCGCCGCTCGTATAACGAGAGCCGATCCATCGAGGTGCTCCCGCCGAAGGGTACCGCGGTCGCCTCCGAGATTCCCGTCCTGGGCCGGGTCGCCGCCGGGACGCCGATCGAAGCGGTCATGCACAGCGAGACGCTCGCCGTGCCGAACGAGATGCTTCCCGCCCGGGGACCCAACTACGCCCTCCAGGTCCGGGGTGACTCGATGGTGGAGGCGCACATCATCGACGGCGACTACGTGGTGGTGCACGGCAGGCAGTCCGCCGAGAATGGCGAGATGGTCATCGCCCTCATCAACGGGGCCGAGGCCACCGTCAAGAAGTTCTACCGTGAGGCCGGCGGATGGATCCGGCTGCAGCCAGCCAACGAGACGATGAGCCCGATGCGCTTCCAGGAGCGTGATGTCCTGATCCAGGGCGTCGTGGTCGGCGTCATCCGGAAGTACTAGGCGCCTGCATCCGCCGGCGGCGCGGCGGCGCGGACCCGCTCGAGCGCCGCGCGTCCCGCACCGGCCGACAGCGCTTCCCTCGCCCGTGCCACCGCCTTCGCGAATGTCGGCACCAGTCCCGCCACGTAGATCGCACCGGCCGCATTGAGAATCAGGGCCGCCCGCGCGGCATGGTCCCCCTCCCCGCCGGCGAGCAACCGCTCGATTCGTTCGGCGTTTTCCGCCGGCGACCCTCCCTCGAGGGAGCCCAGGCCGGGCACCGCCGCACCGTACGCCTCCGGCCGCAGCTGCCAGCGGTCCACCCGGGCTTCCCGAACCTCCCAGACCTCCGTCATCCCCATCGGACTGATCTCGTCCATCCCGACCTCTGCATGCACCACCAGCGCATGCCGGGTGCCGAGGGTCGAGAGGGCGTCCGCCATGAGCGGTGCCACTCGCCGCTCCGCCGCCCCGACCACCTGCCGCCCGACGCCGGCGGGATTCGCCAGGGGGCCGAGCAGGTTCATCATCGTCGGCACCCCGAGCGCGCGGCGGACCGATGCGACGTGGTGCATCGCCGGATGGTACCGCGGGGCGTACATGAAGGTGAAACCGGTGGCGTCGAGCAGCCGGCGCGCGGCATCCGGGCCCAGCTCCACCGGCACGCCGAGGGCCTCGAGCACGTCGGCGGAGCCGGACCGCGAGGTGTGACTGCGGTTGCCGTGCTTCGCCACCCGCACGCCGGCCCCGGTGGCGAGAAAGGCGGCCGCGGTGGAGAGATTGAGGGTCCCGACGAGGCCGCCCCCGGTACCGCAGGTGTCCACAAGGTCATCCGGCGCATCGACGACGAGGGGCACCATCGCGTCGCGGAGCGCCGCGGCGGCGCCCGCGATCTCCTCGGCGGTTTCTCCCTTGGTCTTGAGACCGAGCAGGAACGCAGCCGCATCGGCATCACCGACCCCACCGGCCACCAGCGAGCCCACCGCCGCCGCACTTTGTTCGGTGGTCAGGGAACGGCCGTCCGCAAGGAGCTGGAGGGCCTCGATGATTGGCGAGGCGGCTGGAATCACGTCGGATGGGATCGGGAAATATTTTCAGCCCGGACAGGGCCGCAGGAACGCAAGAAAATGGTAGTGGCCAAGAGGGGCTTTTGTCAATTCTGACAAGGATTTGCGCGTCTTGCCGAGGGCCCGCCAAACGGACTAGATTTCCCGCCGATGAGCCGGACTTTTCTTGCCCTGCTGCACTTCGACGGCGGCCGATTTCTCGGCTGGCAGCGGCAGGCGGCCGGGCGGACGGTCCAGGGCGAGTTCGAGTCGGTGCTCGCGCGGCTGGTGGGACGTCGTGTCGTCGCCCACGGAGCGGGACGCACCGATGCCGGGGTGCACGCGGAGGGAATGGGGGTCAGCTTCTCCCTGCCCGCCCGATGGACGCCCGAGGAGGTGCACCGGGCGCTCAACGCGCTGCTCCCCCGCGACTGCTGGGTGGCGCACGTCAGGATGGCCAATCCCGGGTTTCACGCGCGGAAGAGCGCCCTGGGCCGCGAGTACCGGTATCAGGTCGGGATCGACCCCGCGGCGATGTCGCCCTTTCGCCGCCCCTACGAATGGGCGCTCGGCCGCCCGCTGGACGCCGACCGGCTGCGCACCGCGGCGGCCTGTCTGACCGGGGAGCATGACTTCCGCGCCTTCGCGGTCAAGGGCGAGCCGAAGCCGCATTACCTCTGCACCCTGCGGCGCGCGGAATGGCGGGAGCGGGCGGAAGGCCGGGGATACGCCTTCCACGTCGCCGCGGACCGGTTTCTCCACCATATGGTCCGCATGCTGGTCGGCACGATGGTGGACATCGGGCTCGACCGCCGGCCGGTGGAGGACATGGCCCGGTTGCTGACGCGCGAGGACAACGCCGATACCAGTCCGCCCGCGCCCCCTGAAGGACTCTACTTCGTCGCCGCCGGCTATCCGGCGGACGCGTTCGCCGACCACCCTGGGACTGCCGCATGAGGACTCGCCGGACACTCGCACCATTCGCCGCTCGACGCCCGGTCGGCGGAGCGCGGGCGGGTGCGATGGCCGGCCTCCTGGTGGCCCTGCTCCTCCCCGCCGCGCCCGCGCAGGCCCAGCTCGATTCCAGCCGCCGCACCGCCATCGTCACCGCCGTCGAACGGCTGGCCCCGGCGGTCGTGTCGATCAACGTCGCGGCGCGCCAGCGCGTCGCCGTCCGGTCCTCCTGGGCCGACATGTTCGTGCCGCGGTACGCCTCCCAGCTGGTGCGCGGTTCGGGAACCGGGTTCCTGATTCGCGGCGATGGAACCATCATCACCAACCAGCATGTCGTCGCGGGGGCGGAACAGATCACCGTCACCCTGCGTGACGGCACGCAGCTCCCCGCCACGCTCGTGGGGGCCGATCCGGTGGCGGACATCGCCGTGATCCAGGTGAAGGGCACGGGCCTCCCCACCGTCCCGCTGGGCAAGGCCAGCGAACTGATGGTCGGTGAATGGGTCGTCGCACTCGGCAATCCGTACGCCGACTACCTCGGCAACACCGAACCGACGGTGACCGCCGGCGTGGTCAGTGCCACCGGCCGCAACATTCTCCCCTCCGAAGGACAGGCGGGGCTGTACCTCGACATGATCCAGACCGACGCCGCCATCAATCCCGGCAATTCCGGCGGGCCGCTCGCGAACGGGCTCGGACAGGTCGTCGGCGTGAATTCCTCCATCCTGTCCAACAGCGGCGGGTCGATCGGGCTCGGCTTCGCGATTCCCATCGAGCGGGCGCTTCGGGTGGCGGACCTGCTCCTGGCCACCGGCATGGTGCGGCGGGCCTGGACCGGGCTCGATGTGACCCAGCCGAAGAGTTTCGATGACTGGCGCGCATCCAGCGGGCTGGTCGTCGCCTCCGTGGCGCCCGACGGCCCGGCGGCCCGTGCGGGCCTGCAGCGGCAGGACGTGCTGGTGTCGGCCAACGGCCGAACCCTCCACAACCACCTCGACTGGGAATCGGTCAAGCTCGACCTCGCCGTCGGCGACACGGTGGTCCTCGTGACCCGGCGCGGAACGCTGACCATCCGGCGCACCCTCGTCCCGGTCGACCTGCCGACGCGCACGGCCGCACGGGTCACGGTGCTGGAGGACCTCCAGCTGGTCACCATCACGCCGCAGATCCGCGCCGAACGGGGCCTCCAGAGCGAGCAGGGCGCGCTCGTGGTCGGGATCGCCCGGCGCACCGCCGAGACCACGGGACTGCGGGAGGGCGACGTGATCGTCGGGCTCGACCGCCGGCGGGTGGCGACCGCCACCGACCTGAGCGCCTTCTTCGACGACCTCCGCCCGGGCGAGGCCTTCCGCATCTGGGTGGAGCGGAACGGCCAGACCGTCTACACAGACCTGGTGTACCGATGACAGACGACCGCTGGCGCTCCCCGCTCGGTTCCCGCTACGCCTCCCCCGCCATGCAGCGCCTGTGGGGCGAGCCGCACCGGATCGGCCTCTGGCGCCGCGTCTGGCTGGCGCTGGCAGAATCGGAGCGCGAACTCGGCCTGGAGATTCCCGACGCGGCGCTGCAGGAGATGCGCGCCCACCTCGACGACGCCGACCTGGCCGTCGCCGCGGACTACGAACGACGGTTCCGCCACGACGTGATGGCCCACGTGCATCACTTCGGCGACCAGGCGCCCGCCGCACGTCCCTTCCTCCACCTCGGTGCCACCAGCGCCTTCGTGACCGACAACGCCGACCTGCTGGTGATGCGGGAGGGGCTGCGGCGTGTCCTCGGCCGGCTGCTGGGCGTCCTGGACGCCCTCGGGACGTTCGCCGCGGCGCACGCGGCGGAGCCCTGCCTGGCGTACACCCATTTCCAGCCGGCGCAGCTCACCACGGTCGGAAAGCGCGCGACGCTCTGGATGCAAGATTTCGCGACCGACGTCGAGGAGCTCTGCCACCGGATCGAGTCGCTGCGACTTCGGGGCTGCAAGGGCACCACCGGCACGCAGGCGTCGTTCCTCGAGCTGTTCGCGGGGGACCACGCCAGGGTGCGGGAACTCGACCGCCTGGTCGCCCGGCGTCTCGGCTTCGAGCGCACCTGGCCCGTCACCGGCCAGACCTACACCCGCAAGGCCGACAGCGCGGTGCTTGACGTCCTCTCCGGCGTCGCCCAGTCGGCCTCCAAGATGGCCTGCGACCTCCGGCTCCTGCAGCACGAGGGAGAGCTCCTCGAGCCGTTCGAATCGGAGCAGATCGGGTCGAGCGCGATGGCGTACAAACGGAACCCGATGCGCGCCGAGCGGATCAACGGGCTCGCGCGATTCGTGATGTCGCTGCAGGCGAATACTGCGCAGACCGCCGCCAGCCAGTGGCTGGAGCGCACCCTCGACGACAGCGCCAATCGCCGCCTGACGCTCCCCGAGGCGTTCCTGGCCACCGACGCCATCCTCATCCTGGCCGGAAACATCGCCGCCGGGCTGGAGGTGCGCCCCGAGGTGATCCGCCGGCACGTGGCGACGCAGATGCCCTTCATGGCCACCGAGCGGTGGCTGATGCTGGGGGTCTCGGCGGGCGGCGATCGACAGGCGCTGCACGAGGTGGTGCGGAAACACAGCCTGTCCGTGGCGGAGGCCGTCGCGCGAGGCGAGGCGAACGACCTGATGGACCGCCTCGCCGGCGACGCCGCCTTCGGCAAGATTCCCGCGGCCGCGCTGAAGGCCGAGCTGGACCCGACCCGGTACGCGGGGCGGGCGCGTGAGCAGGTGACCGAGTTCCTGACCGAATATGCCGGACCGCTGATCACCCGGGCCCGCCCCCTGGCCGTGGCCCCCGAGACCGCCGAGGTAAGGGTATGACCACCGTCATCCGCAGCGCACTGCCGCTCCCCCTGCTCCGCACCGGCAAGGTGCGCGAGGTCTACGAGGCCGGCCCCGACCAGCTGCTGCTGGTCGCGAGCGACCGCATCAGCGCCTTCGACGTCGTCATGGACGAGGCGATCCCGGAAAAGGGCCGGGTCCTGACCCAGGTCAGCGCGTTCTGGTTCGGCAAGCTCGCCGACGTCTTCCCCTCGCACTTCATCTCCGCCAACGCCGGCGAGATCATCCAGCGCCTTCCGGCGCTCGCGCCGCATCGCGACACGATTCGCGGACGGACCATGCTGGTGCGCCGGACGACACCGGTACCGTTCGAGTGCGTGGTCCGCGGGTACATCACGGGGTCGGCCTGGGCCGAATACCGGAAGCACGGCACGCTGGCCGGGGAAGCGCTGCGCGCCGGCATGGTGGAGAGCGACCGACTGGAGCCGCCGCTGTTCAGCCCCGCCACCAAGGCGGAAACCGGCCACGACGAGAACGTGACGTTCGAGACGATGGCGAAGGCGCTGGGCGCACGCGAGGCGACGGCGCTCCGGGACGCGAGCTTCCGGATCTACGAGGCGGGCCGCGCCCACGCCGCCGCCCGGGGCATCATCATCGCCGACACCAAGTTCGAGTTCGGTCGCGACGCCGACGGCACCCTGCGGCTCATCGACGAGGTGCTGACGCCGGACTCCTCCCGCTTCTGGCCAGCCGACCGGTACGCGCCGGGTCGCGGCCAGCCGAGCTTCGACAAGCAGCCGCTCCGGGACTACCTCGCCGGCCTGAAGGCTGACGGGCGCTGGAACGGGGAGGCGCCGCCGCCGACCCTGCCGGAGGACGTCCTCGCGACCACCAGCGCCCGCTACGTCGACGCCTACCAGCGCCTGACCGGGCATCCGCTGCCTGAGGACGGCTGATGCGCATCGCCCGGGAGGGGTGGCCGTTCATCGGGGCCTTCTGGGCCCTGGAGGCGTGCTTCGTCCTCCTCGGATTCTCGACGGCGGCGTGGCTGTGGCTGCCGGTCGCCATCTGGGTCGTCGCGTTCTTCCGGGACCCGGTGCGGGAGGGCCCCCGCGGGGACCAGCTGGTGATTGCCCCGGCCGACGGACTCGTGGTCAGCGTCCGGACCATCGACGAACCGGACTTTCACGGTCGCGAGGTGCAGCGCGTCTCGATCTTCATGAACGTCTTCAACGTGCACGTCAACCGCTATCCGGTGAGCGGCACCATTGCCTACCGGAAATACACCCCCGGCGCCTTCGTGAACGCCGCAGCGGAAAAGGCCTCGCTCGAGAACGAGCAGTCGTCGGTGGGCATCACGACGACGCGGGGCAAGGTCCTGGTCCGGCAGATCGCCGGCCTGGTCGCGCGGCGCATCATCACCGACCACGACGAGGGCACCGCCGTCCGCCAGGGCGAGCGGATGGGGCTGATCCGGTTCGGGTCGCGGGTGGATGTCTTCCTTCCCTCCGGCGCCGTCGTCAAGGTGGCGGAAGGTGAACGCACCACGGCGGGAGTGTCCGTCATCGCGGAGTGGGCATGAGCAACGACACGAGCGGGGAGTACGAGGCGCCGCGCCGGCCGGGGATCCGGCGGGCCATCGTCGTGATTCCCAGTGCCTTCACGCTGGGCAACCTCTTCTTCGGGATCTGGTCGATCGTGTACGCCGCGCAGGGCAACTTCACCTGGGCGGGGTGGTTCATCGTGTTCGCCGGCGTCGCCGACATCCTCGACGGGCGCCTGGCGCGCATGTCCCACACCGGGACCCGCTTCGGCGCCGAGCTCGACTCGCTGGTGGACGTGATCTCGTTCGGCGTGGCCCCGGCCATGCTCATGTACTTCATCGAGTTCGCGGAGGCCGGCAAGTTCGCGTGGATCCTCTGCTTCATCTACGTGGCCGCTGTGGCCGTCCGGCTGGCGCGCTACAACATCACCGCCGCCGGGTCCGACAAGCCGGGCTGGTTCACCGGCCTGCCCTCGCCCGCCGCCGGGATGACGCTCGCCACCTACTACGCCTTCAGCCAGACGGCGTGGTACCAGAAGTTTCCCGAATACCTCGACCTCCAGCGGCAGGGGCTGACGTTCCTCATCATTGCGCTCGCCGCCATGATGCTGAGCACCGTCAAGTATCCGCGCACTCCCCGGATCGGGTTCCGGTCGCTGAGCGCCATCGTCGGGACGCTGGTGACCCTCGGCATCCTGGCCGGCGTCATCTTTGCCCCGTCCACCTTCCTCTTCCCCTTCGGCCTCGGCTACCTGATCTTCGGCGTCCTGCGCAGCAGCTACATCGCGCTGTCGGAACGCCCGGTGGACGACGCCGACGCCCAGACCCTCCACGTGCGCGCACCCCGCGGGCACGACCGCCACAAGGATTCCGCCTCATGACCTACCGCGTTCACATCCGCGTCGTTCCCCGGGCCGGCCTGCTGGACCCGCAGGGCCAGGCGGTCGAGCATGCGCTGGCCGCGCTCGGATTCGAGGGGGCCGGCGACGTCCGCATCGGCCGGGCCATCGAGCTCGCCATCGACGCCCGCAGCGCCGACGCCGCGGAGGCGTCGGCACGGGAGATGTGCGAACGGCTCCTGGCCAATCCGGTCACCGAGGATTACAGCCTGGTCGTGGAGGCCTGATGCTGCGCGTCGCGGTCGTCCGTTTCCCCGGCAGCAACTGTGACTGGGACACCTACCATGCCGTGGCCGGCGCCGGTGCGGACGCCCGGTTTGTCTGGCACCGGGACACCGACCTCCAGCAGGCCGAGGTGGTGATCCTGCCCGGCGGCTTCAGCTACGGCGACTACCTCCGGTCCGGCGCCATCGCCCGGTTCAGCCCGGTCATGCAGGCGGTCCAGAAGCACGCCGCCGCCGGCGGCGCGGTGCTCGGCATCTGCAATGGCTTCCAGATCCTCTGCGAGGCGCAACTGCTCCCCGGCGCCCTGGTCCGCAACGACCGCCTGACGTTTGTCTCGCGGCCGGTCTGGGTCCGGGTCGAGCGCACCGACACCTTCTGCACCAGCGCGTACACCCGCGGCACGGAGATGCGGATCCCGGTCGCGCACGGCGACGGCTGCTACGTGGCGGACGATGACACCCTCCGCCTCCTCGAGGCCGAGGGCCGCGTGGTCCTGCGGTACACGCGGGGCGAGAACCCGAACGGTTCGGTCGCCGACATCGCCGGGGTGTGCAATCCGGCGGGGACCGTCGTCGGCTTCATGCCCCACCCCGAGCGCTACGCCGACCCCGTCACCGGGAGCGACGTCGGCGCCGGGTTCTTCCGCTCCATCGCGGCGTGGCTCCCGGGCGGGACCGCGCGCTCAACCACCTGACGGAGTCCCCTGACATGTCGACCAACAAGCCGAGCAAGACCGAGGAGGAGTACTTCGCGAAGGCGGAGGCGGAGAAGCTCAAGGCCCAGCGGGAGCAGGCCAAGGCGGCTGCCGAAGAGGCCGCCCGGAAGGTCCACTTCATGAAGTGCCCGAAGGATGGGCATGACCTCGTGCACGAGCAGTTCCACGGAGTGACCATCGACCGCTGCCTCCACTGCCAGGGGATCTTCCTCGACGCCGATGAAATCGCCGCCGTCGTGGCCCACGATGACCCGACGCTGCTCGGGCGGGTCGTCCGTGACATCTCCAAGGTCCTGCGCGCCCCCCGCTCGGAGTCGAAATGACCGCAGCTGCACCCGTCACCCGCGCCTCCTCCTTTCCCGGGGAGCGTCCGGTGACGCTGGACGTCGTGCGAGAGCACAACCTGACCGCCTCGGAGTTCGACCGCATCGTCGCGATGCTCGGCCGGACGCCGACGCTGACCGAGCTGGGGGTCTTCTCCGCCCTCTGGTCGGAGCACTGTTCGTACAAGCACTCCAAGCCGGTCCTGAAGCGCTTTCCGACGACCGGCCCCCAGGTGGTGCAGGGCCCGGGGGAGAACGCCGGCGTGTTGCGCCTGCCGAACGGCTGGGCCGTCGCCTTCAAGATCGAGTCGCACAACCATCCGTCCGCGGTGGAACCGTACCAGGGCGCCGCGACCGGGGTCGGCGGCATCCTGCGGGACGTCTTCACGATGGGCGCGCGCCCGGTGGCGGTGCTCAACAGCCTGCGATTCGGGCCGCTCAGCGAGCCCCGCAACCGATACCTGTTCGCCGGGGTGGTGCGCGGCGTGGGCGACTATGGCAACTGCATCGGCGTCCCGACCCTCGGCGGCGAGGTGGGATTCGCCGAGGGGTATTCCGGCAACCCGCTGGTCAACGCGATGTGCGTCGGCATCCTGCGCGAGTCCGACCTCGCGACGGCCCGCGCCCATGGCGTCGGCAACGTCCTGCTCAACGTCGGCGCGAAGACCGGCCGCGACGGCATTCACGGGGCGAGCTTCGCCTCGGAGGAACTGTCGGAGAAGAGCGAGGCCCGCCGCCCCCAGGTGCAGGTCGGCGATCCCTTCACCGAGAAGCTTCTCCTCGAGGCCAGCCTCGAGCTGATCACCTCCAAGCTGATCGTCGCCATCCAGGACATGGGCGCCGCCGGACTGACGAGCTCCAGCGCCGAGATGGCGGCCCGGGGCGGCGTCGGGGTCGAGATCGACACCGGGCTGGTCCCCACCCGGGAAGCGGGGATGACGCCCTACGAGATCCTGCTCTCGGAATCGCAGGAGCGGATGCTCGTCGTCGCGGAACCGCACCAGGTGGCGGCCATCCAGGCGGTCTGCCGGAAGTGGGAGCTCGACGCGACCCCAATCGGCCACGTGACCGACGACGGCCTCTTCCGGGTCAAGCACCACGGGCTCACCGTGGCGGAGATTCCCGGCCAGCCGCTGGTGGATGACTGCCCCGTCTATACCCCGAACGCCCGCGAGGGCGCCGCGGCAATCGCCCGGCGCAAGGCCAGGCCACGCCGCGCGGCGCGGGTGGACGCCGACGAGGCGCTCGAGGCGCTGCTCGACACCCCGTCGATCGCCAGCAAGCGGTGGGTGTACGAGCAGTATGACTCGACCGTGCAGGCCTCCACCGTCCTCGGTCCCGGCGGCGACGCCGGCGTCCTGCGCGTCGCCACGGAGCCGTTCGCCCTCGCGGTCAGCGTCGACTGCAACAACCGGCTGGTCGGGCTGGACCCCTACGAGGGCGGCAAGGCCACGGTGGCGGAGGCGGCGCGCAACGTCGCCTGCACCGGCGCGGAACCGCTGGGCATCACCGACTGCCTGAACTTCGGCAACCCCGAGAAGCCCGAGGTCTTCTTCCAGTTCCGCGAGGCCTGCCGCGGCATCTCCGACGCCTGCGTCGCCTTCGGCACGCCGGTCACCGGCGGCAACGTCTCGTTCTACAACGAGAGTCCGACCGGGGCGGTGGACCCGACGCCGACGGTCGGCATGGTGGGGCTCCTGCGCCGCGCCGAGGACCGGGTGCCGAGCCACTTCCGCGCGGTCGGCGACCGCATCGTGATCGTCGGCTCGAGCGAGGGCGCGATGGGCGGGTCGGCGTATTGGGCCGAGCTCTGCGACTTCATCGGGGGCGCGGCACCGAGGGTGGACCTCGAGCACGAGACGCGGCTGCAGCAGTTCCTGGTGGCCGCCGCCGCCGCACGCCTGCTTCGGTCCGCCCACGACTGTTCGGAAGGTGGCCTGGCCGTCGCGCTCGCCGAGGCGGCCATCGGCGGGCCCTATGCCGACCGGGGCTTCGGCGCCGTGGCGGACCTCCGGACCTACGCCCCGGCCCTGTCGGCGATCGAGGCCCTCTACGGGGAGGATCAGGGCCGGGTGGTGCTCAGTGTGGCGCCAGCGGCCCTGCCCGGGCTCCGGGCGATGCTGACCCGGCACGGGCTGCAGGGGTATCTGGCGGGCGAGGTCCGCGCCCCTGGGGGCGAGCTCGAGATCGTCCTGCCTGAGGGAGTGCACCGGTGGCCGGTCGACCGGCTCCGCGCCGTGTACGATGACGCGATCCCGCGCCGGATGCGCGGGATCAGCACCGACCGACCGGAGGCCTGACCCATGTGCGGAATCATCGGAGTGTCTGGTGTCCCCGACGCGGCCCGCGTGGCCTACCTCGGTCTCTACGCGCTGCAGCACCGCGGACAGGAGAGCGCCGGGATCATCTCGCTGACACCGGACGGCGAGCCCCGCATGAAGGTGGGCATGGGGCTCGTGTCGGAAACCTTCGATGAGGCCGAACTGCAGCGGCTCCCGGGCGACGTGGCGGTCGGGCACACCCGCTACTCCACCACCGGAAGCACCATCCTCGCCAACGCCCAGCCCTGCCTCGTGAACTACCGGCTCGGCTCCCTCAGCGTGGCGCATAACGGCAACCTGACCAACGCCGCGGAGATCAAGCGGGACCTGGTGAACCGCGGGTCGATCTTCACCTCCTCCAGCGACACCGAGGTCCTGGTCCACCTCATCGCTCGCTCGGAGGCCCCGGACCCTGAACTGCAGATCCGCTCGGCGCTCGAGCGCCTCGAGGGGGCCTTCAGCCTGGTCATTGGCGTCGGCCGCACGCTGTACGCGGTGGTCGATCCGCGCGGCTTCCGGCCGCTGGTCCTCGGTCGCATGGGCGACGGCATCGTCGTGGCCAGCGAGACCTGCGCGCTGGACCTGGTGGGCGCCACGGTCGTCCGCGAGATGCAGCCCGGCGAGTTCGTCCGGATCGTGGACGGCGTCATCGAGGATCTCCAGCCGCTCCGGGCCCGTCCCGTCAGCCGCTGCGTCTTCGAGCTGATCTACTTCGCCCGTCCCGACAGCCAGATCTTTGGTGAGTCGGTCGACCGGGTCCGCCGCGAAGCCGGCCGGCGCCTGGCGATGGAGCACCCCGCCCCCGGCGCCGACGTGGTCTTCTCCGTCCCCGACAGCAGCAATGCGATGGCACTCGGATTCAGCGAGGCCTCCGGGATCAAGCTCGAGCATGGCCTGATCCGGAACCATTACGTCGGGCGCACCTTCATCCATCCGACGCAGGCGCTGCGGGTGGCCAAGGTCAAGATCAAGTTCAACCCGGTCCGCGGCGTCATCGCGGGCCAGCGGGTCGTGGTGGTGGATGACAGCCTCGTCCGGGGGACCACCAGCCGGGGCCTGGTCCAGATGATCCGCGCCGCCGGTGCCCGCGAGGTCCACCTGCGTCTCGCCTCCCCGCCGATCACCGGACCCTGCCACTACGGCATCGACACGCCGACCCGGGAAGAGCTGATCGCATCGACCCACTCGATGGACGAAATCCGGGACTACCTCGGCGTGGACACCCTCGGGTACCTGAGCCTCGAGGGGATGGTGGCCGCCGCCGGCGGCGGGCCGTTCTGTCACGCCTGTTTCTCCGGCGACTATCCGACCGCCGTCCCCAACGAAGTCGTCCAGATGGAGCGCCCGTCCACGCTGACCGTGAGCCGCGCATGACCGGTGGAATGACCCAACCCCTCGTCTACTTCTTCGGCCAGGGCCGCGCTGACGGCACGGCCGCCATGAAGGACCTGCTTGGCGGCAAGGGCGCCGGGCTCGCCGAGATGACCAACATCGGCATCCCGGTGCCCCCCGGCTTCACCATCGCCAGCTCGATCTGCATCGCCTACCTCGAGTCTCGCCAGTTCCCGCCGCGGCTGCTCCAGCAGGTCGAGGCGGCGCTGCAGCGGCTCGAGGCCGCGACCGGCAAGATCTTCGGCGGCACCGAGGATCCCCTGCTGGTGTCGGTGCGTTCGGGCGCCGCCGTGTCGATGCCGGGGATGATGGAGACGATCCTCAACCTCGGGCTCAACGACGAGACGGTCGTCGGGCTGGCAAAGCAGAGCAACAATCCGCGGTTTGCCTGGGACTCGTACCGCCGCTTCGTCCAGATGTACGGCTGCGTCGTGTTCGACCTCCCGAAGGCGCCGTTCGAGGAGATGCTCGAACGGCGGAAACAGGCCGCGGGCGTCGAGCGGGACATCGACCTGCCCGCCGAGGAGATGACGCAGCTGGTCGGCGAGTTCAAGGCCCATATCACCGCCGCCACCGGCAAGGACTTTCCGGACCGGCCGCTGGACCAGCTCTGGGGCGCGATCGAGGCGGTGTTCGAGAGCTGGCACACCAAGCGCGCCACGGACTACCGGCGGCTGCACAGCATCTCGGACGCGATGGGCACCGCCGTGAACATCGTCACGATGGTCTACGGCAACCTGGCGGAGGGATCCGGCACCGGCGTGGCGTTCACCCGGGATCCCTCCACCGGCGAACGGGTGCTCTATGGCGAGTACCTGCTGAACGCACAGGGCGAGGACGTGGTGAGCGGGTCGCGCGACCCGGAACCGATCGAGCGCCTCCGCGATACCCTGCCGGTGGCCTACGGCGAGCTGGAACGTGTCGCGCGGACCCTCGAGCGGCACTTCCGCGACGTGCAGGACCTCGAGTTCACCATCGAGAACCGCAAGCTCTACATGCTGCAGACCCGGCGCGCACAGCGGACCGGGCACGCGGCCGTCCGGATCGCCTGCGAGATGGTGGAGGAGGGACTGATCACGCAGGAGGAGGCGGTCGCCCGCATCCCCCCCATGGACCTCGACCAGCTCCTGCACCCGACCATCGATCCCAAGGCCAAGCTCGATCTCCTGACGACCGGCCTCCCCGCCTCCCCGGGCGCCGCCTCCGGTGCGGTCGTCTTCACCGCCGATCGGGCGGAGGAACGCGGCAAGAAGGGCGAGGCGGTCATCCTGGTGCGCCGGGAGACCAGCCCGGAGGACTTCCACGGGATGGTGGAGGCGAAGGCGATCCTCACCGCGCGCGGCGGGATGACCTCGCATGCGGCAGTCGTGGCCCGCGGCATGGGCAAGCCCTGCGTGGCGGGCGCCCAGGAGGTCGTGGTGGACGAGGCGGCGGGCTTCTTCGCCGTCGACGGCCGGAAGATGAAGGAGGGGGAGTGGATCACCCTCGACGGCGGCACCGGCCGAGTCCTGGCGGGGCGTGCGGCCCTGGTCGAGCCCGAGCTCTCCGGCGACTTCGACCGGCTGCTCGGCTGGGCCGACAAGGTGCGGACGCTCCGCATCCGGGTCAACGCCGACACCCCCGCCGACGCCCACCGCGGCCGCGACTTCGGCGCCGAGGGCATCGGCCTCTGCCGGACGGAGCATATGTTCTTCGAGGGCGACCGGCTGTCGGCGATGCGGGAGATGATCGTCGCCGCCGATGACGAGGGCCGCCAGAAGGCGCTGGCGCGCCTGCTTCCGATGCAGCGGGGGGACTTCGAAGGGATCTTCCGGGCGATGGAGGGGTATCCGGTGACAATCCGGCTCCTCGACCCGCCGCTCCACGAGTTCCTTCCGCACGACCCCGCGGAAGTGGCGCGACTGGCCGAGGAGATGGGCCGGGAGCCGAAGGAACTCCAGCGGATCGTGGACGGATTGAGCGAGCAGAACCCGATGCTCGGCCTCCGCGGGTGCCGGCTCGGCATCATCCATCCGGAAATCACTGCCATGCAGGCCCGTGCCATTTTCGAGGCGGCGTGCACGGTCGCGGCGCGGAAGGGCCGGGTCCAGCCGGAGGTGATGATTCCGCTGACCTCCACCGTGGTCGAGTACCGGCGGCAGGCGCTCATCGTGCGGCAGGTGGCGGAGGAGGTGTTCCGGGAGCGGCAGATCACGGTGCCGTACCTCCTCGGCACCATGATCGAACTGCCGCGCGCCGCCCTCACGGCCGACGAGATCGCGGCCGAGGCGCAGTTCTTCAGCTTCGGCACCAACGACCTCACCCAGACGACGTGGGGGCTGTCGCGGGACGACGCGGGGAGCTTTCTCCCCTACTACATCGAGCACGGGATCATCCCGGACGACCCGTTCCAGGTGCTCGACCAGTCGGGGGTCGGCAAGCTGATTTCGATGGCCTGCGACCTCGGCCGGCGCACCAGGCAGGACCTCAAGCTCGGCATCTGCGGCGAGCACGGCGGCGAACCGGCCGCCATCGCATTCTGTGACGACCTGGGCATGAACTACGTCAGCTGCTCACCCTTCCGCGTGCCGATCGCTCGGCTGGCCGCCGCCCAGGCGGCGCTCGCCAAGCGCGGCACCATGGACCGCACAAAGGCAACGGTATAAATGACCACTCCCCTGGTAGGTATCGTGATGGGCAGCGCCTCCGACTGGCCGACCATGCTGCACGCGGCCAACCGCCTGGCGCATTTCGGCGTCCCCTGCGAATCACGGGTCATTTCCGCCCATCGCTCGCCCGCGATGGCGCATGAGTACGCCACGAGCGCCGAGAAGCGCGGGCTGAAGTGCATCATCGCCGCCGCCGGGATGGCGGCCCACCTGGCCGGCGTCATGGCGGCCAGCACTACCCTGCCGGTGCTGGGCGTGCCGATGCCCGGCTCCCACCTGCAGGGGATGGATTCCCTCCTCGCCACCGTGCAGATGCCGGCGGGCATCCCGGTGGCCACCTTCGCCATCGGCGACGCCGGCGCCCATAATGCGGCACTCTTCGCCGTGGCGATGCTGGCCCTGAACGACACATCGCTCGCGAAGAAACTGCAGGAGTTCCGGGCCGAGCAGGAAGAGAAGATCCGGAAGATTGATCTCGAGGGCCACATCTAGGCGGGGCAGCGGGGCAGGATGAGAGCTGCAGGGCAGAAAGAACAGGGGGCAACCAATCACTGGTTGCCCCCTGTTGCAGTTGCCGCCTCCCCGCCTCCCTGCCCCGCCTACTTGTTGTCCCCTGCCATGGCCTGCGCATCCTTGATCTTCTGGATGTCCGCCGGCGACAGCTCGGGCCGGTCCATCGTGACCGTGAGCTTGTTGAGGGTGCCGGTGAAGGCGAACGGCGGCTTGTAGTCGGTGTCGTAAACGCCAGTCTCCGTGTCGGAGCCGATGTCGAAGCTCTCGTCCCACTGCAAGATCATGGGCATCGTCTTCTCCATCTTCTTCGAAGCGACGACCTTGCCGTCCACGCTCAGGGTCCCCATCCCGCCCCGGCCGACGCCGGAGAAATCGTTGTACGCCAGCGTGCCCGAACCGAGCCCGTCGTACTTGAAATCGAAGGTGACGGTGTGCCGGCCTGGCGTGAGCGCATCAGGAGCCATCCACTGGATGCGCTCAAGGTCGATGAGGTTCCAGGTCCAGACCGGCTTTCCCTTGAGCAGGTAGAAGCCGTACCCGCCAAACCGGCCGCCAGATGTCAGGATCATGCCCTCGGCGCCAGCCGCAGGGACGGTGACGTCGGCGGTGACGGTGTAGGAGGTGTTCAGGAGAAGCGGGGAGCTCCCCTGGGGCAGGCCCACCATGGGACGGGTGTAGACAAATTCGGAGCGCCCGGCGGTAATGTTGGGGCGGGGCGCGACGATGCGTGCGGCCACCGACGCATCGAGGGGGAACACCTGGTACTTCCGGGCCTCGGCTTCGAAGGCAGCCCGCATCTCCTTGACCTTCTGCGGGTTCTTCGCGGCGATGTCGGTGGACTGGGTGAAGTCGCTGTCCAGGTTGTAGAGCTGGAACACCTGGTTGTTGAGGGGGTCAGTGTTGGCCGGCCCGAAGGCCTCCCACGGGGCGCGGTTGACCTCCGTGCTGATCAGCCAGCCGTCCTTGTAGAGTGCCCACTGTCCCATCATCTCGAAATACTGAGTCGAATGCCGAGTCGGCATCTTGGCGTTGGCCGCGTCGAAGGTGTACAGGAAGCTGGTGCCTTCAATGGGCGCCTGCTTGATGCCGTTCACCGTCTCCGGGGCGCTGATCCCGGCCGCCTCGAGAATCGTGGGCACCACGTCGATGACGTGCACCAGCTGCTGGCGCATACCGCCCTTGTCCTTGATGCGCGACGGCCACGACACGACCATGTTCTGGTTGATCCCGCCCAGCCGGGAGGCGTTCTGCTTGAACCAGTCGAACGGCGTGTCGAAGGCCCACGACCAGCCGGCCGACATGTGGTTATACGTCTCCTCCGTGCCCCAGGCGTCGTACCACTTCATCTGCGTCTCGACCGGCATCATGTTGACGCCGTTGAAGAACGCCACCTCGTTCGGCGTGCCGAGCGGCCCGCCCTCCGCGCTGGTGCCGTTGTCGCCGTTGATGTAGATGATGAGCGTGTTGTCGAGCCTTCCCGCGTCCTCGAAGGCTTGGACCACCCGCCCGATCTCGTAGTCGCTGTACGCCGCGTACGCCGCGAAGACCTCGACCTGGCGGATGAAGAGCTTCTGTGCCGTCGGGCTCAGCTTGGCCCACGGCGTCAGCACGCTGTCGGGCCACGCAGTCAGCTTCGAGTTCTGCGGAATGACCCCGAGGCGCTTCTGGTTGGCGAAGATCGTCTGGCGCAACTGCTCGTATCCGCCGTCGAAGAGGTGCATCGCGCTGATCTTGTCCACCCACTCCTTGGTGGGGTGGTGCGGCGCATGCGTGGCGCCGGGCGCGTACTTGATGAAGAGCGGCTTGCCGGGATCGATCTGGTGCATCCGGCTGATCCAGTCGATGGCGTCGTCGGCCATGCCGGTGATCAGGTTCCAGGTGCCCTCCTGGCCCTGGTACGGATAGATCTGGGTCGTGTTGCGGAAGAGGTTCGGCTGCCACTGGTTGGCATCACCGCCCACGAAGCCGTAAAAGTATTCGAAGCCCATCCCGGTCGGCCACTGGTCGAAGGGCCCCGACTGGCTGGCCCCGAAGGCCGGTGTGTTGTGGTCCTTGCCGAACCACGATGTGTTGTAGCCGTTGTCGAGGAGCATCCGGCCGATGGTGGCCTTGTCTTCGGCGATGATGCTGTTGTACCCCGGAAACCCGGTGGACTGTTCCGAGATGACCCCGAAGCCGGCCGAATGGTGGTTGCGGCCGGTGATCAGGGCGGCCCGCGTCGGGGAGCAGAGCGCCGTGGAGAACATCCGATTGTAGCGCAGCCCCTCGCGGGCGATCCGGTCCATCGTCGGCGTGGGGATGACTCCGCCGAAGGTGCTCGGGACCCCGAAGCCGGCGTCGTCGGTGATGATGAGCAGGACATTCGGCGCCCCACTCGGCGGCACGATCCGAGGCGCCCACCAGGGAGTGGACGACAGGGCGTCGTTCTTGATGACCCCGCCGAACTTCGGTTCCGGCGCCGGCAGCTGCTTGCCGTCGATCGTGGTCGTGGCGCTCGGGGCGCCCGGCTTGCCGGTGGTCTGCACCTGCGCCGCGGCCGGCAAGGCGGCGCACACGAGCAGGAATGAACAGACGGTGATGAGGCGACGGACCATGGGGTGCTCCTGCGGATCGGGGGATATCAGCGCAACCGGTCGAGTTCCAAGTTGGGGCCGTCGGCCGAGCAGGCCGTGAACATCGCATGAAAGCTTCTTGAGGCGGCCCTGGGATAGCCAGGAAACATCGAAAGAAACCGGATTCTGATGGAGGCGCAACTTGCCGTGACGCCGCCGTTACGGAGACGGCGGAGCGGGGTGCCGGGCGCACGCACCGAGGGCCGGGATTCCCCAGTGGGGAGCCCCGGCCCTCGTGTCGGCCTGTGTGATGGAGGCGCAGGGAATCGAACCCTGGTCCGAGTGTGGTTCCAGAACCGCATCTACGTGCGTAGATCCCTCTTCTTGCGTCTCCCCGAACCGGCAAGGAATCGGCCGTCTCGAGGACTACCCCCTGAAGTCTCGCCTCGCGCGTCGGGGGGACACGTTCGGCCAGCCCGGATTTTCGATCCCATCCACCGCGCCCCGGGCGGGCTCAGCGAACAGGAGGTGCGTCAAGCGAGCTTAGCTCAGCTTACGCAGCCAGCGCCAGGTTATCGTTGGCGTTTGGTTGTTTCCAAGTGGTTTAGCCAGGGCCTTGGACCTGGGCACGCAGCAATTCCTTCTTCCAACCCGTCGAAGCCGATCGCCCCCTTGGGTGTGTCATAATGATACACTTTTCGTGCCAACGGGACAAGGAGCTCACCCGCCGGCGCCGCCCGCCCCATGCAAGCACGAACGCACGAAGAGCGTACCCCCCTCTCGTGCGTTCGTATCTTCGAGCCTGCGTGCCGCCTACTTCCTGGGGTAGAGCAGCGTGAACTGCATCCGGACCAGGTCCGCGCCGGCGGCATCGGGCCGGGTCACGTTGTGATAGTACTGGAGCAGGACGTTCATCGGCTGCTTGCCGATCATGGTGATCTTCGAGACACCCAACCCAAGCGGTACGGTCCACTGCTGGCCGTCAGGGGCGTCCCAGTTGGCGGTGATGGCCGGGGCGGTGGAGATGGCCCAGCCTCTGGCCAGGTTGTAGTTGATGAACGGCTGGACGAAAAAGGAGTTGATGGCATCGGTCTCGGTGCTGCCCGCGATCCGCCACAGCTGATTCACCAGTCCGCCATACACCCACTTCTTCCCGATCACCAACGCCACGAAGGTCGGGCCCATGGCGAACTGTCCCGTCTCCGTCGCGACATTGGTCGAGGTCGGGAACGAGAAGATCGGCCCGAGGCCCCAGACCACCCCACCCGACTTCGTCGGGGTCAGGTAGATCTGCTCCTGGATGTCCGCGATCCCCTTGATGCGATCGGTGCCAGGACCGGGCAGGTTGACCATCGGTACCACGGTGCGGGAAACGAGGTTCCACTTCTCGTTGATGGGCAGCGGCAGCACCGGCTGGATGTTGATGATCTGCTGGGTCTCGTCGCCCAGGCCACCACCGGTGGTCCAGTTGAACTGCACCGGTATGGAATTCATGTCCGCCACTGGATTCTGGGCGGCCTTCGCCAGTTCATTCGCCTTGGTCTCCTGCTCTGCCTTGGACGGCTCCTGGGCAGCCAGCAGTGCAGGCATGGCCAGCGCGAGCAGGCCAGCCATCAGGGTCCTGTGCATGTCGAATTCCTTTCAAAGATGGTCACGCGTTGGCACGCAAGGACAGCTGTCGCGACGTCGTCAGTCCGCCACCTCGACCGCCGGCGGCTGCCAGGTTCCCTCGCCCGCCGGCAGCACCGAGATCGGGAGACCATAGACGAAGCCCTCCTCGGCAATTGCTTTCCGGTCAAGCGGGCTGGCCGTCTCGACGCTGCAGGAGGCCAGGGGGATGGCCACGCCTGTCAGTGCGAGGACGATTCGACTGCCGCACCAGTAACGATGGTGGAAACAATGGTACCAAGCGCACCTTGTGATTGCCAGTCGGGAGCGTGAGCCGATGATTCGATTATCCTGAAACGTCCTTCAGGGCAGCGCTCCACGTGACGACGCGATCACGTCCCGCCCGCTTGGCGACGTACAGCGCCGCATCGGCTTGTACGCTGAGATTCTCCCGGCTCCGGGTGGTTTCGGGCCATGCCGCCACCCCGAACGACGCCGAGAGCGGCCAGGAGCGCCCCTGCCAGTCCCACGAGGTGGTCCCCAGCCGCACCCGGATCCGATCCGCGACCCGCACTCCCTCCTCCAGCGTCGTTCCCGGCAGCCAGAGCAGAAACTCCTCCCCGCCGACGCGCCCCACGGCGTCGAGTCCGCGGACCTGGTCGGTGAGGATGCGGGCAAGGTGGATCAGCGCGGCATCCCCTGCCGCGTGACCGAGGGTGTCGTTGAGCAGCTTGAACCGGTCGAGATCGAGGGAGACCAGCGTGCCGCGGTCTGGCCCGAGCCTTCCCATCCGCTCCTCGAACCCGCGCCGGTTGAGCAACCCTGTCAGCGGGTCCTTGCTGGCCTGGTCAGTCGCGGCCGCGAGGGCGAGCGCGGACTCGAGGCGGACCCCCGCTGCCCGGAGCGCCTCGTCCACCTCCCGGATGGTCTGTGGTGCCACCGTGCCACCCTCCGGAACACGCCAGGCGATGGCGCCGATCGTCCCGCCCCCGGTCTTCAGCAGCGGATCGATGCGGGCGGGAGGGTGGCGGCGACGGTCCCCACCCGGACGGCCGAGCGGATCGAGGCTGGAAGCAAGGCCATCGGCGCCGAGGGCCACCCGGGCGAGGACGGCATCGCTCGAAAGGAACTGCCCGAGCAGGCGTCGGTCGGCGAGTCCCGAGACGCCGATCACCCGCACCGTTGACCCGTCGGCCACCGCCACGTACGCCTCGGCCCCGGCGATCCGTTCCACCTGGAACGCCAGGCGCAGGCCGACGCTCTCAACAGTCTCGACCGCCATCCCGTCGCGCACCTGGGCGAGGTCGTGGAGGACCGGCCGTCGGCCGACGCCGTCCAGCAGCGCCGCGAGGTCGCTTCGCACGGCGGCCTGGGCCGAGGCGGAGAAGCCCGACGGAACGAGCGCCGCCACCACCGACCCCCCGGCGGCGGCGGTGACCAGGAGCCCGGCGTCCAGCTGCTCCACCCCTTCCCCGTCACGGGCGGAAACCGCCGCGAGCCGGCGCTCGATCAGGTCGAGCTCGGTGTCGCCGGCCTGCCACGCCGGATCAAGACTCTGGTAGGTGCGCGCTCCCGCGCCGGTCCCCCTGGTCTCGAGCGCCCAGACGCCCATGGCCCCGATCGCGCGGCGGAGCCACGCGAGTGCCGGATCGGGGAGAAGGTGCGGGGTGGCAGCTTCGGGAGGATTGGGGAGAGCCGGTCGCGGGCGCCGTCGAGCGCTCAGGCCCGCCAGGAAGCCGATGGCCGTCCCGAGCAGGAGCAGCCAGACGGTCGTCATTCGGCGAAACGATCCATCACGATACCACGGCCTGGTTGATCCGCGTCGCCGCCGCCGCCGCCCCGAACCCGTTGTCGATGTTGACGACCGTCACTCCAGCGGCGCAGCTGTTGAGCATGCCGAGCAGCGCCGCCACGCCACCGAACGCCGCCCCGTAGCCTACGCTGGTGGGCACGGCAATGACCGGCACGCCGATCAGCCCCCCCACCACACTGGGCAGCGCCCCTTCCATCCCCGCCACCACGATCACCACCGCCGCTTCACGGAGGCGATCCCCCTGCGCCATCAGGCGGTGGATCCCCGCCACGCCCACGTCCGTCATGCGCTCCACCGGGTTGCCGAACGCCTCGGCCACCACCGCCGCCTCCTCGGCGACCGGCAGGTCGCTGGTGCCGGCGCAGACGACGAGTACCGTCCCCCGCCCCCTCGGCTCCGGGCGGGGATCGGGGGGCAGGAACACCGTCCGGGCCTGCGCGTTCCACTCCATCAGGGGAAACGCCGCCCGCAGCGCTTCCGCCTGCTCGACCGACGCCCTGGTCCCGAGGAAACCCCCCGACACCGCGGCGAGGCGCTGGCAGATCATCACCACCTGCTCCACCGTCTTTCCGGCGCAGAACACCACCTCCGGCTGGCCCTGTCGAAGTGCGCGGTGGTGGTCGACGCTGGCGAAGGGGAGCTGTTCGGAGGGAAAATGGCGGAGCTGGCCCAGCGCCTCCGCCGGGCTGAGGCGCCCGGCCGCGACGTCGGAGAGAAGGGCGGCGATCCGTTCGGGCGTCACGCGACCTGCGCGACCGGCGCCAGGTACCGGACGAAGATCTCCTCCGCCTCCGCGACGGACTCGACCTGGAAGAGCCGCTGGCGCAGGTCGCTCGCGCCGTGCAGCCCCCTGGTGTACCAGCCGAAGTGCTTCCGGAACTCGACCACCGTCTTCCGGGTGTCGCCCTGGAGCCGGAGGGCCAGCCGGGCGTGGGTCAGCGCCATCTCGAACCGCTCGGACGGGGTCGGCGCCTCCGGCCTCGGCCGCCCCTCGAGCAGGGCGCGCGCGTCACGGAAGAGCCAGGGATTGCCGAAGGCCCCCCGCCCGACCATCACGCCCGCTGCACCGGTGTGGTCCCGCATGCGCACCACATCCTCCGCGGTCTGCACGTCGCCGTTCCCGATGACCGGGATGTCCAGCGCCTCCACCACCCGTGCGATCTCGTCCCAGTTCGCCTTGCCGGAGTACATCTGGGTCCGCGTCCGCGCGTGGAGCGTGAAGGCCCGGGCGCCGGCATCCTGCATCCGGAGCGCGATCCCCACCGGGTCGCGCAGGTCGTCGTTCCACCCGCTCCGCGTCTTCACCGTCACGGGGAGGTGGGTCGCCCCGACGCAGGCGCGGATGATGTCCTCGACCAGCTGGAGGTCGCGGAGACATCCCGAGCCGCCGTTGCGCCGCACCACCTTCTTGACCGGGCAGCCGAAGTTGATGTCGATGAACTCGGGCCGGTAATGCTCGGTGATGAGGGCGGTGGCCTCCGCCATCGCCTCCGGCACCGCCCCGTAGATCTGGATGCCGATCGGACGCTCGCACTCCTCGAACTCCGCCCCCTCCAGGGTGCGCTCGATGCGCCGCCGGATCGCCTCGGACGAGAGAAACTCGGACAGCACGACATCGGCCCCCATCCGGCGGCAGATCTGCCGGAAGGGGGGCTCCGAGACCCCGGCCATCGGGGCCAGGATGAGGGTGAAGTCGTGGGGCGAAGGATAGGGCAGCCGCATGACGGAAAAATACGGCCCCGGGCTAAACCGAGCAATGATAGGGATTTGACACGGGTTTCAGGCGTCGGTTAGCTTCCGCGCCATGCATCTCCGCGAATTCTTCGCTCCCGACGCCATCCAGCTGCCGCTCAACGCCACCACCAAGGACGAGGCGCTGACGGAACTCGTCTCCCTCCTCCATGTCGATGAGAAATCCAGCGACACCTTGCTGAAGATGCTGCACCGGCGGGAGGCACTGGGCTCGACCGGGGTCGGGCGCGGGGTCGCGGTGCCCCATTGCCGTTCCCTGGTGGTGCAGCGGCTGCAACTCGCCTACGGGTACTCACCCGATGGCATTGCCTACGACGCGGCTGACGGCCTCCCGGTGCACCACCTCTTCCTGATCGTGGCCCCACCCCACGAGATGTCCAACCAGTACCTGCCGATCCTCGGCAAGATCGCCCAGCTCGCCAAGGAGCCGGACGTCCCCGAGCGGCTGTCCGCCCTCACCTCACCCGACGCATTCTTCCAGCTCCTGTCCGAGAAGGGCGTCTGAGACCCGCTTGATGATGGCTTGACCTCTCCCCGGCACCCTCCACTCAACAGAGGAGGGTGCCATGACCGATTCGACCACCACATCCCGAATTGCCCGCCACGACCTGTCCCGGAGACAGGCCATCCGGCTCATGGCCGGGACCGCCGCCACCCTGGCCGCAGGGGCCTGCACACCAGCCCGTATCGTCCTCCAGGCCTACCCCGAGGAATACCGGAAGGGGAGCGAAGCGACCCAGGTGGAGCTG
>JAHECL010000022.1:0-4109 GCA_024641745.1 Gemmatimonadota bacterium | reverse complement strand
GTCGTGCCCGGGCTGACCATGGAGGAGCGCCAATCGATCGGTGTGCTCAGCGACAGGTTCTATCCGCTGGCCCGATACTCCGACTTCCTCGCCAGCGATCTCGATCGTCGCGCCAAGCGGCAGTACCGGCGCCCGTTCGCATCGCTCTCCCTCGACCAGCGCACCGTCCTGCTGAAGGACGCCCTCGCCTCCCGGGACCGGACGACCCAGCGCCTGTACACCGGTGCGGTATTTCTGACCGAGGCGGCAGTGTATGGGGGCATCCGGGACGACCGGGCAGGATGCCGGCTGACGGGGTTTCCCGGCGGGTATCAACTGGTCCCGCGAACGAAAGTGGACGGCACGCTGACCGCGCGCCTGAGCGGCCTGTCGCGCTCACTCGATGGCAACCCAGCCTGAGGAGGCCCCATGCAAACCCGCAAGACGGACGTACTCGTGGTGGGATCGGGTTTTGGCGCCGCGGCGCCGGCCCTCCGGCTGGCGCAGGCAGGGCTGGCGGTCACGATCCTGGAGAAGGGACCGATGGTCGGCCCCGGCCAATATCGTCAGACGCAGGATCCCAAGTACCTCTTGAAGCACATCAAGGGACTGGGCAGCGAGCACCTGGGCCTCACCTACGCTGAGGGACTCGGGGGAGGATCCGGGTTCTACGAAATGGTGTCGCTCCGCGCGCCCACCATCGCCTTCGAGCAACAGGATGACTGCGGCCGCAGGCTCTGGCCGTCGGCAGTGTCCCGGGAGACGATGGATCCCTGGTACGATCTCGCGGACTCGATGCTCCGCGTCGAGCAGATTCCGGAAGATCAGGTGCCACGCAACGGCCAGATCTTCGCGATGATGATGGCCCGGCTCGGGTACTCCTGCGAGCGGGCCCGGTACGCGGTGCGGAACTGCCTCGGCAGCGGCTACTGCGTGACCGGGTGCATCTACGGCGCCAAGCAGTCGCTGCACGTCAACTACCTGCCGCAGGCGGTCGAGGCTGGCGCCACGGTCACCTGCGATGCCGAGGTGACCGGGATCAAGGCGCTCAAGCTGGACCGGCGCGATCCCTCCCCGTTGGAGCCACGCTACCGGGTGCGGTGCCGGATCGGCGGTGAGAAAGGGGAGGACGTCGAGTATCTCGCCCCCATCGTCGTGCTCGGCGGGGGAACTGTGGGAACGGCGACGCTGCTGCTCCGCTCTTCACGAGGCCTGCCCGAGCTCAGCCGTCACGTCGGACGTCATATCGCCTTCAACGGCAGCGTCAAGGCGGCGGGCATCCTGCCGGACGACTTTCCCGACGGGGACATGTATGCGGGTCGCTCCCACCCGGGCATGATCAGCTACGAGTTCCTTGAATCCCGCGGCATCACGATCTCCACGGTCAAGCCGCTTCCGCTGCAGATGATGGCCGCCGGCCGCCTGCGCCTGGCCGACGTGAACCCCACACCGGAGTGGTGGGGCGCCGGACACGTCGAGCTCATGAAGCAGGTGCGCCACCGGATGATCATCCTGCTCAGCCTGGGGCTGACGCCGCCGGCGGGCCGCATCACGCTTGACCGGCGTGGCAAGGCGAAGCTGGATGTGGAAGGCCTGGCGGGCATGGCGGAGTACGAGCGAGAGACCGAGGCCGTCCTGCGATCGATCCTGGACCGGAACGGATGCCGGCCCATCTCGGTGGAATCGGTGGACCAGACGGGGATGCCCCACCCTGGAACCTACTTCTCGACGGCCCACCAGACCGGGTCGTGCCGGATGGCAGATTCCCCGGACTTGGGCGCGGTGGATGCGGGGGGAGAGATGTTCGGGTATCCGGGGCTCTTCGTGTCCGATGGGGCGGCGATCCCGTCATCTCTGGCGGTGAACACCAGCCTCACCATCCTGGCCAACGCCGAGCGAATCGCCGCTGGGATCGCGGCGCGCTACGGCCGTGTGCCTGCCGCGGTGCCCGGGGGCCCGTCACGCATGGCAGGGAAAACCTGAGGTGCCTACTCCCACTCGATGGTGGCGGGAGGTTTGCTGCTGACGTCGTACACCACCCGGTTGACGCCCTTCACCTCATTGGCGATCCGGCTGGAAATGTGGCTCAGCACCTCGTGCGGGAACGGGAACCAGTCGGCGGTCATGCCGTCGCGGCTGGTGACGGCGCGGAGCGCCACCGCCTGGTCGTAGGTGCGGAAGTCGCCCTGCACCCCGACCGACCGGATCGGCAGCAGGACGGCGAACGCCTGCCAGATGTCATCGTACAGGCCCGCGGCGCGGATCTCCTCGATGTAGATGTCGTCCACCGCGCGGAGGATGTCGAGGTCCGCCCTGGTGACCGCGCCGAGGATCCGGATCGCCAGCCCCGGACCGGGGAAGGGATGCCGCCCCACCATCTCCTCCGGCAGGCCGAGTTCCCGCCCCACCTGCCGCACCTCGTCCTTGAACAGCTCGCGGAGCGGCTCGATGAGCTTGAACGGCAGCCGCTCCGGCAGGCCGCCGACGTTGTGGTGCGTCTTGATGGTGACCGACGGCCCGCCGGTGGGCGACACCGACTCGATCACATCGGGGTAGAGGGTGCCCTGCACCAGGAATCCCACGTCGGCGCCCACCTTCTTCGCCTCTGCCTCGAAGACGTCGATGAAGGTGTGCCCGATGCGGCGCCGCTTCTCCTCCGGATCGCTCACGCCGGCGAGCTTTTCCAGGAACAGGTCGCTGGCCTCGACCACCCGCAGGTCGATGCCGAGGTGCCGGCGGAAGGTCGACTCGACCTGCTCGCGCTCGTGCAGCCGCAGCAGTCCGTGGTCGACGAAGATGCAGGTCAGGCGATCCCCCACGGCCCGGTGCACCAGGGCGGCCGCCACCGAGGAATCGACGCCGCCCGACAGGCCGCAGATCACCCGGGCGGACCCGACGAGGTCGCGAATCCGCTGGGTCTCCGTCTCGATGAAGTGCCCCGCGGTCCAGTCGGGCCGCGCGCCGCAGACGTCGAAGAGGAAGGCACCGATGATCTCGCCGCCGCGCGCGGTGTGGGCCACCTCGGGATGGAACTGGACGCCGAAGATCGGCCGGCTGGCATGCTCGAAGCCGGCGACGGGACAGTTGGGGCTCGACGCCGTGACGGCATAGCCCGGAGGCGGCGCGTCCACGTGGTCGCCGTGGCTCATCCAGACGGCCGTCTCGTCGCCCGCCGCAAACCCGCCGAACAGCCTGCCTCCCGCCACCGTCACGATCGCCCGCCCATACTCCCGCCGATCCGCCCCGACGACCTTGGCGCCGGCCATCTGCGCGATGACCTGCATGCCGTAGCACAAGCCGAGGATGGGCACCCCCAGGTCAAGCAGCCCGGGCGGGGCGCCGGGTGCCCCGTCGTCGTACACCGAGTTCGGCCCGCCGGAGAGGATGATCCCCTTGGGCTTCCACTCGCGGATCCACTCGAGTGACTTGGTCCCGGGATGGATCTCGCAGTAGACATGCGCCTCACGCACCCGCCGCGCGATGAGCTGCGTGAACTGCGATCCGTAGTCCAGGATCAGAATGCCGTCGTGGTGCGGAGTGGTCTGCATGACTCGAATTCCTCAGCCGTTGTCCGAGAGGGTGGCGAACGGATCGGCCACTTCGGAGGCGAACAGGGTGTCGACCGCCTCGCGCGGCCGCACGGTCGCCCATCGACCGGCGTCGACCAGCACTTCGGCCACCCGGCCGCGCGTGTTGTAGTTGGAGCTCATCACAAACCCGTAGGCACCCGCGCAGAGCGCGGCGAGCCGCTCACCCGGCTCCACCGCCGGCAGCGGCCGCTCCAGGGCGAGGAAGTCCCCCGTCTCGCAGATCGGCCCGACCACGTCGACGAGGCCGACCGGCCGCCCGGCGGGCACGACCTCCACGATCTCGTGGTGCGCCCGGTAGAGGCTGGGGCGCAAGAGGTCGTTCATCGCGGCATCCACGATGACGAAGTCCCGTCCGCCGGAGTGCTTGCGGTACAGCACCTCCGTCACCAGCACTCCCGCGCTGCCGACCAGGAACCGGCCCGGCTCCATGGCAATCGGCAGTCCCGCCTTCGCGGCGAGGGGACCGACCACCGCGGCGAGCGCCTTCGGGTCCATTCCCGGCCCGCTCTCGGCCTGGTACCGGATGCCGAGCCCGCCACC
>JAHECL010000105.1 GCA_024641745.1 Gemmatimonadota bacterium | reverse complement strand
CTCCTGCTCGGCGTGACCGGAGCGCTCCTCGCGCCCGCCACAGCGGCCCAGACGCTCGTGCAATACGACCCGGTCGGCCCCCAGAACAGCGCGACCCCGATCCTGGGGAGCAACGTGAACCCCGCGCTCGCGGTGAGTGACCTCTCCCAGACGGGCTTCGGCGGTTGGACCAACACCGATGTCTGGCCCGTGGGCCAGCTCGGCGTGGCCTCGCTTGTTCTCGACCCGACGCAGTACGTGGAGTTCGACGTGACCTCGAACGTCGGGGTGCAGTACACGTCGCTGTCCTACTCTCGACGCTCCTACCTCGGCGAGGGCAATCGCCAGGCGGCCGTCCGGACCAGCCTCGACAACTTCACTGCCGACGTCGACGTCGTGACCGGGATCAACCCGACCGGCGACGAGCAGATCACCTTCGACCTGAGCGGCCTGCCGATGACGACAGGCTTCATCGGGTTCCGCCTCTACTTCTACGACGCGCCGATGACGGGGGCCGACTGGGTCGACCTCGTCAGCACGAACCAAGGGGGCACCGGCGTCGAGCTGATGGGCATTCCGTTCGGCGGACTCGGCGCGCCGTACTGCTCGGCGGTGGCCAACTCGACGGGCCTGGGCGCGAGCATCACGGCCACGGGCTCGGCGGTCGTCTTGGACAACGACGTCACGTTGACCGCCAGCGACCTGCCGACCAGCGCCTTCGGGTTCTTCCTGACGAGCAGGACCCATGCCCTCATCCCGAACCCGGGCGGGAGCCAAGGGAACCTCTGCCTCGGCGGCGCCATCGGCCGGTACGTCGGGCCCGGGCAGATCCAGAACGCGGGAGCCGCGGGCTCGATCTCGCTCGTGCTCGACCTCACTCGGCACCCCACCCCCGTCGGGCTCGTCTCCGTCATCGCGGGCGAGAGCTGGAGCTTCCAGGCCTGGTACCGCGACGCCGTCATGGGCAACGCGACCTCGAACTTCACCAACGGCGTCGAGATCGCGTTCCTGTAGTCGAACGGGCACAGGCGCCGGGAACAGACACCCGTGAGTTCTCTGCGCCGCGGGGCATGCGCCGCGACTTACCCGATTCTCTCTTCAACGCTTGGAAACCGATGCAACTAGGACTCAAGGCACTCCCTCTGGCGCTCTTCGCGTTGGCCTCCAACGGCATCGCGCAGACCCTCTTCGTGACGCATGAGGGCGTCGGCTCCGGCGCATTGAACGGTGTGGCTTTCGCTGCATCTCCCTTCACGATCACCTGCACCTGGGACGTCGCCGCCGTGCAGTCCGGCGGCGGCGGGATCTATACGGTGGATCACGCCGCCGCGAGCATCGACATCGCCGGAGTGGGCAACGTCACGTTCAGCACGCCGACGCGCTCGTTCAACAATCAGGGCGGCCCCATCGTCGGCTTCTCGCGAGCCACCGGCGCGGACCTGTTCAACGGACCGAGCGGGCCAGCTCTGTCCGGTTGGACCCTCGCGAGTCCCATCGGCCCGTTGACCGGCACAGGGAGCCTGATCCAGTGGATGGGCTTCGCCGATGTCATGACGAGCGGCGGGGTCCTGGTCTTCAACACCAACCTCAACGTGCCCTGTACGTTCACGGCGTCCTTCAACCCCATTCACGTGGGTTCGAGCTACTGCGGCCCAGCGGTCATCAACTCGACCGGGAGCTCCGGGACAATCAGCGGGATGGGTTCGGCAGCCGTCGCCAGCAACGACCTGACGCTGGTCGCGTCGAACCTGCCGCTCAACTCGTTCGGCTACTTCCTCACGAGTCAAGCACAGGGGCTCACCCTGCAGCCGGGCGGCAGCCAGGGCGTGCTCTGCCTCGGCGGCTCGATCGGGCGCTACGTCGGTCCTGGGCAGATCCAGAACACCGGCGCCGCAGGCGCCTTCTCGCTGCTCTTGAGCCTCACTCAGACTCCGACGCCGACGGGCTTCGTGGCCGTCGCGGCCGGTGAGACCTGGAACTTCCAGGCCTGGCACCGCGACGCCGTCGGCGGGGTGGCCGTCTCGAACTTCACCGACGGATTGACGGTCACGTTCCAGTGAGCAAGCCAACGGCTTGATCGCCGCCCCCCGCGCGTGAAAGCAGGGCCGGCGCTTGGCGGGTGACGCGTCGATACGGCGGCCGCCGGCGGAGTGTGCTTCACTCCTGCCGGCGGCCGCCGTATCCGCTGGCGCGCCACTCGGCACGGCCAGTGGTGCGCGCCCAGCGGATCGACAAGGAGGTCGGATGGACTCTCGTGCCGTGAGCCCGGCCGTGAGTTGGACCTGGAGTCCTCGGAGCATCGCTGAAGGTCTCCAGCCTCGCGACCGTGTCGCGCTCCCCCACCGCAACCGTCGTCCTCCGGGCGAGCCGCGTGCCCGCCTTCGTCACCCCGCCAGCGGCCAAGCGGGTGACCTCGCGGCGGGGCCGGGAGCGTCTGTGGTACGGTCGGGGGATCGAGGCCAGCGCCCGCCGCGCGCTCGCCATTCCGCGGGCGTGAGACCATGCGTCGACCGGCCGGACTCGAGCGACGCCCCTGCCGCCCTTCTTGATTCCAACGAGCTCGCATGCCCCTCGCCCTCGCCCTCCTCGCCACGGCCCTCGCACCGCTGCAGCTGGAGGACCAACTGCTTCCGCAGGTGCCGTTCAACTCCCGCCACTTCGGCGCGAGCTTGGCGCTGGCTGACGGACTCGCCGCGGTCGGGCTCCCCTACGAGGGCACCCACAACGTCGGCTTCGGCGCCGTCGAGGTCCAGCGCGCCGCGCTGCCCGGCTGGACGTTCGATCAACTGATCGAGTCCCCGGACAACCTGGATCGTTTCTTCGGTGCAGCCGTGGCGCTCGAGGGCGACCTGCTCGCCATCGGAGCTCCCTACGCCGATCGATCGGTCCTCGAGGCGGGCCTCGGGGCCGTGTACGTCTTCCGCGAGAGCGCGGGCACGTGGACCTTCGCCGAGCGAGTCGAGACGCTCGCCGCGATCGGCTTCGGCTACGGGTTCGGGTCGCACGTCGACCTCGAGGGCAACCTCTTGGCCGTCGGCGCCGCGGATAGCTCGCGCTGTTTCGTGTTCGAGTCCGGACCGGGCGGCTATGCGGAGCTCGTCGAGCTCGCGCCTCCGAGCGCGGGCTCGGGGCAGCGCTTCGGGCAGCGCGTCGCCCTCGCGGGCGACCGCCTCGCGGTGAGCGCGCCAGGTGCTGGGCCAGGTCGAGTCCACGTCTACGTCCGTAGCGGCGGCACGTACCAGCTGGAGGCGACCGTCGAAGCCAGCGGCGGAATGCCGGGTGACCGGTTCGGCGCGGATGTGCAATTCGACGGGAGCTCCCTGACCGTGGGCGCCACGCACTGGGCTGGGGTCGGTCGCCCGGCGCGGACGGGGGCCGTCTACACGTTCGCACGCAGCGGGAGCACCTGGGTGGAGACCGATCGACTCGAGGCGCCGCCCTCGCCGTACGCGCAGGAGTTCGGCTCCTCCCTCGCGCGGCGCGGCGACCGACTGCTCGTCGGCGCGCCCGCCACCACCCTGCTGCCCGCGACCTTCGTCGCCGCGGGCGCGGTCCATCAGTACGAGTGGACGGGCGGCACCTGGGCCGCCGTGCAACGATACGTCGCGCCCGACGCGGCGATCGGCGACCGGTTCGGACAAGCGCTGGGTTTCGACGGTCAGCGGGCCCTGGTCGGCGCGCCGGACTGCGACGGCGCGGCGGTCGACGGCGGCGCGGGATACGCCCTCTGGCCATCGTCCACCTCGTTCGGGCAGTGCACGGCGCCCCTCGCCTGCGGCAACCACTACGCCGCCGGGGGCTGCACGAACTCGACCGGGGTGGGCGCGCACCTCTACGGCCGAGGGAGCACGAGCATCGCCGCGGACGAGCTCACCTTCCGCGTGGTGGGCCTGCCGCCGAACGCTCCCGCGCTGCTGTTCATGGGCGGCGGGGCGCTCAACGCGCCGTACGCTCCGCTCTTCGGCGGCCTCCTCTGCATCGGCTCCGGCGGCGTCGGGTTGTTCCGCTTCCCGGTCCGCGACTCAGGCGCTGCGGGGAGCATCGTGGAGGGCCCGGGATTGGCGGCGTGGTCCCAGTCGCTCCCGAGCGCGGGGCACTTCCTCCCCGGAGACACGTGGTTCGTCCAGTGCTTCTACCGCGACCTCCTCGGGGGCGTCGGATCCTGCGGGGTCGGCGCCAACCTGTCGGACGCGCTGCGGGTCGAACTGATCCCCTGACGCAGAGGAGGACCCTCGGCCGCTAGGCGCCGCCCCGTCAGGGGGCCGCGCCAAGCGCGCCGCACGGCGCGAGGCACGGCCGTCAGCACGATGGTCTCTCACACCGTGAGAGGGGATGACTGGAGCGCGAAGGCCGCACCCGCCACGCCTCACGGTCGCTGCCCCCACACCGGGCCCCGCGGCGCTGCCGCGCAGTCACCGGGTGCCTCGAGGCGTGGCGGGGCTGGACGGGACTTCCTCCTCGCCGGGCCAGCGGTCGGGGTGGGCCGGAATCCCGTGATCGACGGGCGCGCCGCGGCATAGGCACCTCGGGCTCCCTCCGAGCACCCCGAGCATCCAGGCGAGGAGCCTGGACGCCGGCGTGCCTCGCAGCGGTGAGTCCGCCATCCCCGACCCGCCGGCTGGCCGGGACCCCGGGGTCCAGACCTGACCGGGACCGTGGAGATCATCATGAATAACTCCCATGCGCTGACCGTTGCCGCCGCACTGCTCCTCTCGCTGCCCGTCGCCTCCCAGGGACACAAGGGAGGAGGCGGCGGCGGCTCACCGCCGCCCGACCCCGCCATCGTGTTCGTCGAGAGGACGTCCAAGAACGTCTCCGTGCGGGTGATGAACTCGGACGGCTCGAATCCCCGGACGGTGGTCACCGGCGGGAGGTACGACAACTTCCGTGGACCCTGCTGGTCCCCCGACGGTGCGCACCTGGCCTTCTCGGCGACGTTGGGCGGACTCCAGGGCCTGTGGGTCGTCGACGTCAGCGGCGCGGCGCTGCAGCGCCTCGTCCCCTTCTCCAACACGAGCCCCGACGTCGCTCACGCGGACTGGTCGAGGACGGGCACACCCGACGGGCGGGACAAGATCGTCTTCTCCGTCTCGACCGGCGGCGTCGACGAGCTCTACGTGGTCAACCCCGACGGGAGCGGGATGCAGGGCCTCCCGCTGTCGGCCCAGGAGGTCTGGGGGGTCGGCTGGAGCCACGATGCCACGGCCCTCGTGGTGACGATGGGGACCGACGTCGTGTGGCTGCACCTCGCGGCTGCGGGCGGCGGGGGCCTGACCGTGATCGGAGAGACCTGGCTGCCTGAGACTCACGGCGCCAAGGGCTCTCCTCGCTGCGCGAACACGAGTGATCGCATCGTCAACGACTGCATCTGGCTCGGGTCGCCGATGATCCAGGGCCTGCAGGTCCGCGACCCGAACCTGTCCCCGCCGTCGCTGACGCAGGTGACCAACTGCGGGGAGATCATGGGGAGCTTCTCGCCCGACGACCTGCGCCTGGCCTATCGGCGCAACGGCAGCATCTACACGTGCGCAGCGGACGGCAGCGACGAGGTGCTCATCCGCAATGGCGACAGCGGTCCCACCTCGTGCAACTTCCCGTACTGGCGACGCAACTGACCCCGGTAGCGCCAGCGGCACGCCGCTCTCCGGACGGCGCGCGCCCGGCCCGAGCCGATCGACGTCCTGCCGACTCGGGCCGCGCGACTCGGCGCCCTCGTCTGCATGGACGCCGCACACGCGCCACTCCGCATGGCTCTCCACGGCTTCGCTGCGCGGATTGAACGTCTGAACGTGGAGCGAGCTGCCGATGCGATCCAGCACCGCGTTGACGCACGCGATGTCGCCCGCCTTGACCTCGGCCGCGACCGCCTTGGGGGTCACGCTCTTCTTCCTGAGCGTCTTCGGCGCGCCATTCAGCCGGTGTCGGCCGATCGTGTGGGCGGCCGTGCTCTCGTCGACTCCAGCCGCCGGCCAGCTCGAGCGGGCGCCGCTGCGGACCACGAGGGACTCGAACTGGTTGATCAGCTTGAGCGTGTCCGAGGGGGACGTGCTCGCGCTTCAGGGGCAGGGCTGTTGGCTCGCTCTCAGGGCAGGGAGATTCCGCCGGCAGACTACGAGTCCGCCCCCGTGCGCGCCTCCAAAGCAGCGACGCCCCATCCCCGCCAGTGGCGTGCGACTTGGGCCCTGCGCGCGCCCGACCGGCTGCGGAGAGCCGCCGGCCTCGCTGCGTTGCGTCGGCGCGTCATGGACATGGGGACGGACCTGTCCGGCCCCCCGACCCAGGGCGCGACGGGGACCGGCGGCGCGCCAAGCGCGCCACACAGGTCGCGCGCGCTGCACCAGCGGACATGCGACGCGCCCGGACGCGTTTGAACCGGGCGCGGGCGACATGGCCCGAACTGCGTATGTACCAGTCAGCGACCGGGGACCAGCGTGGACGTCGATTCACCGAGCAAGGCGCTCGCGACGTGGCAGAATCCAGCTGCCGGGCGGTGCCCGGCCTCAGCACAGGAGGTGCCATGACTGTCTCTCTTCTCACCCGGTCCTTGTTCCCGGCTTGCGCGGCGCTCGCGCTCGTCGTCGCCGCCCCGTCCAACGCCCAGATTTTCGGCCCGAGCTTCTCGGCGAACTACTCCCTCACCGACCTCGGCACTCCGAACGGCGTGCCCAGCCCGCTCGGCGGGATCAACTTCGACCCGAGCGACCCGAGCCTGATCTGGATCGGCGGCAGCGCGAACAACGCCGGGGGTGAGATCTTCTCCGTGCGCGTGACGCGCGACTTGACCGGTCGCATCACCGGCTTCACTGGCGCGGCGAGCTCCCTCGCGACGGCGCCGCAACTCGACGGCGGGATGGCGCTCGGCCCGGGCAACGTGTTGTTCGTCACGACCTTCTCGAACAACCACCTGCTGCAGTTCAAGCCGGGGAGCACGGCCCCGGACAAGGACATCGACCTCACTCCCCTCGGGGTAGGTCCGAGCACCGGAACCTGCCAGTTCGTGCCGCTGGGCTTCGCCGGCGCAGGCACCTTCAAGATCGCGTCCTACAGCCAAGGCTGGTGGTACGACGTCGTGCTCGCTCCGGACGGACTGGGGACCTTCGACATCACTTCGGTCACCCAGACGGTCAACTCAGGGGGCGGCCCGGAGGGCATCGTCTACATCCCTGGCGGCAACCCGGGTTTCACGAGCGACAGCATGCTCATCTCCGAGTACGCGACCGGCTCCGTGGGTGCGTACGACCTGGACCCGAACGGCGACCCGGTCGTCGCGTCGCGCCGCGAGTTCCTCTCCTCGCTGGGTGGCGCCGAAGGCGCCGTACTCGACCCCGTGACCGGGGACTTCCTCTTCAGCACGTTCGGCGGCGGTGACCGGGTGATCGTCGTGCACGGCTTCACCGCGCCGGCGATCCACTGCAGCGGGATCGTCAACTCGCTCGGCTGCGTGCCGACGATCCGCTGGGCCGGCTCGACGAGCGTCACGGGGCTCGACGACTTCCACGTGACCGGGATCAACATCGTGCCGAACGTGGCGGGCCTCCTGATCCTCTCGCCCACGCCGGGCCACACGCCGTTCGGCCCGGGCGTCCTGTGCTTCGCCGGCGCGATCAAGCGGCGCCCCGTCCAGGTCTCGATGGACCCCGGCGCGGGGACCAA
>JAHECL010000021.1 GCA_024641745.1 Gemmatimonadota bacterium | reverse complement strand
CAATTCGGCGGGGCGGCGGATCAGCGGGTCAGCGGAGTGATTGCACGGCGCCGCCGTGGTCAACCATCATGGCGACGCCTCGATCCTGGTATACAGCAGGGCCGACCGCCGGCGGGAGAGGTAGGCCGCCTGCTCGCCGGACCAGCCTGCAATGACAGTGGAGGGCTCGGCCCCTGACTCCAACGCTATGCGCAGGCTGGAGTTACCGGCCAATCGGTCGAACTGGCCCGCAGTCCACTTCAGTCGGGTGGGATGGACCTGCCGGATGACCGCCATGATCGTGATGGCGGTCGCCGTCGGGTCGTAGAGGGCACGGTCCGTCATGGTGAGACGGATCCCGGCCAGCTGCGTATTGGGGTACTTGTCGTCGCCCGGCCGCTTCGGCTTGAATCGGACCGCCGAGAACTCGACCCCCGGCAGCCGCGCCGCGCGCAGGCGGGCCAGCACCTGCGTCGTGTCAAGCCAGGGAGCCCCGATCTGCTCGAAGGGGTGACTGCTCCCCCGCCCCACGCTCAGGTTGGTCCCCTCCATCAGGCAGAGCCCCGGGTAGTGGAAGAGGGCCTCCAGGGAGCGGAGATTCGGGCTCGGCGGCACGAAGGGGAGGCCCGTCCGGTCGAGGTCCATCGCCGGAGCCCAGCCTGCGACGGGCACCACCGTCAGGTCGGCACCGATGCCCAGGTCGGCGTTCGCCAGCCGGGCCAGCTCGCCCATCGTCATCCCGTGCCGCATCGGGACGGGAAGCATGCCGACGAAGGACGCGAAGGCGGTATCGAGCACATTGCCCTGCACCGTGCCGCCGATCGGGTTGGGCCGGTCGAGCACGACCACCCGCTTGCCGCTCCGGGCGGCGGCCCGCATGACTGCCACGGTGGTGCTGATGTAGGTGTAGTAGCGGGCCCCGACATCCTGCAGGTCGACCAGCAGGACATCGATGCCGCTGAGCGTGGCGGCGATCGCGGGAGTATTCTGGAGGTAGAGACTGTAGATTGGGAGACCGGTGGCGACATCGGTCTCATGCGGCACGGCCGCCCCCGGATCCGCCTCGCCCCGATACCCATGCTCGGGGCTGAAGAGGGCGACCAGTTCCAGGCCGCTGGTCCGCAGCAGGTCCACGTCGCTCACGCCGGTCGCGTCCACGCCGGCCTGGTTGCTCAGCAGGCCGAGCCGCAGGTGGCGGACCAGCGAGAGGGAATCGCTCAGCAGGACGGTGATGCCCGGCCGGACCGGTTCCGCGGGCGCCGGGGCCGGCGCCACCGCGGCCGGGGGACGACCGCAGGCCGTCGCCACAACCACCATCCCAACCAGGAACATCTGCCGGTGTCTCAAGCACGCCTCGCTCACTATTCGGTGGTCCTGCTCGCCTGTGCCACGGCGGCCGCTTCGCCGCCGTCCGTGGCGATCGTCAAACCGACCCAGCCGGTCGCCGCGGACACCGTCCAGCGGCTGCTCGACAGCCTGCCCCTTCGTGCCAGGGTCGCACAGCTGGTGATGCCCTGGATATCGGGCGCCTACGCGGCGGCGGGCGACCCGGAACTCGTCAAGGCCCAGCGCTGGGTCGATTCGCTCCAGGTCGGCGGCATCATCGTCTCCATCGGCTCCCCGCTCGACATCGCCGCCAAGCTCGCCGTGCTGCAGCGGCAGGCCCGGGTCCCCCTGCTCATCGCCTCCGACCTCGAGGGTGGCACCGCGATGCGCTTCACTGGCGGTACCGCCTTCCCCACCAATATGGGGGTAGCGGCCACCGGCCGGGAGCGGGACGCCTACGAGATGGGCCGGATCACCGCGGTCGAGGGCCGCGCCGTCGGCATCCACCTCGTCTTCGCGCCGGTCGCCGACGTCAACAACAACGCGGCGAATCCGATCATCAACACCCGGTCGTTCGGGGAAGACCCCGCCGCGGTGGCGCGCCTGGTGGCGGCGGAGGTCCGCGGCCTGCAGGAGCACGGCATGCTCGCCACCGCGAAGCACTTCCCGGGACATGGCGACACCGGAAGTGATTCCCACGTCGGACTGCCGGTGGTGGACGCGCCCTGGGCCCGGCTCGATTCGGTCGAGCTGGCGCCGTTCCGCGCCGCGATCAGGAGCGGCGTGGCGGCCGTGATGTCCGCGCACATCGCGCTGCCCGGCATCGACAGCGGCCGGGTCCGGCCCGCCACCGTCACGCCCTCGCTGCTGACCGGCGTGCTCCGTGACTCGCTCGGATTCGAGGGGCTGGTCGTGACCGATGCGCTCGACATGGGCGCGATCATCAAGACATACGGCGCCGGCGAGTCTGCCGTGCTTGCGCTGCTGGCCGGCGCCGATCTCCTCCTGCAGCCCTCCGACCCGGGCGCCGCCATTGACGCCGTGGTCGCCGCCGTCGAGTCGGGTCGGGTGAGCCGGGAGCGGCTCGACCGGTCGGTCCGCCGCATCCTCGAGATGAAGCGCCGCGCCGGGCTCTTCGACGGGCAGCGCACAGCGCTTGGCAGCGTGATGGATTCCGTCGGGACGGCGGCGCACCAGGACGTCGCACGCGACGTGACCGCCCGCTCGCTCATCCTCGTCCGCGACGACAGCGGCACGGTGTCGCGCTTCCGCTCCCGCGCACAGCCTGTCACCGTATTGAGCTACGCCGACGACCCCTCGAGCCCGGTCGGCGCCACCCTTGCCGCGGAGTTGCGCGCCTCCGGCTACGCCGTGACCACCTTCCGCCTCTGGCCGTCGAGCGGGCCGGCGAGCTACGACTCGGCGCGGACCGCGCTGGCCGCCTCGCCGGTGGCGGTGGTGGCCACGTCGGTCAGGGTCAGCGCCTGGAGCAACCGGATCAGCCTCCCGCCCGATGTCGCCGACCTCGTGAACGCCTCGGCGCGCTCGCGGTCCACCATCCTCGTCTCGTTCGGATCTCCCTACCTCCTCCTGCAGGCCCCGGCCGTGCAGGGATACCTGCTCGCGTGGGCGGGCCGCGCCATGAACGAGCAGGCGGTCGGGGCCGCCCTGACGGGCCGCGCCGGGATTTCGGGCCGGCTCCCGATTTCGCTGGACGCCGCCACGCCGGTCGGCGCCGGCCTCCAGGTGGGGATGCCGCAGTGACCGTCCGGGGGGCATCGCTCCTGCTCGCCCTCCTCGCCTGCGCCCCGCACGCCACGCCTGGCCCGGTGCCGCCCGCGCGATTGGCGAGCCGACCCGACTGGCAGCCGCTGCGCGCCTTCCTCGACAGCGCGATCGCCGCCGGTGCCGCCCCCGGCATCGTGGTCGGCGTGAGCTGGCCTGGACACCGGTATGTCTACGGGGCGGGCCACCTCGGGGAGGGCGCCCCCCGCCGCCCAGGTCACAAGACGGTCTACGACCTTGCCTCCCTCACCAAGGTCGTGGGCCTCACCACCGCGACGATGTGGGCGGTCCAGGAGGGGCGCCTCGACCTCGACGCCCCCGTCTCGCGATACGTCCCCGCCTTCCAGGGAGCGCAGAAGGACAGCGTCACCATCCGGCTGCTGCTGAGCCACGCCAGCGGACTGCCGTCGGGGCGACCGCTCTACCGCCTGGCGTACAGTCGGCCGGCCGTACTGGCGGTGGTGGACTCCACGCCACTCGACACCGTCCCCGGCGCGCGCTACCGCTACTCCGACCTCGGCGCCATCCTTCTCATGCAGGCGATCGAGACGGTGTACGGTGAGCGGATCGACTCCCTCCTCACGCGCCGGCTCTTTCGTCCGCTGGGCATGGGCTCCACCACCTACCTCGTGCCGGTGGCCTGGATCCCGCGGGTGGCGCCGACGGAATACGACTCCATGCGTGGCCGGATGATTCGCGGGCAGGTCCACGACGAGAACGCCTGGCGGATGGAGGGCGCATCGGGCCACGCGGGGATCTTCTCGAATGCCGACGACCTCCTGACCTTCGGGGAGTGGTGGGTTTCGCAGTATCGCGGGGAGCCCGCCGGAGCCGGGCGTCCGGCCATCCGCGAGCAGACCATGCGCGCCTTCGCCCTCCGCCAGGACCTGCCCCCGGGATCACACCGCGCCCTGGGCTGGGAAACGCCGACCGAGGACAACACGGGGAGCAGCTTCCTCTCCGTCGGGAGCGTCGGGCATACCGGCTTCACCGGCACCAGCATCTGGATGGACCCGGTGCGCGAGATCGTGATCGTGGTGCTCGGCAACCGGATCCATCCCACCCGGGCCAACCAGCGGTATGCCGGCGTCCGTCGTGGCGTCGGCGACCTGGTGCTGACCGCGCTTGTGCCGGCGGTGCAGCCTGTTGCAGCGGCGGCGCGTTGACAGCCGAGGGGCGTCATCCCTAGCTTTCGGAGTCACCCAAGGAGCACCACATGACCACCGAAGCCCAATCCACCGGATTCCAGCTCACGCTGACCGATCGCGCCGCCGAGGAAGTCCGGAAGTTCATCGCCGCCGAGGATGTCCCGGTCGAGACCGCCGGCCTGCGGATATCCGTGATGCCAGGCGGGTGCAGCGGATTCAAGTACAGCCTGAACGTCGAAGAGAAGGCGCTCGAGGACGATGTCCTTCTCGACCTCAACACGGTCCGCGTCTTCGTGGACGGGTTCAGCCTGCAGTACCTCAACGGCGTGACGGTGGACTACGTCTCGTCGATGCAGGGCAGCGGCTTCACGTTCACCAACCCGAACTCGACGGGCGGCTGCGGCTGCGGGAGCAGCTTCACCGCGTGATCCGCGGAGCCGCCCCGACCTGACCGTGCGAGGGGGGAGTGTTCCCCCCTCTTGCTTTGCCCCTCCCCCGCCCGCCTCCACCCCGGGGCCGCATGGCACCGCTCGACCTCGCCGTCATCCTCGCGTATTTCGCGCTCACCCTGGGCGCGGGGCTGTGGGTCTCCAGGTCCCAGTCCACCGCCGGCGACTACTTCCTCGGCGCGCGCAACCTGCCGGCCTGGGCGATCCTCTTCTCGATCGTGGCCACCGAGACCTCCGCCATCACCGTCATTTCGGTGCCCGGCCTCGGGGCGCGCGGTGATTTCACTTTCCTGCAGCTCACTTTCGGCTACCTGCTGGGTCGGTTCGGCGTCGCCCTCTGGCTCCTCCCCGGGTACTTCCGCGGCGACCAGGAAACGGCCTACCAGCGCATCGAGACCCGGTTCGGGCCGACCAGCCGCCGGCTGGTGTCGGTCGTCTTCCTCGTGACGCGGCTGCTGGGCGACGGCGTGCGCATCTTCGCCGGATCGATCCCGCTGGCCCTGCTCACCGGCTGGTCGGTGCCGATGGCCATCGTCGTCATGGGCGGCATCACCCTCGTCTACACGCTGCTGGGCGGGCTCAAGGCGGTCGTCTGGTCGGACGTCATCCAGCTGGCGGTCTACGTGACCGGCGGACTCGCCGCGCTCGGCATCGCCTGGCACCTGGCGGGCGGCGCCGGCGAGGCGCTGGCCGCCGCGGGAGCGGCGGGAAAGCTGCGGATCCTGAACCCCGTGTTCAGCTTCACCCAGACGTACACCCTGCTCGGCGGGATCGTCGGTGGCGCGCTGCTCTCCGCCGCCTCGCACGGCACCGACCAGCTGATCGTCCAGCGCCTCCTGGCGACCCGTTCCCTCCGGGATGCGCGCATCGCCGTCGTCGGGTCGGGCGTCGCGGTCATCCTCCAGTTCTTCCTCTTCCTCCTGATCGGCTCGGCGATCTGGGCGGCGGGCATGGCCCCCGAGGGGATGCCGGCCGACCAGATCTTTTCCCGGTTCATCCTCGACCAGCTGCCCACCGGGCTCTCCGGACTGATGGTCGCCGGCATCCTGGCCGCGGCGATGAGCACCATCAGTTCGTCCATCAACGCGCTGGCCAGTTCGGTGACCCACGACCTGTACGCCTCGTGGACCGGGACCACCGACCCCGGCCGCCTGCTGCGGATCGGCCGGGGCTTCTCCGCGGCCTGGGGGGTGCTGCTGATCGGCGCGGCGCTCTTCTTCGACCAGCTCTCCCGCGGGGGCGACACCCCGGTGGTGGTGCTGGCGCTGTCGATCGCCTCGATCACCTACGGCGCGCTGCTCGGCACCTACGTCCTGGCGGCGCGCGTGGCGCGCGCGCGGGGCCGCGACGTGGTGGGGTCGGTGCTGGCCTCGGTGGTCGTGATGCTGCTGGTGGTCTTTTCGGCGTCGCTCTCCGCGCTGCCCGGCATGGGGTGGCTCGCCCCGGTGGGCCAGCTGGCATGGCCGTGGTACGTTCCCATCGGGACGGCGCTGACTCTCGGGACCGGCCTGGCGCTGAGCGCCCTCCCTCATGCGGAGCAGACATCATGACAGTCCCGTTCATCGGGGTGGACGTCGGCGGCTCAAAGACCGCAGTTTCCGTGGGGGACGCCGACCATGTGATCGGCCGGGCGCTGGGACCGGGCGCCGCGGTGCGGCCCGGCCGCGCCATCGCCTCCGCTGCCACCATCGCGGAGACGGTGCGCAAGGCGCTCGCGGCGGCGGGAAGCCTGCGCGGGGCCGCCCTGGTCGTCGGGGCGGCGGGCACGGGGAGGGAATCGGAACGGCGGGAGCTCGAGCAGGCGCTCCGCACCGAGGCGCTCGCGGAGCGGGTGCGGGTGACCACCGACATCGAGATCGCACTGACGGCGGCCTTCGGCGACGGCCCCGGCATCGTGGTGGTGGCGGGCACGGGCAGCGTCGTGCTGGGCCGGGACCCCGAAGGACGGATGCTGCGCCGGGGTGGATACGGCTGGCAGATGGGCGATGAAGGAAGCGGCTACGCGATCGGCCGTGCCGCCCTCGGCGCGGTGAGTCGGGCAAACGACAGCCGGAGCCCGGAGACGGCGCTGACCCCGGTCCTGATGGAGGCCACCCGCAGCATCGATTTCGACGCGCTCGTCCGGTGGGCGGCGTCGGCGGGTCCGCCGGAAGTCGCCGCCCTCGCGCCGCACGTGCTGCATGCGGCGGAACGGGGCGACGCGGTGGCGCAGGGGATTGCCGACTACGCCGCGCGGGAGCTCAGCACCCTGGTGCTGCGGCTGGCCGACGAGTTCCCCACCGGCGAGCGGGTGGGGGTGGCATTGATGGGGGGGATGCTCGCCGAGGAGCGCTCCCTGCGGAGCGCCGTGCTGGAGAAGCTGGGGACGGAACCGACCCTGCGCCCGCTGGCGACGATGGTGGACGCCACGCTCGGCGCCTTGCGCGAGGCGGCGCGGCTGGTGTAGGGCGCGCTTCTACCCGGCCGCGTCGCGTTCCTGCCCGTCCTTGATCCGCAGCCGGCTGTGCCGCATGCTGTACAGGAAATAGACGGCCAATCCCACCAGCAGCCAGATCCCGAACCGCTCCCACGTCACCTTGGGCAGCTTGAACATCAGGTAGACGCACGCCACGATGGAGATCATCGGCGTCCACGGGACGAACGGCACCCGGAAGGGGCGCACCCGCTCGGGCTCCTTGTAGCGGAGCACGATCACGCCGAGGGAGACCAGGACGAACGCGAAGAGCGTGCCGATGTTCGTCAGGTCCACCACCTCCGCGATGTTCGCAAAGGCGGCGAAGATGCCGACGAAGAGTCCGGTCAGGATGGTGCCGATGTACGGCGTCTTGTACTTCGGGTGCACCTTGGCCAGGAAGGGCGGCAACAGCCCGTCCCGCGACATCGACATGAAGATGCGCGGCTGCCCCAGCTGAAACACGAGGAGGACGCTGAACATCGCGATGACGGCGCCGAGCGAGATGATGAACCGCGAGGCGTTGATGAGGCGCGGGGGGCCCTCGGCGAAGGCGAGCGCGGTGATCATCGGCTCCGCCGTGCCGAGTGACTGCCAGGGCGCGATGCCCGTCATGACCGCCGACAGCGCGATGTACAGCACCGTGCAGATGACCAGGCTCATGATGATGCCGAACGGCATGTCCTTGCCGGGATTCTCGGCCTCCTCCGCGGCGGTGGACACGGCGTCGAACCCGATGTAGCTGAAGAAGATGATGGCCGCGCCGGCGCCAATCCCGGAAATCCCGTTCGGTGCGAAGCCACCGGTGGCGGGGTTGGTCCAGTTGTCCGGCTTCAGGAGGGTCAGTCCGACCGCGATGAAGAACAGGATGATGGCGATCTTCAGCACAACCATGGCATTGTTGGAGTTGGCGGACTCCTTGATGCCGTAAACCAGCAGGATGGTGATCAGCATGACCGACACGAACGCCGGGAGGTTGGCGATGACGGGCAGGCCGAACAGCTCGGGCGCCCCGGTGACCGCCGAGGCGAGATAGACGGTGTTCGGGTCGGTGGCGCCGGCGGCGAGCGCCTTCACGGCGTCATACGCGGTCCGGTAGTCGGTGGCGAGCCAGGCCGGCAGCGAGAGGCCGAAGTGGCTGATCAGCTCCCGGAAGTGGCCGGACCACCCGATGGCGACACCGATGTTCCCGACGGCGTACTCGATGATCAGGTCCCACCCGATGATCCACGCCACGAACTCGCCCAGTGACGCATAGGCGTAGGTGTACGCCGAGCCGGCAATCGGCACCATCGCGGCGAATTCGGCGTAGCAGAGCGCCGCGAATCCGCAGGCAATCGCGGTGAGGATGAACGACAGGATGATCGCGGGGCCGGCACCAGGGCGCACGGCGTCGCCCACGATGGCGGTGCCGGTGGTGGCGAAGATGCCCGCGCCGATCGTGGCGCCGACGCCGAGGGCGGTCAGGTGCCACTTGTTGAGGGTGCGGCGGAGGCCCCCGCGCGACGCGAGATCGTCCTCGCAATCCTGGACCGACTTGAGGCGGAAGAGCTGGCGCATCGGGTCCTATTTCGAAGAGAGAGTGAACTTCATCGTGTACACCCCTGGAACGGCGGCCCCCTCGGCATCGCGCGCGGGCTTGAAGCGATACGTCATGGCGCGCTCCGTGAACTGGCGTGCGAACTCGCGGTCCCCGATCTCCGGGGTCGTCTCGGCCCGCGCCACGCGGCCGTCGGCGCGGACGTGGAAGGTCACCAGGAGAGTCTGGCCCCGAAGCTCCTTCGGCGGCTTGTCGAAGAAGAAGGTGCCGTAGGTCCAGATCGGCTCGCGGCCCGATCCCCCGCTGCCACCACCCCCGCTCCCCGGACCGCTTCCCGCGCCGGTGCCGGAGCCCACTCCGCCACCGGTGCCGCCGCCGCTGCCCCCGCCGCTCCCTGGACCGGATCCGGGCGGGCCGCCTGCACCGCTCTCGACCGGCACACTGTCCGCCTGCGACACGAGCGCGGGCTGGGGCGTGACATCGGGGACGGGGGTCGGGGGCACCACATCGGGCGGCACGACTTCGGGTGGCGGGACGGCCGGCTGTTGCGCCGGGGCAGCGGCCCGCTGCAACGGCGGAAGCGAAATATACCGGAGCCCGCGGCCTCCGCCACCCCCGCCGCCGCCCCGCGCCAGCGCGGGATTGCCGGCGGCGGGCGTCTGGATGAAGGTGTCCACGGCGCCCCGGATGATCAGCACGAGCAAGCCCGCATGGAACAGCAGGGAGATGGCCGCGCCGACGAGCCGCCGCGGGTCGCGCGGCGGCTCGAGGAGGGGATGCGGGGAGAAAGGCGTCTGTGTCACGGCTCCATGATACACCCGCGGGCGCCGGCTCCACCGCCTGAGGCGGGGCCGGCGCCCGTCGGGATGGACTGGGGAAGAAGTGCGACCGGCCTCTGGGAGACGTCCCGGAGGCCGGTCGCCACACCGATCACCCTGCGACTAATTATCCGCCGGGGTGAAGCCGATGACCTGAACCCCCGCGCCACGCGCGATGTCCATGGCTTCGATCACGTCCTGGTAGAGCCGGTTCGGGCCCGCCTTCACGAACATGAGCTTGGCCGGCCGCTCATCATAGATCGCGTGGAGCTGGGCGTCGAGCTGTTCCTTCGGGTACACCTGGGTGTTGATGGCGTAGCTGCCGTCATCCCGCAGTTCGAGCACGATCTGGAACGACGGCGCCTGGTTGGTCTGCGGCGTGTCGGGCGGCGGGACCTGGACGTCCATCGCCATCCGCGACAGCGGCTGCGTGATCATGAAGATGATCAGCAGCACCAGCAGCACGTCGATCATCGGCGTGACGTTGATTTCCGAGGAGACTTCCCCCGGGTTGCCGCCACCTGCTGACATGGCCATGGCTATTCCTCCTTCGACTTCAGGAGCCCGGTGTTCTCGGGCTCCGTGATGGCCGCCAGCACCCGGACACCCGCGCGCCGGGCCAGTTCCACCGCTTCCTGCACCCGGCCGTACTTCAGCTGGTTGTCCGCCTTGAAGTACAGGATCTTGTCTTCCGTCCGGGCCGCATAGGTGCTGCGGAGGAAGTCCTCAAGCACCGCGGCGTCGATCGGCTTGGTGTCGAGGAAGTACTTCCCGTTCCTGTCGATGCCGAGGATGACGTCGGTCTCCTCCTCGGGGCTGGGATCCAGGTTCTTGCCCTTCGGCAAGGTGGCCTGGAAACCGGCCGCGATCAGCGGAGTGACGATCATGAAGATGATGAGGAGCACCAGCATCACGTCGATCATCGGCGTGACGTTGATGTCCGCGTTCACCTTCCCCCTGCCACTACCCGTGGAGATGGCCACTGCCGGTCACCGCTTTCTGGGCCTGGAATTCCTTGGTGAAGATCGACCGGCCCTGTGACGCGCCCACGTTCTTGATGAGCTGGTCGATGAGTTCCTTCGAGGCGTACGTCATCTCGACGGAGAGGTTCTCGATCTTCGTGGTGAAGTAGTTGTAGAACCAGACCGCGGGGATGGCCACGAGGAGGCCGAAGGCGGTGGTGATGAGCGCCTCGGCGATACCGGCCGAAATGCCGGCCAGGCCGCCCGACGCGCCTGCCGCCGCCATGCCGGTGAAGGCGTTGACGATACCCATCGTGGTGCCCAGGAGCCCGACGAACGGCGCGGTGGAACCGACGGTGCCCAGCACGCCCAGCCCGCGGCGGAACTCCGAGAGCATGATCAGCATCTGGCGCTCGATCGCCCGCTCGGAGGAGTTGATGTCGGCGGCGGTGATCGTGGCCCGGTCACTGATGAGCGGCTTCATCTCGCCGAGGGCGCCGCCCAGCACGCGCGAGATATGGCCGATCTTGTGCTTCTCGGACAGCTGGATGGCCAGTTCGAGGTTGTCCTCCATGATGGCCTTCGACAGCTGCGGCGCGAACTTCCGCGTCGCGTTGGTGCTGCGCTTGATCTGGATCAGCTTCGTCACCGCGATCGTGAGCGAGTAGATGGACATGATGGCCAGCACGACGACCACGCCCTTGGCGAAGGCACCGGACTGGGTCCACAGTTCGATCATTGAAACGTTCATCGGTCGAGCCTCCTGGGAGCTTGCTTCGTGCCGCCGGCGGCGGCGGGGGTTGAATTCAGGGACTACGGGTTGAAGGACACCCGCTGCTGCACGCGCACGCGCACCGCCTGCCCGCGCACCTTGCCGGGCCGGAAGACGCTCTTCATGATCATTTCCTTGGCCGGCTCGTTGAACGCCGGGTTGGTGCTGTTGATGACGCGGAACTCGGCCGCCTCGGGGTGGCCGGTCGTGTCGATCACGAACTCGGCGGTGACGCTGCCGCCGATGCCGGCCCGTTCGAGCACCGGGGGATACCGGCGCGGACCGGCCGAGATCAGGTCCGGCGGATCGTCCACCTGGGCCTCGAGATAGGTATCACCGGTGACCGGCCCCGAGCCGCCGACCACGCCGACCGCGACGCCGCCCTGGACGCCGGTGCCGGTGAAGTCCTTGGGATCGAACCGCTCATTCAGGTTGATCGGGGGGATCTCGGTCGGGATGTCCTGCACCGCGACCACCGTCTGGAACCCCTTGGGCGGCGGGTTGGCGCTGACGATGGCGTCCGGCGGCGGCTGCTCCGGCGGCTGCTCGGGCTTCGGCGGCTCGAGAAACACCAGCGTGGTGTCCTCCAGCCGCTCCCGGACCACCTCCGCCGCGCCCTTTGTGGCCACGACCGCGCCAGTGATGACCAAGGCGTGCACGACCACCGAGACCAAGAGCTGGCCGGCGGTTCGCTGCTTCTTGGGCTTGGATTCGACCAGTACCTCGAACACGGTGCTACCTCCGTGGTGAGTCAGGCAGGTGATGCAACCTACGCAACCGCCTTTGCCTCCGCGTGGCCGTCAGATGACAATTCGATGACAACTGAATGAGGAGTTCCCCCACGAGCCGGTCGGGGGCACGGCGGTCAATCTACGCGCCGGCCGCCGGCCCGCCAGCCCCCGCCCGGGGCAGGGTCACCACGAAGGACGAGCCACGGCCGGGTCGGCTCTGGACCGAGATGGTCCCGCCATGCGCCTCCGCGATCCACTTGGTGATGGCGAGGCCGAGCCCCACGCCCGGGCGGTCCCCTGTCCGGGAGCGCGCCGGATCGGCGCGCCAGAAACGGTCGAAGATGTGCGGCAGGTCCACCGAGGCGATCCCGATCCCGCTGTCACGCACCACCAGGCGCACCTTCTCCCCCTCCTCCTCGAGGAGCACCTCGACCCAACCGCCCGCCGGCGTGTACTTCACCGCGTTGGTGACGAGGTTGAGGAGCAGCTGGTGCATCCGATGGGAATCGACCAGCACCTGCACCGGGTGCTCCGGCACCGCCACGCGCATCCGGAGGTCGTGCTGCTCGGCCAGCATCTCGGCCGTCTCGCCCACATCCACCACCAGCGCCCGGAGGTCCGCCTCCTCCAGGGCAAGGGGCGCCCGTCCCTCGTCGGCCCGGGCCAGCGTCAGGAGACTGTCCATCAGTTCGTTCAGCTTGTTGAGCTGCTCCAGGTTGGTGTCGAGCGCTTCGAGCACCTCCGGCGGCGTGCCAGGATGGATCAGCGACCGCTCGACGCCGGCCCGCAGCACGGTCAGCGGGGTCTTGAGCTCGTGGCTGGCATCCGCGGTAAACCGGCGAAGCTGGCTGAAACTCTGCTCCAGCCGGGCGAACATCTCGTTCAGCGTGACGGCGAGGCGGGCCAGCTCATCGCCCGAGGTCGGCACCAGCACGCGCCGGTGCAGGCTCCGGCCATCGGTCACCTCCTGCACCTCGTCCATCAGCCGCTCGACGGGGCGCATCGCCCGGCCGGCCAGGAACCAGCCCAGCACCCCGGACGCGACCAGGATCAGCGGCACCACCAGGACCATCGACTGGAGCAGGTCGGCCGGGCCGAAGGCCACGGCGGACAGACGGGCCGCCACCACCACCGCCCCGACTTCGGTGCCGGCGCCATCGACCGGCAGCTGGGCGTACCGCATCGGCGGCTCGTTGCCGGGCAGCACCGCCGTCCCGGTGACGCCCACCACCGGCGCCGGCCCCGGCAGGGCGGCCAGCCGCTCGATGGCCGCGAAGTTGAGCTGGCGGACCGGGTCGTTGATATAGAGGGTGCGACCCTGGCGGTCGAACACGAGGAGGAGATCGCGGACCCCCTCGAAATTGGCGGCGACACCCTGCTGCAGCTCCCGCGGGTCGTTGGGGCGAACCAGGGTGGAGAGGACGTTGTAGGACTCGTTGATCCAGCGACGCGCAAAGTCGGCCTCGAGCGCCAGGCGCTGGTCGAGCTCGCGGACGCTGGACTGGCGGCGTTCGAGGTAGAGCGCGGTCCCGAAGACGAGGACCGTCGCCGTGAGGGCGACGGTGTACCAGAAGGTCAGGCGCCCGCGGATGGTGTTCACGCCTTGACCACGTACCCCACGCCGCGCACCGTGTGGATCAGCTTCGTCTTGTGCCCGGAATCCACCTTCTTGCGCAGCCGGTTGATGACCACGTCGACGATGTTGGTGCCGGGGTCAAAGTGATAATCCCAGGCGTACTCGGTGATCAGGGTGCGACTCATGACGCGCCCGGCGTGGCGCATCAGGTATTCGAGCACGGCGTACTCCTTCGGCGTGATTTCGAGCAGCTCGCCGCCCCGCTTCACCTCCCGCATGCCGGTGTCGAGGGTCAGGTCCCCCACCTGCAGGACAGGCGGGGCCACCTGCTTGGGCCGCCGACCGATCGCCTCCACCCGCGCCAGCAGCTCCTCGAAGGCGAACGGCTTGGTCACGTAGTCGTCGGCGCCGGCGCGCAGCGTCTGGACCTTGAAGTCCACGGCGTCCTGGGCCGTGAGGATCAGGATCGGCGTGGTCACGCCGCGGTCACGGAGCGTCCGGACGATCTCGATCCCGGTCATGCCGGGGAGGCGGAGGTCGAGGACCATCAGGTCGTACAGGCCTCCGGACGCCAGCCGCAGCGCCTCGAGCCCGTCGTCGACCAGGTCCACATGATTCTGGTGTTCCTCCAGCCCCCGCTTCACGTACGGGCCGACGGTCGGATCGTCTTCGACGACGAGGATCTTCATGGCAGGGCCGGGAGGTAGACGCGGAAGGTGGCGCCGAGCCCCGGCTGGCTCTCGACCTCGAGCCGCCCGAGATGGTCCTCGACGATGCCGTAGCAGATCGAGAGGCCGAGCCCGGTGCCGCGCCCCTGCGGCTTGGAGGTGAAGAAGGGCTCGAAGATCTTGGTGAGATGCGCCCGCGGGATGCCCACGCCGGTGTCCTGCACCTCCACCAGCACTTCCTCGCCGCGGTGGCCCCCCATCCGGCTCCGGACCGTCAGCGTCCCGTTGCCCGCCTCCATGGCGTCAAGCGCGTTCAGCATCAGCGCCATCAGCACCTGCACCAGCTGCTCGGCGTTCGCCTTCACCTGCGGAAGGTCCTCGGTCAGCTCGCGCTCGACGGTGAGCTTCTTGAACCGTGTGTGGTGCTTCAGGAGGAAGAAGGTGTCCTGGATGACGGCGTTGATGGCGACGGGACTCTTCTCCTTGTCCTTGGGGCGGCTGAACTCGAGGAGGCCGTCGACGATGTTGGTGCAGCGCTCGACTTCCTTGTCGATGATCTCGATGTACTCCCGGAAGGCGACCTGCGCCGACGCGTCGACCTCCGGGAGCCGGCCCTCGAGGGCGGCGGCACAGGCACCGATGGTGGCGAGCGGGTTGTTGATTTCGTGCATGACGCCAGCCGCGAGCTGGCCCACCGCCGCGAGCTTTTCGTTCTGCATGATGCGGCGATGGATGCGGTACCACTCGGTCACGTCCTCGCCGATGGTGATGACGTGGGAGATCCGGTCGCCGTCGAGGCGCATCGGGATCTTGCTGATGCGGTAGAACCGCTCGCCGTTCGGGTCCTCCACTTCGATGTCCATCTGCGACATCTGCCCCGACTCGAAGATCTGGTCGAACTCACCCTTCAGCTGGTCGGCGGACTGCCGGGTCAGCACCTCGAACACGGGGCGGCCCACCACCTCGTCGCGGTGCACGCCCTGCGTGCCGGTCTCCCGCTTGCGATTCCAGATCTGGATGCGGTAATCCCGGTCCACCACGTACAGCCCGACCGGCAGGCTGTCGATCACGAGGCCGGTGAACCGGCGCTGCTCCTCGATCTGCCGCGCGCGCACCGCCACCTCGAACGCCAGGTCCTCCGACAGCTCGATCAGCGCCACGTGGGGGGCGAGCAGGTCGGCCACGATGCCGACGGCCTCCCGGCCGGGGCCGTCCCCGACGCCCTCCAGGTCCAGCATCCCGACGGGGGTTCCATCGTGCTCGAGCGCCACCCGAAGGCCACCCGGCTCCCGCGGCGGAAGCGCATCGAGGCCTGCCAGGGGAAAGGGCGCCACCGGCGGCGCCGGGGAGATGACCGGGACGAACGAGGCCCCGCTCGGCTGCCGCACCCAGATCGTCACCTTCTCCGCGGGCACCCCGTGCCGCAGTCGGTCGGCGACGAGGCCGATGGCGGCCTTGGAATCGGCGCCGTTGAGCAGCCGCGCGACCGCACCCACCAGATCGAGGGGACCCAGGAGGCTGGCCGGAACCGGTGTCACCGGGGACCCGTCGCGGGCGTCCCGTGGAACTCCACCGTCCAGCCCGCTGCCGCCCGGCGGAGCACGAAGAGGGCGACGCGTTCGCCCGCCCCGTCGCTCGGCGGGGGAGAGGTGACGACCCACGCGGAGGCGAGATCCCGGTCCTGCTTCACGTCGGTTCGGAGCACCCGCGCCCACGGCTCGGACTTGGCCATCCAGGCCGCCACGGCCGAACGGATGGCGGCCTCCTCGGCCGGCACCCCCGGCGGGGGGTGCGACTCCAGCCGACAGGCCACCACCAGGGGCAGTGCCAGCGCGAGGACCCGGGGTACACGTGATTGCATAGCGTCGATGCCCGCAGGGCGAAGGAATGGATGCAGTAGGAACAAACGTAACCCCGGACCGGTCAGCTATTCCAGACGATCACGTGGCTCCCGTCGGCCTCGAAAACCGCCCGGCCGCCGCCGAGGACCACATTGTCGAGTTGCACCTCGGCGTGCTCGGGCGCACCGCGGAGGATGACTTCCGTGTGGATGCGCGGCCCGTGCACCCGCTCCACCCGGGCCGCCACCTGGCCGAAGCGCCGTCGCAGTCGGACACTGAGCACCGTCCGCCCGACTCGCAGTCGCTCGATCGACATCGCATTCCAGTCCGGGGGAAACCAGGGAGCGACGCGCACCGCCCCGGCCAGGGCATCGGCACGCACACCCCACAGTCCCCCGACCGCCAGGACCGACAGCGTGGCACAGGCGCGCGCGTCTCCGCGCCCGGCACCGACGCTCGCCGCCAGCTCGCGCATCCGCTCCAGCCCGGCCGCATAACGGCCCTCGACGAAGTCGGGCATGCCCTCCACCGCCAGGTGGGAGAGATCGCCCTGGAAGGGCCGGGTCGATTCCTCCCCGCCGGGACCGGCCAGCGCCTCGGCCAGCTCGACATGCCCCAGCGCCTCGGCCAGTGGCTGCAACGCCACGCGTGCGTGGACCCACTCGGGGGCGGTTGCGCCGGCCTCGCGGGCAAAGCGCAGGGCGCGGAGCACCGCCGCCCAGCGGCGCGAGAGGAAATCGAGCTCCCCCGTCCAGGCGGCATAATGCGCGGCAAGGCCCAGGTACATCGGCACCACCATCTCCACGCCGTGGCGCGCCAGTCCCGCCGTGGAGCACGACTCGATGATCCGGCCGTCCACGTCCTGGGTCAGGGAAAGGAACTTGAGCACATCGCGGGGGCTGGATCGATCGCCGACGACCAGCTGCGCCATGGCGAGACGACAGGCCTCGACTCCGGAGTAGGAGCCGCCGGCGCTGGAGGGGTCCTCCCAGGCCAGGAGGCCGCGCCCGATCCCCGGCGCGCCGGCCAGCAGGCTGTCCATCCGGAGTTTCGCCCACTCGCATCCCTCGACCAGGACGGTCGCCGGCACGTCAATCGAGGTCGCGTAGGTCGCGAGCTCCCGTGCATGATCGACCCGCTGGCGGCCCACGCCGGCGAAGTGGCGGCGCACCAGCATCTGGCGGGAGCGCTCGAGATCCGCCTCGTCGGAGGCGCCGGTGAACCGCACGCGGCACCGCCCCACCCCGCGGAGGGAGAAGCGCACGGCGGGCCCGGGCGACGGCGTCGCTTCCAGCGTGGCGCCATCCACGTCGATGATCAGCCGGAACGGATCGCCGGCGGCACCCAGGACGGCACGACGGCCGTCGGGCGCCACGGAGAGCGCCAGATCCCCGGCCGATCCGGCCGTGTGCGGCCAGGCCCGGCGGAGATCCGACGTCCACTCGAGGAGCACCGGCACCTCGGCCGCCGGCGCCACCTCCAGGTAGGCGACCGGATGCTCGAGCGCGAGGACCCAGCGCTCCCCCACCTCCACCTCTGCGGCCCGTGAGTGTCGTTCCAGGTGATCGGAATACTCGATCGTCTGCTGGATCATGGCCGGGTGGTGATTCACCTGGAGCGACAGGTCGCTGAGCACGCGCACCGGATGCATCCACAGCTCCTCGGTCCCCTCGGCGCGACCGCCGACGAGCATCGCCCGTCGACCGCTCAGCCTCCACCCCTCGGGCGTCGGCCCGACGTGAATGATCGAACGACCGGCACCCTCCTCACCCCATGCTCCGCCAAGCGCGGGAAGCGCGGGGACCGGCGCAAGATCGTGCCGCGCCACCTGGCGGCCGGGCGCCGGCCAGTGCCGCGCCTCGGCGGCCCGATCGTCATGGGGAATTCCTGACCCGGCCAGCGCGTTGCCCAGCATCGCCAGCAGCTGCGGTCTCCCGCGTTCATCGACGGACCCGGGATGAATGGCATCGCCGATACAGAGCACCCCGCCCCGCCCGACGGCGTACTCCCACGCGATGATGTGGCCGGGGTCGAGTCCCGGTTCGGTGCGCAGGACCGCCACCGCGCGACCTTCCCGCGGGCGGCTCGCTCGATAGGATGCCGAGCGATACGGCTCGCCTGCGTTCGGCATCGGCGTGCAGGCACCGCGCTGCAGGCCGTCAAACAGGGGGTGTGCGCCGAATGCCGCCAGCCCCCGGATCGCCGTGCCACCGGGCGGGCGTTCCCAGACCGAATCACGCTCATCGTCAGGCGGGACGGACTCGAGGCCGAGGGCGACCGCCACTCGGACCGCCTCGAGCGTCGCGAGCAGGCGTCCACCGGCGGCAAGCCATTGATCGATGTCGGGTGAGGTCAGGCGGAGGTCATGCACCCAGAGGCAGTCGGTGTCGTGCCAGGGAATGGCGCCCGGCGAGGTCACCACCCGGGCGCTGATCCCGGGGATGCCATCGAGGAGGTCACGGACCGACGCGGCCGCTTCTTCCCGTGCCAGGGCGACGACGCGTCTCATGGTACCGTGCCGAGGGTCAAGGGTGGAGGTCCGGGGACGGGAGCGGCCCCGGGCCTCGTGCCCCGTTACTTCCCGTGCCGGGCCGCGACGACATCCCAGTTGACGACATTCCACCACGCCGTCATGTAGTCGGGGCGCCGATTCTGGTACTTCAGGTAGTACGCGTGCTCCCAGACGTCGCAACCGAGCAGGGGGGTGTGGCGGCTCGCGAGCGGCGTATCCTGGTTCGGCGTGCTCTCCACGATGAGCTTGCCCGCCGTGTCCATCGAGAGCCAGGCCCATCCCGAGCCGAACCGGGTGGCGCCGGCCTTCGCGAACTGTTCCTTGAAGCTTGCCACGCTGCCGAACTCGGCGTCGATCGCCTTGGCGAGCGCGCCGGCGGGTTGCGACGCGCCACCGGGGGTCATCGACTCCCAGAACAGGGTGTGGTTGTAGTGGCCGCCGCCGTTGTTGCGGACCGCCATGCGGATGCTGTCCGGCACGAGGTCGAGATCGCTGAGCAGCGCCTCGACGGGCTTCCCCTGCAGGTCGGACTGGTCCTTCAGGGCGGCGTTCAGGTTGTTCACGTATCCCGCATGATGCTTGCCGTGGTGAATCCGCATCGTGGCTTCGTCGATGTGGGGCTCCAGCGCGGCGTAATCGTAGGCGAGAGGGGGGAGGGTGAAGGTCATCGTCAGGCTCCTGGAGTGGCGAGCGAACAAGTCGGTCTTGCGCCTTGGAATATGGGCCGCGTCCCGGTGAGGGTCAACGCGACGGCGATGCGCCATCCTCCGCACCGGCGGCGAGGACCGCCAGCAGGATCGTCCCCAGCCACATCAGCAGCACGGTGAACACCACCTCCGCGCCGAGCAGCACCGGCAGCGCGAGATAGAGCCCGAACGGGGCGAGCGCCACCATCACCCAGGCACGGTTTCGATCGGCGAGCGCCGCGACGGTGAGCAGCAGCCAGCCCGCATCCAGCTGGTCGATCGAGCTGAACGCGGCGGCGAGCGCCGCGGCGGCAAGCGCGAGGCGGGGCCGACCGGTGGCGGCCGCCCACGCGAGGCAGAGCACGCCGACACCCACGCCGACCGGCTGCCACGACAGCACCCAGAGCGGCCAGACGACTGCCGCCAGACGAACCCCCATCGCCCCGGCAGCGAGGACCAGGACCGCCCATGGGTGCCGGCCCCGGGGGGCGGGCAGCCGCGCGCCCAGCCGGCGAACCAGGCGCCCGAGGCCGACCATCGATCCGACCAGCCAGGCGAGCCAGGCCCCGAGGCCGATGGCACCAGCCGTGAGCACCGCGGGCAGGACGCCTCCCTGCCGCAGCGTCGGCCACGCGGCCACGACGGCCGCTGTTCCGGCGAGCAGCGAGACGGCCGCGACGAGCGGGTGCAGCAGCCGTCGCGCACCCCACACGGCCAGCAGAAGCATCCCCGGCCCGAGGAGGAGGAGCGCTGCGCTGATCCAGACGGTCAGGGAAGGTCCGCGAAACCCCGGGAGATAGGGCACGCTGGCGATGCCGAGGAGGAAGGCAGGAAAACCGAGGGCGCCGCGGAGGCGGTCGGTGGTGGTGGGGAGAAGGAGTGTGGCCACCCACATGGCGGCCGAGGCGACGGGGAACGCGTAGGTCATGGCACCTCCCACTCCCCGGCCGGTCGACCACCGGCCGGAGGGGGAAGCTCCGAGCCGGCTACTGCCCGGTGGTCCTGGACATGATGCCCTGCCGTACCGCGACCGCGGCGGGGGAGGCGTTCGGGTCCGGCACGAGGCGGTGGGTCAGCACCGTCACGAACCGGAGCGGCATCTGCAGCGTCACGACCTGGCCTTCCCGGCGCACGGTAACCGGAATGGTCGTCCCCGCGGTCGCCGAGCCGTATTTCGCGCGGAACTGCTCGGCCCAGCTCGGACGCGAGGCGTCGAAATCCCCGACGCGCACCAGTTCGTCTCCCGTCAGGCCGCCAGCCTCGGCGAAGGCGCCGTCCGGCGTCACCGCCAGGACCGTGGTGGCCGAGTCGGCGGAGGTCTGGATGCCGACTCGCGCCACGTGATTGCTGTCGACCGTCGCCGTCAGGCCGGCCAGCGCGAAGTCGGCCGCGTAGGGGAACGGCTCCCGTCCGGCAATATACCGCTCGTTGAACTCGGCGAACGACACCCCGCCCGCCGCCGCGGAGACGGCGTCCCACCAGTCCTTCGGCGTGAACCCCTTCCCCTTCCCGTACGTGGAGCGGTAGAGCGACCGCATCACGTCGTCGAGCGACTTCTGGTTGCCGGTCCCGGCGCGGATCCGGATGTCGAGCAGCATTCCCGCCAGCGATCCCTTCGGGTAGTAGATGGAGCCGGTGCCGTCGGTCATCCCGATCCATGCATTGATCGAGGCATCCTCGAGCGACACCACCGGCACATCGGCGACCTCCTGCATCTTGCCGGCGGTCAGGGCGAGGAACGCCGTCGAGTCGATGACTCCCGCCCGCACCAGCGCCACGTCGGCGTAGTAGTCGGTGATCCCCTCACTGACCCAGAGCCAGGGGGTCGGCATCCACTGGTCGTAAGTGTACGGGACCATGTCGGCCGGCCGGAGGCGCTTCACATTCCAGAGGTGCAGGATCTCGTGCGCGGTGATCGAGGGCAGCACCGGACTGCCGATCAGGAGCGGGGTGTACACACCGACATGCGAGTTCTGGTGCTCGAGCGCGCTTCCCCCGCCGAAGTCCGGCTCGAAGATGAGCAGGTTGGAGTAGCTCCCGTAGGGGGCGACGCCGAAGACGGCGATGGCCTGGGGCAGGTACCGCGTCAGCTCGTCCCAGAAGGTGGCGCGCGGCGCGCCGGCCATGGCTCCGGCCGGGTAGGTGGCCAGGCGGACCCACTTCCCTTCCACCAGGGTGCTGTCGAGGTCGAACCTGCCGATGAAGAACGGCATGTCCACCAGGTCGTGGTAATTGCCGGCGGTATACGTCCTCGGTGCGCTGCCGGGCGCCATCCCGGTGGCCACCTTCCAGGTCGGTTCGGTGGCGACCGTGACGCGGGCCGGGAACTCGAGACTCCGACCCTCAGGGTAGAGGAAGACGTTGGTCCCGTTGACCAGCAGGAAGTCGGGCTGGCTCCAGGCCTTGGCGTTGTCGAGCTGGTCCGCCAGGAAATCGAAGGTGATCGTCACCTCGCCCCGGCCGGCCGGACGGAGCCGCCAGGTGTCGGGGTCGGCCTTGTCCCAGACGATCGCCGCGCCGGCCTGCGTGGCGGAGAAGTTCGAGACCTGCCGGGCGAAGTTCGAGACCTCGTACGCACCGGGGGTCCAGCTCGGCAGGGAGAGCAGCACCGTCCCGTCGCCGCCGACCTGGAAGCGTGTCGTGACGGTCAGCGAGCGTCCCTGCGCCGTCGCGGCGGTGTAGGTGAGCTGGTACTGGAGGTCTGAAACGGGGGCGGACTGCTGGGCCAGGGCGGTCGCGGGGACGGCCAGGGCGACGAGGACGGAGACGGAGCGGAGCATGGGTCCCGGAGGTGAGGGTGACGGCGGGCCCGGGAACGGGCCCGGCAGCACCTCCACCTACGCAGGATCGATCGCCGGGGTGTCAGGAGTCGGCGTGTCGGAGTCCGGGGGCTTCGGAACCTTGAGGTGCCAAGCGGGTCCGAAGGAAGTACTTTGCACTTGAACGCGCCGGGGATCCTGGCGCCTGCATCCCGTCAAAGCGAGGACTCCTGAATGAATGCATCCATCCCGACACCGACCCTTCGCACCCTCGGCGTCGCCGCCTGCCTCCTGGCCGTCGCGGCCTGTTCCCCGCCGAGCATCACCTCGGACCGGAACCCCGACATCCCGATTCCCGCCGGGGCCACCGTCGCCTTCGCCGGCTCCACTTCGGAGGGCGCCACCCAGGTGGATCCCGGCGTTGACAACAGCATCATGCACGCGCGGATCCAGAACGCGATCATGGCGCAGCTCAAGGCGAAGGGGTACACCGTGGTGGACAGCGGCGCACCGGCCACCTTCAATGTCCGATACTATGTCGGCATGAAGCAGAGCACGGCGTACGTCACCACCACCACCGGCGTCGGCATGGCCGGCCCCTACTACGGCGGCTATGGCGGGTACGGCTACGGCTACGGCTGGGGCGGATACGGCTATGGCGGGACCGCGGTCTCGACCACCTCGCCGGTCACGTCGACCAACGTCTCGTTCGTCGTCGACCTGGTGGACTCAAAGAGCGGCAAGACCGCCTGGCGCGGCATCTACCAGGGCGAGGCCGCCAGCAAGCCGCCCACCGATTCGCAGCTGAAGTCCAAGGCCGACGCCGTCTTCAAGACCCTTCCCCAGGTTCCCTGACCCCATCCGGGACGCCTGACCATGCCGCAGGACATCTCGTACGTCCTGTTGCTGTTCGTGCTGTTCGTCGTGCCGCGCTTCCTGCAGCGGTACCGACTGCCCGGCGCCGTCACCGCCCTCGCCCTCGGCGTGGCGGCGACGGCGCTCGGGCTGTTCCAGCACGACGAGACGATCGCCCTGATGTCGACCTTCGGCATCGTGGCGCTCTTCCTGTTTGCCGGCCTCGACGTCGACCTGGAGGCGCTCAAGCCCGATGCGAGGGTGCTGGGCCAGCACCTCGCCATCTGGGCCCTGACCCTCGCCCTCCTGACGACCGGGGTCACGCTCGTCTTTCACCTCGCCGTGCGGGAGGCGGCGCTGGTGGGACTGGCCCTCATCACCCCCTCCACCGGGTTCATCCTCGACTCCCTCGACCTCTTCGGGCTCTCGACCAGCGAGAAACGCTGGACCAAGTCGAAGGCCATCTCGTCCGAGCTGCTCGCGCTCATCATGATGTTCCTCGTCCTCCAGTCGGACTCGGCGAGGGAACTCGGCCTGAGCGTCCTGGCGCTGGCCGCCCTGATCGTGGCGCTCCCCCCGGTCTTCCGCTGGTTCGCGAGCCGCATCGCGCCGTTCGCGCCGCGCTCGGAGTTTGCGTTCCTGCTGATGGTCGCCGTCGTCGCCGCCTCGGCGACCCGTCGCCTCGGGGTGTACTACCTGGTCGGCGCCTTCGTCGTGGGGCTGGCCGCGCGCCAGTTCCGGGCGCGGCTCCCTGCCATGTCGTCGGAGCGGATGCTGGGGGCGGTCGAGGCCTTCGCCTCGTTCTTCGTCCCCTTCTACTTCTTCCACGCCGGCCAGTTCATCAGCCATGACGAGCTGAACCTGCCGGTGCTCCTGACCGGCCTCGCACTGCTCATGATCTTCGTCCCGGTCCGGCTCGGGGAAGTGACGCTGCACCGCTGGATCGCGCTGCGCGAACGACCGGAGAAGAGCCTCCGGATCGGCGTGGCGCTGCTGCCCACGCTGGTGTTCACGCTGGTGATCGTGGATATCCTGCGGGATCGGCCCGGGGTCTCCCCCGTCCTGCTCGGCGCGCTGGTGCTCTACACCACCCTCATCACCCTGCTGCCCGGCCTCATCCTCCACGTGCCGGCCATCGACTACACCTCCATTCACCTCGTGCCGATCACCCCGCCACCCGACACCGGCGCCGGCGGAATGGCACCGGAATGGCGCGGGGGTGCCCCGGAGAGCCCCCCGACTCAGCCCGAACCGGGCGCCGGGACGGCCGGCGCGGAGTCCGGCGCCCCGGCCAGTATCCGTCCGTAGAGACCGAGGACATCCGCCCGGCTGAGCAGGCCGATCAGCCTCCCCGACTCGGGATCCACCACCGGCAGCGCCGACGCCCCCCGCGCCTCCATCCGCCGCGTGGCCTCCAGCAGGGAATCATCCGGTTCCACCGACTCGGTCGCCTGGGCCGCTTCGCGCGCCGTCAGGCCGACGTGGCGATCCCGCTCGTCGCGGGCGATCCGCGCCAGGTCGGCCACCGTCAGGACTCCGCCCAGCTCGCCGTATTGCGTCACCACCGGGAAGACGTCCTGCGTCCCTGCGCCGAGGTGGACCAGGAACTGGCTCGTCACCGCCCGCTCGGGGATGAAGGTCGGGTTCCGGTCGTAGGCCTCCGCGACGCGCAGGGTGCTGAGCACGTCGCGGTCGGTTCCGTGCACGATGTGCTCGCCGCGCCGCCGCAGCCACCCGCTGTAGAGGGAGTCGCGTTCCATGCGCCGGGCCACGAAGTGGCTCACCACCACCGCCAGCATCAGCGGGACCATGATCGCCGAGTTGTCGGTCATCTCCCAGACCATGAGGATGCCGGTCATCGGCGCGTTCAGGGCCGCGGCGATCACCGCCCCCATCCCCACCACGGCGTAGGGTTCCGCCGAGAGGTGCAGCGAGGGGAACAGGACGACGAGGAGCCCGCCGAAGGCGGTGCCGGTCGCGGCCCCGACGTAGAGCGACGGGGTGAAGAGCCCGCCCGAGCCGCCGGTGTTGAGGGTCAGCGAGGTGGCGACGATCTTGCCGACGACCAGCAATGCGAGGAGGTACCAGGCCATCTGCTCGAAGCGGTCCAGCGGAATGGCCAGGTGGCCCGATCCGATGAGCACCCCGCCCGAGAGGAAGGCCAGACCACCGACCGCCGCACCACCGAGCAGGGCAAGGCGGATCGGGGCAGTCCCCCGCCACCGTGCGGCCCGGGCGTCGATCTGGAAGTAGACCCGCACGAATGCCACGGACACGAGACCCGCCAGCAGGCCGAGCAGCGGGTAGAAGAGCACCACTTCCCGGGTGAGGGTGTACCCCTGCTCGAACGGCACCGGGAAGACGGGGTGGTTGCCGAAGACCGACCGGGAAACGACGGCAGCGACGACGCTGCTCACCACCACCGGCGCGAAGGCGCCGATGCTGAATGACCCCAGGATTTCTTCCAGCGCAAAGAAGGCGCCGGCGAGGGGTGCGTTGAAGGCGGCGGAGATGCCCGCGGCGGCGCCGGCGCCGACCAGGATGCCGGTGCGACTGCCGGAGAAGCGAAAGGCCCGCCCCAGCCGGGAACCGACCGCGGCGCCGAACACCGCGATCGGCCCTTCACTGCCGGCGGACCCGCCGCTGCCGATCGTGATGACGCTCGCCGCCGTCCGGGCCAGCGCGGCGTGGGTGGAAATCTTCCCGCCGCGGCGGACCACGGCGACCTGGACATCAGGGATGGTAAGGCCGTCGTGACCGGGCGCGAAGCGCCGCATCGTGTACCAGGCGGCGATGGCCCCCACGCCGGTGAGGATGGGGCGGTAGGCGAGCTGGCCAAGCGCGGGAAGGAACGACGTGGGCCACGTGAAGAACGCCTCATGGGCAACGTCGATCAGCTTGTAGAACCCGATGACACCGAACGCCGCCGCGAGCCCGATGACCACGGCGAAGCCCAGCAGGATGCTGTTTTCGCTGAACGCCAGTCCGTTGAACCAGTCGACGACGTCGTCCCAGGCGCTCTGGGCCACGTTGACCGGCCCGTAGGTGGTGCGGCGGGCCTGGACCGCCAGACGGCGGAGGTGCCAGCGGAGGAGACGGAGGACTTCGACAGGTTTCATGGGAGTTGGGCAGAGAAGGTAGCAGGTTCACCGGGGGTGAACCAGTCGCGTTCCCCCCCACCGCGACAACGAGATAGATTGGTAATTGGTCGCCACCCCTTCGTGTACCAGATGGCCCACCATGGAGCCCCGATGCCTGCCCTTCGCACTCGCCGTGCCGGACTCAGCCTTCTCCTCTCCGCGACGGCTCTCGGTTTCGTGGGCATCCCCGCCATGGCAGCCGCCCAGTCGATCGGCGCCTACACGCCGCCGGTGGAATGGCCCGAGCGGCCGCCCCGCTTCGACCTGCTCCACCAGCGGGTCGCCCTCTCGGTGGACTGGTCGCACCTGGCGATCGCCGGGCAGGTCCAGACCTCCGTCATCGCGACCCGGATCACCGACACCGTGCGACTCGACGCCGATCACCTGACGATCACCGGCGCCAACGACCGCATGGGCCGGAAGCTCCGCTTCACCGCCGACAGCACCCACGTGACGGTGCGGCTCCCCAGGCGCGCGGCGGTGGGCGACACCGTGACGTTCACGCTCACCTACACCGGCGTGCCCGAGCGGGGCCTCTACTTCGTGCCCCGCAGCCACGTGGTCTGGACCCAGGGCGAGGCGATCGAGACGCGCAGCTGGGTGCCGACCTATGACTTCCCCAACGACAAGGCGACCTGGGAATTCCTGGTCACCGCGGACTCCGGGATGTCCGTCCTCTCCAACGGCACGCTGGCCGCCGTCACCCCGGCCGGGGGCGGGAACGGACGGCAGGTCTGGCACTGGAAACAGGAGCAGCCCGCCTCCACCTACCTCTACTCGGTCGTCATCGGGCCGCTCACCGTCCTGCGCGACCAGTGGCGCGGGCGCCCGGTCGACTACTGGGTGGCCCCGGACACGGCGCCGGCCGGCTGGCGGACCTTCGGCGAAACGCCGTCGATGATCGAGACCTATTCCCAGGTGCTCGGCGTCAACTACCCCTGGCCGAAGTACAGCCAGGCGGTCATTCCCGACTTCACCTACGGCGGGATGGAAAACGTCTCCGCCACCACGCAGACCGACCTCGTGCTGCACGGCGCCGAAGGTGAGCCGGAGGCAAGCGGGCGGGGCCTCGCCGCGCACGAGCTGGCCCACCAGTGGTTCGGCGACTACACCACGACGGCCACCTGGTCGCACGCCTGGCTCAATGAGGGCCTGACCACCTACATGGAGTCGGTCCAGAACGAGAAGAGCCGCGGCTGGCCCGCCGGCCAGCTCTCCTGGTACAACCAGCAGCAGCAGGCCATGCGAGCCGACCTCAACCAGGTCCGCCCGCTGGTCTGGGGCGACACCGCCTCCGACCCGATCCAGCTCTTCTTCAGCGGCCACATCTACCCGAAGGGCGCGCAGGTGGCGCACCAGCTGCGCCGGCTCCTGGGTGACTCGCTCTTCTGGGCGGGGATGCAGCGCTTCCTGGTGGACAATGCCTACCAGCCGGTGCGCACCGAGGACTTTGCCGTCGCCTTCGAGCGGACCGCCAACCGCGACCTCGACTGGTTCTTCGACCAGTGGGTGTACGGGGTCGGCTATCCGAAGGTGAAAGTCACCCGCCGCTGGGACGCCGCCACGAAGCAACTGCACCTGACCGTGGCCCAGACCCAGCCGATCGACTCGACGCGCCCGCTCTTCCGCTTCCCCGTCACGGTCCGGATCATCACCGCCGACTCGGTGGTCCGGAAGGAGCTCTCCGTGACGAAACGGGAGGAGACCTTCACCCTGTCCCTGCCGTCCGCCCCGCTCTCCTTCCGGTTCGACGAGGGCGCCTGGCTTCTCGGCACCGTCACCACTGACCAGACGCCGGCCGAGCTGGCGGAGATGGCGAAGCACGATCTCGAGTTCGGCGCCCGGAACTGGGCGCTCCGCGCCCTGGCGACCGACAGTACCGCGGTAGCCGACAGTGCGCGGAGGTTCATCGTCCTGAATGAGCGGGAAGCTTCCCTCCGTGAGCTGGCACTCGTCCAACTCACCGACCGCCACGATGCCACCGATATCCCGCTGATCACGTCGGCACTTCGCGACCCCGCCAGCGGAGTGCGCGGCGCCGCCATTCAGGGGCTTGCTGGGTTTGACTCGGTCACGGCACAACCGATCGCCCTCGACATGATGCGGACCGACCCGAACTCCGCCGTGCGGCAGAGCGCGATTTTCGCGGTCAACCCGTCCGACCCCGCCGTCCGCACACTGCTGGTAGGCCTGACCGCCCCGGGCCAGCCGCTCGGCATTCGGCAGGCGGCCGCCTACCGGATGCGGAACGAGTCCGATCCCGGCGTGGTCACGGCGCTGGAAGCACTGACGGCCCCGTCGGAGCCGAGACAGCTGCGGCAGGCGGGCCTGCGGCTCCTGGCGGGGCGGAGCGACAAGGCACCGGCCGTTTCCACGGCCACGAGGTACCTCGACGACCCCGATCCCCTCTTCGCGGTGAGCGCGGTGCAGACGCTGGGGCGGGTCGGCGGCGCCGCCGGCAAGGCGACGCTGCAGCAGCAATTGAAGGTGGAAAAGCGGGTGACGGTGGACGACGCGATCCGGGGGGCTATCGCACCCGCACCTCGATGACCGTCGCCGCGAGCGCGGAGGGGACTCGATGAGAAACGTCGTACTGCCACTCGAGGATTACCTGGCCGTTGGCATTGGCCTCGCCGATCTGGCTCGCCGTGAGGTCGGCGAGGTCGTTCCCGTCACCCCACGTCGGAGCCCCCAGCGACCAGTTCGTGGCCGAGGCGATCCAGCTCGCATCAGGCTCCGCGGTGAAGGCAAGAATGAGGTGATAGTTCCCTGGTCGGTCCGGACCGGGGACGGTGAGCGAGTGCCGGGTGACCCCGTTGATGATCGGCGTTGGCAGGGCAGCAACCGTCTGCCAATTCTCTCGATGGTCGCCCCAGGTGGGAAACGCTCCGAAGATGATCGAGGCCGCTACCCAGTAGGACGAGAACCGCAGCGTCGCGACACCTCGGATGGTGTCCCCGGGGGCGATCTCGACCACCCGATGCTCGGGCGACAGCGACTGGCCGTTCAACTCGGCGCGATCGAGCCAGAGCGTCGGCCCTTCCTCGCCCAGCAGCCGGACCTCGACTGGCGGCAGTCCCGTCGCGGTGAACCGGATGATCGCGTTCAGGTTTCCCGTGGCCAGCGTCAACCGGTCGAATATTGCCACCCCGTCTTCCAGCGGTACCGTCGTCACCCCCTCCAGCCCGAGGGAATCGCCGACCATCTCGGCGTGGACGTCGAGCGCCGCATTCCTCACCCGGCGGTCGAGTGCGTCCCGCACCTCGATGATGGGCACCGGCATCATGCTCGCTTCAGTTCCGCTGATCGGGGACTGCAGCATCACCATGTGGGTCGCGCGCCGGCCGCCCTGGTTCATCCCGAACGCCAGCGCCCCGAGCATCAGCACGCCGACCCCGGCGGCACCCCATCGTCTTGGCCGGGTGTCCAGCCCCAGCCGACGGTGCACCGGACGGGCGCGGAGGAGCGGGCGGAGCCGATCGGGTGTCGCGGCGGCGCCGAGCAGGGCGCGCGCCAACTCCGTGTCCGTGCGGGGATCGGCGAGCCGATGGGCCATCGCCAGCCAGCGCTGATACAGCGGGGCCAGCAGCCGGTCCTCATGGCCGTCAAGGAGCAGTTCTGCGGCGCGCTGATGGTCGAATGCCGAGATCGCCGGCTGGCTGGCCAGCGCCGCGCCGAGCAGCGCCGAGAGCGATTGTGCCGTCTCTTCGTCCACGCCCTGCAGCGCAGCGCCCGCCAGCTCGTCGTGGCCGAGCCGCCACCGATCGTCGGTCTGGGAAATGAACCCGCGGACCTCGAGTGCCGTGAGCACCGCGGCAATATCCGGTTCGGGGTACCCGGCCGCGGTGGCGA
>JAHECL010000104.1 GCA_024641745.1 Gemmatimonadota bacterium | reverse complement strand
GGTCCGACGCGACGGGAAGCTCGTCCCCGTTCCCATGCACGAGGCCTACGACCTGATCGCGAGCAAGATCAAGGACACCACGCGGCTGCACGGCAAGGACAGCGTGGCGCTCTACGGGTCCGCCCAGTGGACCATCGCCGACGCCTACGTCGCCTCCAAGCTGTTCAAGGGGGGGCTCGGCACCAACAACGTGGACACCAGCGCCCGGCTGTACTCCGGCAGCGTCATGGCCGGGCTCCGGAGCAGCTTCGGGATGGACGGCGCGCTCGGGTGCTACGAGGACATCGACCACGCCGACACCTTCGTCCTCTGGGACATCAACCTCGCCGAGTCCGACCCGGTGCTCTTTTCCCGGATGCTGGCGCGCAAGCGGGCGAATCCGGCGGTCCGCATCGTTACCCTGTCGACCCGCACCGCGCGCACCGACTATGCCGCGGACCATGCACTGCTCTGCGCGCCCCATGCGACGCTGGCCATCGCCAACGCCGTGTGCCAGGAGATCGTGGAGCGGGGATGGGTCGACGGGGATTTTCGTGCGCAGCACGTCGCCTTCAAGCGCGGAAGGACCGATCTCGGCGAGGGCCTCACCGAGGGGGACTTGATCGAGGATGCCCCGGTCGACGCGACCTGGGCCGAGTACGTCGAGTTCCTGGACGACTACCAGCCGGAGCGGGTGCAGTCGGTGGCGGGCCTCTCGGCGGCGGACATCCGGTGGCTCGCCTCGCTCTACGGCGATCCCATGCGTCGGGTGATGTCGATCTGGGGGCGCAACGTGAACCAGGATGTGCGCGGCACCTGGAACAACAACGCGCTCTACAACATCCACCTGCTCGTGGGAAAGATCGCCGCCCCGGGCAACAGCGCCTTCGCCGTCACCGGGCAGCCCAGCAACGGCAGTGCGCCGCACGACGGCGGCACGCTGGCGGACACGCTTCCCCGCGGGAGGGTACAGGACGCGGAAGACCGGCGCCGCGCCGCGGAGATCTGGGGCGTCCCCCCGGAACGGATCGATCCGCGCCCGGGCGCACCCCTGCTCGCGATGTTCCGGCAGCTCGAGCGGGGCGACATCCGCTTTCTCTGGATCCAGGCCACCGACCCGATGCTGAGCCTCCCGAACCTCGATCGATACCGCCGGGCGGCAGGCCAGGCAGATCGTTTCGTGGTCGTCTCGGAGGCCTATCCCACGCCGACAACGGATGTGGCGGACGTGGTCCTGCCGGCGGCGATGTGGCTTGAACGAGAGGGCGTCTTCATCAACGTGGAGCGGCGGGCGCAGTACTTCCCGCAGGTGGTGGCACCGCCCGGCGACGCGACCAGCGACGCCTGGCAGATGATCGAGGTGGGGCGCCGGCTCGGGTTCGAGTCGCTCCTTCCCTATGTGCCGCGCTCGCACATGGCGCAGATCTGGGAGGAGTACAGCCGCTTCCACGCCGATTCGCCGAGCGCGCTCCCCCCCATGGACGCGCTCCGGGATCAGCCCGGGGTCCAGTGGCCCTGGGTCGCCGGTCGCGCAACACGCTGGCGGTACCGCACGGCGGACGATTCGGCCGCCGATGACACGCGGGGTGCCGTCGACTTCTACGGGCACGCCGACCATCGTGCCTGGATCTGGATCCGGCCGCACGAACCGGCGGCTGAGGTCCCCGACCGTGCCTATCCATTCTGGCTCACCACCGGCACGGTGCTCGAGCAGTGGGGTGGCGGGTCGATGACCCAGCGCATCCCGGCCCTGCACCGGGCACTCCCGCGAGCGTACGTGGAGCTCAATCCCGACGATGCCCTGGATCTCGGCATCCGGAATCGTGAGCGGGTGCGGCTCAGCAGCCGGCGCGGAGCGCTCACGATCGAGGCCCGCGTCAACTATCGATCCCAGCCCCCGCGGGGGATGCTCTTTGCCCCGGTGTTCGACGAGGGCGAGCCCGTCAACCGCCTCATGCTCGATGCGTGCTGCCCGCTTTCGGGGCAGCCCGACGGGAGCAAGTGCGCCGTCCGCCTGGAGCGAATCGCCACTGGAGCGGCCTCGTGACGCCCAGCGGGCCGCGCCCGGCCGCGGTCATGCTTGGGCTCCTTCTCATTGCCTCTGCGGCGACGGCGCTCGTGGCCGGGGTCGTGGCCGTTCAGCGACTGCCGGAACGGCCGGAGATGGAGCCGGCCGCGCTGGCGCTGGCGGCGGTCGTGCCTTCCCCGGAGCCCATCCCTGCCGAGGCGGGGGTCTTCGCCACCACCCCGGCCATGCTGGCCATCGCGCCGGACGTTTCCCGTGACCGCACCGCGCATCCCCGCAATGAAGCCACGTACCGCTACCTCCGGGCCTATCCCGCCGCCCCGCCGCGCATTCCGCATGCGCTGAGCGCCGACGAGTTCCGCACCGGGGTCTGCAACACCTGCCACGAGCGTGGCGGGTACTCCCTCCGGTTCGCGGCCTACGTGCCGCTCACGCCTCACCCGGAACTCGGCATGTGCCTGCAGTGCCATGCCGGAGACGACGCGGTGATGGGCACCGCCTCGGCCGCCGCCGATCCCAACGCCCGGTGTCCGCTTTGCCACGGTCCGACCGGCGGGCCACCGATGCCGGAGGCTGCCGCGACATGGTCCACTGCTCGCTGGCCGGCCCTCCCGGTGACGGTGCCCGGCCGCCAGCCACCGCCGATCGCGCATGATCTCCAGATGCGAGGAAACTGCCTCGCCTGCCATGGCGGTCCGGCTGCCGTGGCGGGCCTGCGCACCACGCATCCGGAGCGCCGCAATTGCCGCCAGTGTCATGTCCTGCCGGACCCGGAAGCGGACGGTTTCGTCCGCCCGGAGGCCGAACCGGTGGCGAGCGCCGGGAAGGCGCCGTGAACCATGCCTGGAGAAGACCGGCGGCCGTCGCCCTCGTCCTGGGGGTGTTCCTCGGCGCGTGCCGGGAGGGACACCAGGTTCGGTGGGACCAGCTGCCCCCCGGGACGGTCGTCATCGCGGTGGACTCGGCGACCTCCGTGCGAAACGCGGCACTCGAACCGGGCGCGCTGACCACGGTGGCGGCGGACACGGTCATCGGATGGTCGGGACCGGGAGGTCGGCCGTTCGAGGTGGCTCACCGCACCGGCGGGCCTGAGGCGGGCCATTCGCGCCAATTCGGCACCATCGCCCTGCCCATCGTCCTTCGGGTCGGCACGCCCGCCCTGACGCAGTATCCCTGCACCTCCTGCCACGCCGGCTCAACGGTGACCATGGCCCCCCGGCGCCAGGCGGACGTGCACCAGGACATCCAGCCGGTCCACCCGGACACCACCGGCGGCGTCTGCGCCAGCTGCCACGCGCGGGAGGACGCTCAGTTGCTGGTGCTGGCGGGCGGCAAGCGCGCTCCCCTGGACCAGAGCTACCGGCTCTGCGCCCAGTGCCACTTCCAGCAGGTGGAGGCGTGGGCAGGCGGCGGCCACGGCAAGCGGCTCGACGGATGGCAGGGGCGCCGGGTGGTGATGGCGTGCACGGACTGCCACGATCCCCACCGTCCGGCGGCGCAGCCGCGCATTCCGTTCCGGGCCCCCGAACTCGAAAAAGTCAGGAGCACCTCGCCATGAGCGACGACGGAACCCCCGCGCTGCCGGAGACGCTCCCGGACGGCACACTCCTCCAGAAGCCGGTGGACCGGCGCGGGGCGCTGGGCCTGCTCGCCGCGGGGGTGGTCGCGGGCGTCGCGGCGGCGAGCGCGTGCCGCCCGCTGAACGCGTCGACGCCGGAGGAGCGGGAGCTCAAGGTGCTGGAGTGGCAGGAGTTCACGCAGAAGCACTATCGCCGGATGACCGAGTCGGAACGGGCGGAGACGGTCCGTCGCATCGAGCGCCTCGCCGAGCTGCGGCACCATGAAGAGGTCACGATCGCCACGACCGATGCGCAGCCGGGGGTGCTGTTCGGGTACGCCTTCAACATCTCGAAGTGCCAGGGATACCGGAACTGCGTCGAGGCGTGCATCAACGAGAACAATCTCGACCGCGCCTCCGACACCCAGTACATCCGCATCTTCGAGATGGAAGACGGCGTCGTGAACCTCGAGGACGCCGATCCGACGTACCAGCACGAGGCACCGGCCGAGGGCCACTTTTACATGGGCACCCAGTGCTTCCAGTGCGCCAACCCGCCCTGCGTGCCGGTCTGCCCCGTGGGGGCCACCTGGCAGGAACCCGACGGCATCGTGGTCATCGACTACAACTGGTGCGTCGGGTGCCGGGCCTGCATGGCGGCCTGCCCGTACTGGGCGAGGCGGTTCAACTGGGCGGCGCCGGAGGTGCCGGCCGACGAGGTGAACCCCGTCCAGCACTACCTCGGGAACCGCGGCCGGAAGAAGGGGTGCGTCGAGAAGTGCACCTTCTGCATCCACCGGACCCGCAAGGGGTTGCTGCCGGCATGCGCGGAGGCCTGTCCCACCGGTGCACGGGTCTTCGGCAACCTCCTCGACCCCGACTCGGAAATCCGCTGGGTCCTCGCCAACAAGCAGATCTTCCGCCTCAAGGAAGAGCTGGCGACCGAGCCCCGTTTCTGGTACTTCTCGGACTGAGGCCACCGTGCACCTTCGAGCGTTCCTGCTGTACGCCCTGCGCGCGGTGACCTCCGGCGATCGCCGGTATCACCTGTGGATGGGGAGCCTGACGGCGGTCATGCTGGGCGGGGGCTACGCCTACCTGGTGCAGGCGGAGCACGGGCTCGTCGTGACCGGGATGAACGACCACGTGAGCTGGGGACTCTACATCTCGAACATGGCGTTCCTCGTCGGCGTCGCGGCCGCGGCGGTGATGCTCGTCCTGCCCGCGTACGTCCTGAAGGACGTCGACTTCAGCAAGGCGGTGCTTCTCGCGGAAGGGGTGGCGGTGTCCGCCCTGGTGATGTGCCTCGGGTTCGTCATGGCCAACAGCCCGGGGTACCCATGGAAGTGGTGGCGGCTGACCCCCGGCATCGGCCTGCTCAACTGGCCCGACTCGATGCTGGCCTGGGACGTGGTCATGCTGAATGGCTACCTCGTCCTGAACCTGTTCATCCCGCTCTACATCCTCTACAGCCACTTCATCGGGGAACAGCCGCTGAAGCGAAAATACGTGCCGTTCGTCTACATGTCGGTCTTCTGGGCCGTCAGCATCCACCTCGTCACCGCCTTCCTCTTCGCCGGCCTGACGGCCCGGCCCTTCTGGAACTCCGCGCTGCTGGGGCCCCGATTCCTCGCCTCGGCGTTCACGGCCGGCCCCGCCTGCATGATCCTGCTGATCGGGTTCATCCGTGCCAACACGCGGTACCCCATCCCGGCGGGGGCCGTCGACAAGCTGGCCATCGCCACCACGGTCGCGGCGCAGGCCAACCTCGTCATGCTGCTCTCCGAGCTGATCTTCGAGTTCTACTCCCCGACGCACCACAGCATCAGCGCCCGCTACCTCTTCTTCGGCCTTGGGGAGCACGACGCGCTCGTGCCGTGGATCCGGACCGGGATCGCGCTGAACATCGCCGCGACCTGCGTCCTCATGATCCACCCGCTGCGACGGAACCCGCGCGTCCTCATGTGGGCCTGCGCGGCGCTGTTCCTCGGGATCTGGGTCGAGAAGGGCATCGGCCTGGTGGTCCCGGGGTTCGTACCCTCCCCGCTCGGCGAAATCGTCGAGTATACGCCCACCTGGGTCGAGTTGTGGGTGACCGCCGGGATCTGGGCGATGGGATTGTTTGTGCTGACCGTGCTGGTGCGGGTGGCCCTGCCCATTGAACTCGGCGAGGCACGGAGCCCGTACCTGGAGGCGCCGCCGCCAGCACGTGGAGCGCGCCCCCGAACCGCCCGCCCCCGATACAAGGACGTCCGGCCCTTCCGGACACGATGACGCCGCTGCCGGTGGCATGACGCCGACCAAACTTCCTCGAGGTGACGGACATGATCAGAAACAGGCCTAGCGACACCCGATACTCACTCGCCGCGTTCGCCGCGGGGTTGATCGGCGGGGCCGGATTGGCCGGCGCGCTCTTCCTCCTCGGGTTTGCGCCCCCGGTGACCGCCCTCGCCGGCCTCGCGTTCGGCGCCCTCCTCGCGTCCTCCATCAAGTACACCGACCAGTGGGAGAAGGGGGTCCTGCTCCGGCTCGGCCGGTACCGGGGCCTGCGGGGCCCCGGCTACTTCGCGATCATTCCCATTCTCGAGCGGGTGGCGTACATCGTCGACCAGCGCATCCGGACGGCGGCGTTCGGGGCGGAGTCCTGCCTGACGCGGGATACGGTGCCGGTCAACGTCGATGCCATCGCGTTCTGGATCGTGCGCGACGCCGAGCGGGCCGCGCTCGAGGTGCAGGACTATGACGAGGCGGTCATTCTCTCGGCGCAGACCGCGCTGCGGGACGCCATCGGCAAGCACGACCTCGCCGAACTCATCCAGTCCCGGGTCGAGCTGGGCCAGGGCCTCAAGGAGGCGCTCGAGCAGAAGATGGCGAACTGGGGAATCCACGTGCAGTCGGTGGAGATCCGGGACGTCATCATCCCCGCCGCGCTGGAGGACGCCATGTCCCGGCAGGCGCAGGCCGAGCGGGAGCGGCAGGCGCGCATCATCCTCGGCACCGCCGAGACGGAAATTGCACACAAGTTCGTCGAGGCCGCGGCCGCCTATCGCGACCACCCCGCCGCGATGAACCTGCGCGCGATGAACATGCTGTACGAGAGCATCGTCAAGCGCGGCTCGCTCATGGTGGTGCCGTCGGGGCTGGCCGATTCACTCAACGTGCCGGGCATCATGGGGATGATGGGTGGGGCGGGACTCGTGCCGGGCGAAGGCGCCAAGGGCACCCTTCCGGCAGCCGGGAGCCCCCCGAGTCCGTAGGCGGACAGAGGCAGAGGCCTGTGCGCGCCGGGGCGGGCTGCTGCTACCGGAGGAGGTGTGAGCGGTACTCCTCCGGCGTGCTCTGGAGGTGACAGGCCACGCACTCGCGCGCCGGGTGGTGGTCCACCTCAGGGTCATGGCAGGCGAGACAGAACGACCGGGTCGGGATGAGCGGGACGATGGCGGCCGTCGCATGACAGGCGTCGCAGGCGACATGGGCCTGGACCGGAAGCGCATGGGGCTGGGTGATCGCCGGCGTCCGGTGGCAGGCGGCGCAATCGCGTCCATCCTCGTGGTGCTCGACGTGGCACGCGCGGCAGGTCTGTGCGGAGTCCGTGGGCGCCAGGGTCACGGGCTGGCCGTGACACCCCTTGCAGCCCAGCTCGGTGTGGTGCTGATGAGGAAATGCGACGGTGCGTTCGAGCGGGGGCTTCCCAGCGGCGGCAATGGCCAGCGACACTGCCAGGGTCGCCGGAACGCTTCCCGGATCGTGGCACTGGACGCAGTCTTTCTGCGCCTGTTCACTGTGGTGGCAGAGCTGGCAGCCGCGCGGCGGCTCGAAGGTGAGCAGCGACCCCGAATTGCTCAGGTGACAGGTCAGGCAGGCAAGCTGCTGATGCCGGCGGTGGCTGAAGCTGTCGCCTGATTGTGCCGGGATCTGGATCGGGGCGTTCGATGCCATCGTGCCGGTCGCCGGACCTGTGCCGGCCGTCGGCCGAACGGGGAGGGCCTCCGCGGCCGCCTGCGCGCTCCCCTGCGAGACGACCACGCCCCCAAGCACGGCACTGATGACGAGGGCCCTCCAGGCTCGGCGGGCCCTCACCGCCTAATACACCGTCTCGACGCCACCGGCGGCATAGAGCTCCTCGATCCGCTCCTGGTGG
>JAHECL010000020.1 GCA_024641745.1 Gemmatimonadota bacterium | reverse complement strand
GACCGCCCGCTGCAGCGGATCGATGGTCGCCGCCAGCCGGATGAACGGGTCGTTCGACGCCGCGATCGCCGGGGCCCCACCCTTCACCAGCGCCTCGCGCTCCGCGGCGGTCATGACCCCCGAGGTCCGGTACATCGCCGCGGCCGCCGCGGCGGGGGTCCGACCCTGGAGCGCCGCCTTGAGCACCGGGTCGGTGGCGGGCAGCGCGGCCTGCATCGCCTCGAACCACTGCGTCAGCAGGAGCCGCTCCTGCAGGGTGTCAATGGGCGCGGCGGACGCGATCGCCCGATCCCGCATCGCCTGCCGGGAATCCTGGAACAGCGCCATCCGGGCCGAGTCGGGCTTCGCCATCTCGGCCGGCATCTGCGCCATCAGGCCGGCCAGCTGGAGCGCCCGCGTCCCGTAGGCGTTGTAGGAATAGAAGCGGCGCCGGGCGTCGAGCTGCCGCATCCCGCTGCGCGCCTGCTCGACCTGCTTCCAGGGATCGCCGTACGCCTTCTTGTAGCTCGCGTTCGAGTTCACCGAGGCCCGGAACTTGGCCTCCCACGCCTGCTTCTGGCTCATGAGGGCGGGGTCGAGCAGTCCCGACTGGTAGCCAGTCACCGCCTTCTGGGAGTTCTCCAGCCCGAAGATCCGGTTGCGCAGCGCCTTGGCCCGCTCGGCGTCGGCATTCGAGAGCTGATGGTACACGGCGATCTGGCGGCGGTAGCCGTCCAGGGCGGCGGGATAGGAGAGATCCCGCAGGTACTCGAGCTGCGACATCGTATTCAGGCGGCCGGTCGAGCCGGGGTTGCCGGTCACGAACACCAGGTCCTTCTCCCGGGCGCCCGTCCTGGCCCACTTGAAGTACTCCGTGCTGGCGGGCTTGCCGTCCACATAGGCCCGCACCATCGACATGTCGAGGTCGTAGCGGGGATAGGTGAAGTTGTCGGGGTCGCCGCCGAAGAAGGCGGTCTGGCTCTCGACGGCAAAGACCAGGCGGATGTCGGAAAACCGGGTGAACCTGTAGAGCATGTACTTGCCACCGCGATACATCGTGACGACCTGGCAGGCGGCGTCCGGTGCCGTCTTGCCGCAGGCGGCCTCGATGGCGTCGATCGCTTCCGCGCGCTTCTGCGCGGCCACCGTCGGCGTGCTGCCGGCCGGCACGGCCTTGCCGACCTCGGCGGTGACATCGGTGATCTGCTGCAGCTGGTCGATCGTCAGGCCCTGACAGGCCCGCTCGTCCTCCCGCTTCGCGGCATAGAAGCCGTCACCCAGCAGGTCCTCGCCCGGCTTGGTGGACGACTCGACGCAGGCGCGGGCGCAGTGGTGGTTCGTCATGATCAGGCCGTCCGGCGACACGAAGGAGGCCGAGCACCCGCTGTTCATCCGCAACGAGCTGAGCCGCACATGGTCGAGCCACTGCGACGTGGGCTGGAACCCGTAGCGCTTGGCCCAGTACTCGAGCGGCGGCTGGTCGAAAGTCCACATCTTCCCGGTCTCCAGGCCCGGATACTCGTTCGAGGCCGAGCCATCCTGGGCCGCCACCGGCAGCACAGCGATGAATCCGAGGAGCGCGAGGAACGACAGTACGCGGCGATACATGAGTGACTCCACGACGGGGAAAGTGAGGGCACGGAATGTCGGAAGATACGGCGGTCCCCCGGCCCAAGTATGAACGGGGACGCAATCTCGAATGAAGACCGGCGCCGGGGCGTGATTCCTCAGAGCGCGTTCAGCCGATCGCGCCCGATCACCGGTCGCCACTCTGCCAGCTCGTAGGATGCCAGGCCCAGCCGGGTGAACGGGTCGTTGTCCCGCACCTCGGCCAGCGCCCGCTCCGAATCGGCCTCCGGCAGGCGGAGCAGCAGCGCACCTCCCGTCCTCGGCTCGAAGGGCCCCGAGGCCAGCAGGACCCCCGCCGACGCCAGGCCGCGCAGGTAATCGCGGTGCGCCTCGAGATGAGGCAGCACCTCGTCGAGCGGCTTCAGGTAGCGGAGCACCGCGAGGGCATACATGCCCCTAACGATCCGCCTCAGCCGCCGCGGCGCAAGGGGTCACCGTCCCCCCTTCACGTCGAGCAGCTCCACCTGGAACACCAGGGTCGCTCCACCGGGGATGGACCGCCCGTTCCCGCTCGCCCCGTACCCCAGCTCCGGCGGGATGACAAGCAGCCGCGTGCCTCCCACCCGCATCCCCGCGACGCCCTCGTCCCAGCCGTCGATGACGCGCCGCATGCCGACCGGGAAGGAGAACGGCTGGCCGCCGCGCTTGCTGCTGTCGAACAGCGATCCATCGGCCAGCCAGCCGCTGTACTCCACCACCGCGGTGCTTCCCTGCACCGCTTCCGTGCCCTTGCCGGCGGTGATGTCCCGCCAATACAACCCGCTGGCGGTCTCGACCATCACGGAAAGGTCCACGTGCAGGCTCGAGTCATAGGTCAGGGCGGCCGGCGCACCGACATTCGGGTTGCCGCCCCTGGGATTCTGGGCGCCGAGCGGCTTCGAACGGACCGAGTCGAGGGTGCAGCCGGACAGGAGCACCAGCAGGGCAAAGAAGACGGGACGACGCATCAGTCACTCCTGGAAAGGTGGTTCCGCGCCAGGGACAGTCCCTCGTCCAGCGACGCCGCAAACACCAGGCGCCCCGGGACCGGGACGATCCCGGCACGTGCCATGAACTTGGCGGGCTGGTCCTGCACCCGCACGAGAACGACCAGCGCATGATCGCGTTCCAGCCGGGCCAGTGCGGACTCGAGATTGACCATCCCGGTGGCGTCGATGGCCGGCACGGCGCCCAGTTCGAGCAGCACCACTCCGGCCTGGCCCGCCGTGGCGTGCAGGGAGTCCATCGCCTTCTCGGCGGCACCGAAGAATAACGGGCCCGCGATCTCGTAGAGCACCACGCCAGCGGGCAACGGTTCCCGGAGCAGGGGGTGCTGGCCGTCCTCCACCAGTCGCGTCCCGGAGAGGTCGGCCATCCGCCGCATGAACAGCACCGCCGCCATGAGGACACCGGCGGTCACCGCCACCGTCATGTCAAAAAGCACGGTCAGGAGGAAACAGGTCACCAGGACCAGGGCATCGCTGCGCGGTGCGACCCGGAGCACCCGGAGGACATGCGGCAGGTCGCTCATGTTCCAGGCGACGAGCAGCAGCAGCGCCGCCAGCGATGCCATCGGCAAGGCGCCGAGCAGGGGGGCCAGGAGCAGCATCGCCGCCAGCACGACGGCGCTGTGCGTGATGGCGGCGATGGGCGAACGGCCGCCCGCGCGGAAGTTGGTCGCCGTCCGGGCGATGGCCCCGGTGGCGGCGAACCCGCCGAAGAACGGCGCGATCAGGTTGCCGGTCCCCTGCGCCACGAGTTCGGCGTTCGGGTCGTGCCTCGTCCCGGCCATCCCGTCGGCCACCACCGCGGACAGGAGCGATTCGATCGCGCCGAGCATCGCGATGGCGAACGCCCCGGGCAGGAGGTCCTGCAGCAGCCCGAAGGACAGCACCAGGGGGGCGCCGTCGGCGCCGGGCAGCCGCCAGGGCCACATCGGCATCGGCGGCAGCCGCGGGATGCCGGCGTGCACCACCCCGTCGGCCAGGTAGTCAAAGCGGGTACCGATCGTCGCGACGTCGAATCCCGGCACCAGGCGGTGAAGGAGCGCGACCGCGATGGCGGCCAGGACCAGCGCCACGAGGGGACCGGGGAGCCTGGTGCGCAGGCGCGGCCAGACGATGAGAACCGCGAGCGTTCCCGCCCCGACCACGGCCTCCTCCCAGCGGGCGCCGGGGGCCACGGCGAGCAGTGAGCCGACGCGCTCGGCGAAGTGTTCCGGGGCACCCGCCGGGGAGAGCCCGAAGAAGTCCTTCAACTGGAGGACCGCGATGACCAGGGCGATGCCCGCGGTGAACCCCGCCGTCACGGGCAGCGGGATGAACTGGATGAGCCGACCCATGCGCGCAACGCCGAAGGCGACGAGGATCGCTCCCGCCATCATGGTGGCGAGCAGGAGACCGCCGATGCCGAATCGGTGCACGATGGGCACGAGCACGACGACAAACGCCGCAGTCGGCCCCGAGACCTGCATCCGCGACCCGCCAAGCGCGGCGATCACCGCACCGGCGACGATGGCGGTGTACAGTCCGTACTGCGGAGGCACCCCCGCCGCGATCGCGAGCGCCATCGAGAGGGGAAGCGCCACGACGCCGACGACGATGCCCGCGAGCACGTCGCCCCGCAGCTCCTTCGGGCCGTAGCCCTCCCGGAGCGCCTCGCGGAGCGCGGAGGCGGGGCGAAGTTCGAGGTCCGGGAAGAGAGTGCGCGCCTGACGGAACCGGGAGGAGCGAGCGGCTGGAGGCGGATCGTGCACGGTCATGGCGCGGGGTAGCCGGGGCTCCGCCGAATCCGCCCGACCTGCCGGGCGTGGTGGTCGATGTGCCCGGCCAGGAAGGCGACCCCCTCGGAGGCGCTCACCCACCCGCCGATCGGATGCCGGAACCGGGCCACGCCGGCGTCGGCGTCGGTGACCGTCGCCAGCAATGACTCGAGGTCCTGGCGTGCCTGGAGCCATCGCGCTTCCAGTTCCCCGAGTGGCACGGTCCCTGTGGGAAGGACCCGACTGGTCGGCACCTTCACCCGGAGGGACGTCTTCATCACCAGGCGCACCATCGTCATCCGGACGTGCGCGATCGGGGAGACGCTCGGCGTGGGCGGGACGAGCGTCGCCATCCCGAGGACGCTCTTCTCCTCAGCGAGGACGAGGTGCTCGGTGACCTCGAGCATCGACCACGCCCCGGGCGAAGGCCGGAACTCGCGCTGGCTCCGGGTCGCGCTGCCGAGCGTGGCCAGGAAGGCGGTCCGCGTCGTGTCGAGCCGGTCGAGCCGTCGTTGCAGCGCAGGCAGCACGGAAGCACTCCTCCAGTGTTACGGGGTGACTCGTCTCGCGGCGCCGAGCCCCGCCGCGCGGCCGGTGGCCCAGGCCCAGAGGAAGTTGAAGCCTCCGATCGGCCCGAAGGCGTCCAGCACTTCGCCGCACAGAAAGAGGCCCGGTGCCCGCCGGCTCTCCATCGTGACCGGGTCGATCTCGGAGAGCGCCACACCCCCGCCCGTCACTTCCGCTTTCTTGTAGCCCTCGTCTCCCGTGACCGGAAGCGGCAGGGCGGTGAGCGCGACCAGCAGCGCCTCCCGCTCCTCCCGCCGGAGCTGGGCGAGGCCACGATCGGCCGGAACCCCCGCCTCCTCGAGGAGCGCCAGCGCGAGCCGCTCCGGCAGGTGTCGGCGAACCACCGTCGCCACCTGCGCACGCCCCCCGCCCAGCTCCCGCTCCCAATCCCCCCGACCCAGCGCACCCCACTGAGCCAGGATCGGCGGGCGCGCCCCGCCACGGGGGCGAGTCCAGAGGTGGGAGATGTTGAGGATGGCCGGGCCGCTGAACCCGCGATGGGTGAAGAGTAACCCCTGCCGCCGGCTGTAGCGGGGCGTCTCGGGCGGGGCGGTCAGCAGGGCGTCCAGGGAGACGCCGGACAGCGCAGTCCAGTGCTGCACGGTGGTGGTGAGCGGCGTGAGCGCCGGGTAGGTCGGGTGCATCGCGTGCCCCAATCCCTTCACCAGCTGCATCCCCGAGCCGTCGCTTCCGGTGGCCGGCACGCTCAACCCGCCGGTGGCTATCACCACCGTCGTGGCGTGCAGGACGCCCCCGCCGGCCAGTGAAAGTGCCCATCCGTCATCCGCCGGATGGAGCCCCTCGAGCAACGCCCCGTACCGGATGACGGCGCCCCGTACCAGGGCATGGTCGACCAGCCGATCCCGCACATCGCGCGCGCGGTTCGACGCCGGGAAGAGCTTGCCCGACTCGGCCTCCAGCGCCAGCGGAATCCCGAGCTCCGTCTCGAAGAACCGGCGCTGCTCCGGAAGCGGCCAGGTGCGAAGGATGTTGCGGAGGGAATGGGGAGAGGAGTCGGTCACGAACCACTCCGGCTCGACCTCGGAGGGGAGGATGTTGCAGCGACCGCCACCGCTGATGAGGATCTTGCGACCCCCGTCCCTGGTGCGCTCGAGCAGAACCACCTTTCGGCCGTCACCCGCGGCGAACGCGGCGGCCAACAGCCCCGCCGCGCCCGCCCCCACGACCGCCACATCGAACGGGCCCTCGGTCATGAGGTCATCCCGTCTCCACCGGCAAGTCCTGCCGCGAGCCCCACTCCGTCCAGGCACCATCGTACAGCGCACCGGCGGGCGCGCCGAGGACCTCCAGCGCCAGGAGGATGGCACAGGCGGAAGTGCCCGATCCACAGGTCGTCACGACGGGCCGTGCCCGATCGATGCCGGCCGACCGCATCCGCGCGTCGAGCGTCTCAGGCGGGAGCAGCCGCCCGTACTCGTCCACGAGGTCGGCGTACGGCAGGCTCAGCGAGCCGGGGATATGGCCACTCCGTACCCCGGCCCGCGGCTCCGGATCCCTCGCCAGAAATCTCCCGGCAGGACGCGCATCCACCACCTGCGCCTCCCCGGTCTTCACGAGCCGTCGCATCTCGGCCAGCGACCGGAGATGCGACTCCTGGAGTGAGGCACGGAAGTCGCCGGGCGCGGGATCGGCGGGGACGCCCCGCTCCATCGGGCGACCCTCGCGCCGCCACGCCCCGCTCCCCCCGTCGAGCACCGCGACGTCGGGATGACCGAAGGCCCGGAACATCCACCAGACCCGTGCCGCGCTGAGGTTGACGCCCGATCCGTCGTAGACGACAACGATGCTGCCGTTCCCGATGCCGCACGAGCGGGCGATCGCCTCGAACTGGGTGGCGGGCGGCATCATGTGCGGCAGGGTGGTGTCGAGGTCGCTCGCCGCATCGAGATCGAAGAAACGGGCACCGGGCAGATGGCCGGCGGCATACTCGGCGCGCGCGTCACGGCCGGCGTCCGGGAGGTACCAGCTGGCGTCGAGGACGACGAGTGCGGGATCGGCGAGGAGGTCCTGCAGGGCGGTCGTGCCGATCACCGGCGGGAGGGGCATGGTGAATCTTAGTTTGCCCACGCGGCGGGCCACAATACTATTCGGCCGTCCTCGCATCCCCGATTCGGGAGTCCGCCCGTGAACGCCAGCCGCGCCGAGCGCCTTGCCACCGTCGTCCTGATCATGGGCGCCCTGGCCGTCGTCCTCGCCGCGGTGCCGTACCGGATGTTCGAGCTGGACCGCTTCTTCATCCCCAAGGAGCTGGTGCTGCACGCCACCGCCACGGTGGTGGCCTTCCTGCTCATCCCGGGACGGCGGGAGTGGACGTGGGGCCGGGTGGATCACTACCTCCTCGCCTATCTCGCCCTCTCGACCGTCTCCGCGCTCCTCGCGGTGAACGGATGGCTTGCCCTTCGCGCGCTGGGCATCACCTGGTCCAGCCTCGTGCTCTTCTGGTCTGCCCGTGCACTGGCGCGCGCCGGGCTCGGTCGCGCCATCACCACCGGGCTGGCAGTCGGGGCGGTGGTGGGCGTGATAACCGCCCTCAGCCAGGCGTACGGCGTCTTCGACTCCGATCTCTTCAGCCTGACGCGCGCGCCGGGCGGCACGTTTGGCAACCGGAATTTCGTGGCCCACCTCGCCGCGATCGCCCTCCCGTCCCTCCTGGCGCTCGCGCTCGCGGCGCGAACGCGCCTCGGGTACGGCCTGTCCCTCGCCGGTACCCTCCTCACGATCGGGCTCCTGGTCCTGACCCGCTCCCGCGCCGCGTGGCTGGCGAGCTTCGCCGCTGGCACGGTCTTTCTCGGACTCGCATTCCTTCCGGGAGGGCTGTGGCGGGACCCGGTCGCCCGTCGGCGGCTGCGCGGTCCGGTCATCGCCACCTGCCTGGGAGCCATCCTCGCCCTCAGCGCACCGAACGCACTCGACTGGCGAAGCGACACGCCATATGCCGATACGCTGAAGGGTCTCGCCAACTTCCAGGAGGGGAGCGGACGCGGGCGCCTCATCCAGTGGCGGAATACCCTGTCCCTCGTCTGGACGGACCCGGTGCTCGGCGTGGGCCCCGGTAACTGGTCGGTGCACTATCCCGCCGTCGTCGAGGCGGGAGACCCCTCGCTGGACAGCGACGGAATGGCGGCCAACCCGTGGCCCAGCAGCGACTGGATGACGGTGTGGTCGGAGCGGGGCCTCCCCGCGCTGCTGCTGCTGAGTGGCGCGGGTCTCCTCCTCGCCCTGGCGGGAATCCGGGCCTGGCTCTCCGGCCCGCGGCAGGTGGCGGACCTCGGGCCGGTGGTCCTCGTCAGCACCCTGCTGGGCACCGCCGTGGTCGGCGCGTTCGACGCCGTCCTGCTGCTCGCCGTGCCGGCGCTGTATGTCTGGAGCCTCGCCGGGGCGCTCCTGCCCGTCGATCCGTTCCCACGGCGAAGGGAAGCGGGATGGAAGTCACGCCTGCTCGTGCTCGCCCTCGTGCTCGCCGTGGGCGGGGGGCTCACGCTGCGCAGCACGCGCCAGGTGCGCGCGATGCAGGTGATCTCCATCTGGGGGCGGTTGAGTTCGCGGGCGGAGGCTGCCGCGCTGGACCCCGGCAGCTACCGCATCCAGGTCCTGGTGGCACAGTCCTACCGGCGCCGCGGCCGGTGCAGGGACGCCGTGCCCTTCGCCGAGCAGGCGGCGCGCCTCTTTCCCGACGCCGCCGAACCGAAGTCGATCCTCCGGGCCTGCGGGCGTCGCTAGCGCCCGACCATCGAAACGGACGCCTCTGGCTGGCATTGAGCGGCAGCGGTCGGATCGGGGAGATCGACCTCGGAACGCCGCGGCAGGCGGGGTCAGCGGCTGAGGAGCACCCGGCCATCCACCGCGACGGCGCGGTCGGGAAAGGCGAGCAGCGGGTTCACGTCGAGCTCGGCGATTTCGGGGAAGTCCTCGCCGAGACGCGAGAGGCGGAGCAGCACATCCTCGATGGCACGCCGGTCGGCGGGCGGGGCGCCGCGGACCGAGTCGAGCAGGCGCGCACCGCGCAGCCCGGCGATCATGTCGGCCGCATCCCGCCGGTGAATGGGGGCGACCCGGAAGACGACGTCGCCCAGGACCTCCACGAAGATCCCGCCCAGCCCGAACATCACGAGCGGGCCGAAGGACGGGTCCCGCGTCATGCCGGCGATCGTCTCGCGACCACCGCGGACCATCTCCTGCACCAGGACGCCGTGGATGCTGGCGCCGGGCACCGCCCGTTTCGCGGCGGCGACGATCTCCTCGAACGCCGCGCGCACATCCGCATCCCCCTCCACGCCGACCTTCACGCCCCCGACGTCGGTCTTATGGATGATCTCGGGCGAGACGATCTTCATCGCGACGGCCCCTGCCGCGCGCGCGGCAAGCGAAACCGCCTCCTCCACGGTCCGCGCCAGTCCCGCCTGCGCCGTGGGAATCCCGTAGGCATGGAGGAGGGCGAGCGACTCGAGCTCGCCGAGGCGGGACAGGCCGGCGGCACGTGCCTGCGAGAGCAGGCGTTCGGCGGTCGCCCGATCCACCTGCAGTTCCTCGACGGGCGGGATCGGACGCTCGACCCACTCGCGATGCCGGCAGAGCGCGCTGAGCGAGCGGGCGGCGGACTCGGGGAAGATGTAGGCCGGCACCCCGACCTCGTGCAGCTCGGCCTTTCCCTGCGGCAGCCCCTCCCGCCCCATCAGCACGGCAAGGACCGGCTTGTCGGGATGCGCCTCGGCCACCGTCGCGATCGCCTCGGCGACGTCCGCCTGCTTGATCCCGAGGGGCGGGACGAAGATGGCCATCGCCGAGTCCACCCCGGGATCGTCGAGGAGGGCGTCCAGCGCCGCACGGTAGCCGGGCGGTGTCGCGCTGGCGATCATGTCGAGCGGATTCCGGAGGGAGGCCTCCTCCGGGAAGAGCGGCCTGAGTCGCTCGACCGTCTCCGGTGCCAGGTCGGGCAGTTCGACCGCATAGCGCTCGAGCGCGTCGGCGGCGAGGATGCCGGGGCCGCCCGAATTTGTCACGACTGCCGTCCGCCGCGAGCGCGGCGTCCGCTCGCCGGAAAACGCCATGGCCAGGTCGAAGAGTTCCTCCACCGTCTCGGCGCGGAGCACGCCGGCCTGGTTCAGCATCGCGTCGACCAGGACGTCGCTCGCGGCGAGGGCCCCGGTGTGCGAGGAGGCGGCGCGGGCGCCGACCTTCGAGCGGCCCGACTTCACCACGATGATCGGCTTGGTCCGGGTCATCCGCCGCGCGATCTCGAGGAACTTCCGCGGGTTGCCGAAGTTCTCGACGTACATCAGGACCAGCCCGACCGTGGGATCCTGCTCCCAGTGCAGGAGCAGGTCGTTGCCGCTGACGTCCGGCTTGTTGCCCATCGAGACGAACTGGTTGATCCCGATGCCGTATTCCTTGGCGTAGTCGAGGACGCTGAGCCCCATCGCGCCCGATTGCGAGACGAACGCCGCCCGGCCGAAGGGCGGCATGCTGGGCGCAAAGGTGGCGTTCATCGAGATCGCCGGGTCGGCGTTCAGCACGCCCATGCAGTTGGGCCCGACCATCCGCATCTCGTGCCGGCGCACGATCTCCATCAACGCCCGCTCGCGCGCCAGCCCTTCGCCACCGACCTCGCGGAAGCCCGCCGAGATCACGGTCAGCCCCTTCACCCCGGCCTGGCCGCACTCCTCCGCCACGCGGAGGACGTGCTGCTTGGGCACGGTGATCACCGCCATGTCCACCGGATCGGGCACGGCGCCGATGTCAGGATATGTCTTGAGGGAGTGGATCGAGTCGGCCTTGGGGTTCACCGGAAAGACGGTCCCGGTAAACCCATAGCCGACGAGGTTCGACACGATCTCGTGCCCGATCGTATTGGCGGTGCGGGAGGCCCCGATCACCGCCACGCGCTGCGGGCGGAGGATACTGTCGAGCGAGGCGGTCATCTCAGCGGCGGCGTGATCCGCGATCGTCTTCCCGCGGACGGGACTTGGCACGCTCCACCGCCTCCTGCGCCGCCTGGCGGAGCATCTGCTCGGGGGACTTCGGGTTGGCCCGCGGGCGGGGCGCCCCCGCCTTCAGCGTGATGGCGCCGTCATCGTTCCCGACCGTCAGCGGACGACCGCCGCGGACTTCGTAGGCGCCGACCACATCCTCACCCATGAACGCGGCGTTCTTGATCCGCTCGATGAGCGCCTCACGGGTCGGGAGCCCCTCGCAGGACGACATCGCCACGCCGGCCGCCGAGTTCACTCGGATGACGACGGCGTACTTGGCGCCGGAAAGATCCTTCTTCGATCGCAGGTCGGTGCCGGCTGCTTCGCGCGCCCAGCGCACCGCCTCCTGCTCCTGTGCGTTCAGACCCTCGCTCTCGCCCGCCGTCCCGCCGCTCTTCTTGCCCTTGCCCCGCTGGTTCTGCCGGAGACGCTGCAGGTACATCGGTTCGTCGCTCACCCTGCCCTCCAAGGCCCTGTAGAATGCATTCTTGTGGCGGCAGAATAAGCTGTTACCCCAAGAGATACAAGGACTTGCGGTCCATCGGCGGGCCCCGGACCGACGGCATGCAGCCACCCATCCACCAAACCGCTTCCGCGTCAGCCATTGCACATCGCCGCAATAATTTGACATAGCAAAATGCAACCTATTGTAAATAAACAGTTTATGGCTGGCCTGAGTGTTGCTTGTATTGACAACGGGCAATTGTGCTGAGCGCCCGCCGTTTCTCATTGGGGGCAGCATGTACCGCATTCGACTCGTGACCGGCCAGGAGCAGATCTACCGCTCGATTCAGGAGCTCACCGCGGGCGTCCAGCGCGGCGAAGTCACTGCCGACGCGGAGATCTACCACCAGCGCTCGGACCGGTGGCTGTCCATCGAGAGCCATCCCCACTATCGCATGGCAGCCGACGGTGGCGTTGCCGCGCGCAGCACCCGTCTCAAGTTCACGCGTCCCTCGAGTCCCGCGCAGGCGCCTGCCGTGCTCCCGACGCCGACCGCGCAGAAACCGAACCAGAGCGACCTCGAGGAACTCAACCGCCTCCTCGTCCTTCTCGACCCCCTGCCGACGCCCGCACAGCGGGCCGAGCCCGACCCCCCGGTCGTCTCCTCGCCCCCGGCACTCTCGCTGGTGCGCCCGGAGCCGGAGGCAGCTGTCCCCTCGGACGACCCGGAGCCGGCCTTCGACACCATGCTCAGCCTGGAAGACCTCGAACTGGTGCCAGAATCGGAAACGGTGGAGGCGCCACGGCCCGCCGAGTTCCTGCCGGAACCCGCCGGGATGATGGACGATGTGCGCGTCATCGAGGAGGCCCCCGACGAGGTGCCGGCCGCCGTCGAACTGGTGGAGGAGCTTCCCGAGCCACGCTCCGGTCCGGACCTCGGTCTGCCGGTCGAGATCCGGCTCGACGTCCTCCCCGTGCCGGGCGAGGCGGTCGTGGAGGAGGCGATCGAAGTGATGGCGGTGGATGTCGTCGCGCCGGAACCGGCGCCGATGCCGGAGCCCGCAGCCGTCGCAGCCAGGGCGGATCGGGAACCGTTCGCGGACCCATTCACGCCCGCGCCGCAGTTCGACGACGCACTCATCGCGGCCAGCGCCCCCCGGCGCTTTCGGCCGATGCTGTACGTGGCCGTGGCGGCGTTCCTCGCCGCCGCGATCTTCGCCTTCACGAGCCGCGGCGAGGATCCGAACCAGAGCATGGTGACGCTTGCCTCGGCGACGGCTCCCGCGGCGTCCGCCACGCCCGCACCCGTCCCCGCCCCGCCGTCCGCGGTTCCGGTGTCCGCCGCTCCTGCGACGACCGGCCCGGCCGTCGGCTTCCCGCTGCCTGACACCGCGCGGGTGGCTCCATCCAGCGTCGATGGCGAGGCGGGCCTCCTGCCCAGCGCCCCCGATCTTGACCTGGCAGCGGGCTCGGCCACACGGGTGGAGACCGGCGCGTCCGCCAGCCGCAACGGCAGCGGCGCGGCACTCGCGCGCGGCTATGCGAACGCCTACGCCGACCTCGCCCGCGACTTCTCGACGCAGATGGACCGCAACGGCCTGGTGCGCCTGTTCAACCAGACCCAGCTGACCACCAGTGACGGTCTGTCCGGCGCGCGCCGCGCACTCGACGCGTCGGCGGCGTCACTCCGGCAGTACCGCGCCGGCGAGAGCGCCATCGAGCAGGCGTATGCCGACTCCGCCCGCTCCCTCGAGCGGAACGGGGCCTCGCCGACCGACCTGCGCGACTGGATGACGCACCTCTCGCAGCAGGAGTCGTCCGAGGCCGCCGTCGAGAGCAGCCGGCTCCTCGGCCAGATCGACGCCGTGTTCGCCCTCCTGCAGGCGCAGTCGGGCAAGTACAAGATCCAGGGCACCACGATCCACTTCGACAACGCCGACGCCGCCTCGCGCTACGGGGAACTGCAGGGCTGGATCACCCGGCGCCTCGAGTACTGGTCGGGGCAGCCCGGCAGTTCGGTGCCGACCACCGTCCAGCCGATCCTCGAGGGAATCGGGCTCACCCGACTCCCCGTCTCCCAGTAGTTGGAACGGCCGCCCCCGGGCGGCCGTTTCGTTTTTCCCCTCCCTGCTTGCGCGGCGACGTCCACCGGGTATTTATAGGGGGTTGCAGTTCGCGTAACCCCTTTCAGGAGAGTGTGATGCGCATCACGTTCCGCCCGCGCGCGGTGGGATTACTGGCCTTGACGGCGCTGATGTTCAGCGCCTGCACGTCGCCCGCCGAGAAGAAGAAGCAGCAGGAAGCCCTTGCGGCCGAGCTGGCCCAGGTCACCGCGCTTTCTGCCGAGAAGGACACCCTGCTTCAGGCGGTCGCGGAGAATGCGCGCCTGATGAACGAGATCAACGCCGAGATGGCCAAGGTCAAGGGCCTCAAGGCCGGGGTCTCTCCGGTGGTCGGGTCCGAGGGCGGCCAGCAGCCGGTCGCCGACCAGCGCGCCATCGTCCTGGCGCGGGTCAAGGAAATGACGGAGCGGCTCAACGACGCCGAGAAGCGCCTCAGCGCAAGCCAGGCGCGGATCCGCCGGATGAGCCGGCAGTCCGACAGCATGAAGACCGACCTGTCCTCGATGGAGACGGCGGTCGCCGAGTACCAGCAGATGATCGCGAACCAGCGCGTCGAGATCGCCACGATGAGCCAGGAGCTGGCCAGCAGCAAGCAGGAAGTGGCCGCCCTGTCGGTCGAGAAGGCGGAGCTGATCGACACCGTGGTCGCGATGACCGACCGCAGCAACACCGTCTATTACGTGATCGGCACCAAGGATTCGCTGAAGGCGAAGGGGATCATCGTCGAGGAGGGCGGATCCAAGATCCTGTTCTTCGGCAGCAAGGCGCTGCAGCCCGCGCGCGTGCTGAACGAGGCCGACTTCACCGCCATCGACCGGCGCGTCGTCATGGAGATCCCGTCGCCGATGACGACGATCCGGTACAAGATCGTCTCGCGGCAGAACACCGACTACATCGAGAACAAGCCCGACTCCAAGGGCCGGGTGACCGGCGGGGTGAAGATCGCCTCCCCCGAGGGGTTCTGGGGGCCGTCGAAGTTCCTGATCCTCGTCAAGGACTGAGCGGGGCCTGAAGAGGGGCGGCGGGGCGCGGAGCAATCCGCGCCCCGTTTGCGTTCCTACCGCTCGAGCAGCACCCGGCGCCGCTTCGGCGGGGCCCAGAGGGCCGGCAGCGCCGCGACTCCACGTTCGATGGCCGCCGCCGCCTCGTCCAGGGAGTCGGTCACCGTCAGCAGGTCGAGGTCGCCCGGCCCCACCATCCCCTTGGCCGCCAGGGTGTCGCGCAGGAAGTCGCAGAGCGGCTTCCAGTATTCGGTCCCCATCAGGACCACGGGAAAGGCGGCGATCTTCCCGGTCTGCACCAGGGTCAACGACTCGAACAGCTCATCGAGCGTCCCGAACCCGCCGGGCAGCACCACGAAGGCCACGCTGTACTTGACCAGCATCACCTTCCGGACGAAGAAATACCGGAAGGTGATGAAGCGGTCGACGTAGGGGTTGGGCTGCTGCTCGTGCGGCAGTTCGATGTTGCACCCGATCGACCGCCCGCCGGCTTCGTGCGCCCCGCGGTTGGCCGCCTCCATGATCCCGGGGCCGCCACCGGTCATCACGGTATACCCCATCCCGGCCACCCGGGCGCCCATCGCCCGCGCCATCCCGTAGTGGGGATCGTCCTCGCCGACTCGTGCGGATCCGAACACCGTCACGCACGGTCCCACGAAGTGCAGGGCGCGGAAGCCGCGCAGGAACTCGGCAAAGATCCGGCCCAGCCGGGCCAGCTCGCTGAGCCGCGAGCGCGGACCGGCAAGCCAGTCGCGGATATCCGGAAGGCCGGGACCCGTCATCCAGTCGGGCGGCGGGGGCGGCACGCTGGGTGTTGAGTGCTGGGGCATGCACAAATCTCCCCGGGACCGGGGCCGGACGCAAACCGCCGCCCCCTCCTGTCCACGGTCCCCCCAGTGTATCTTGTGGCCCGGCAGCGCGGCCCGCCGACCGGGCCGGATACTCCAACGCAGGGAACGCAGATCTCATGAAGGCAACAGACGTCCGCAAGGGTCATGTCATCCTGATCGACGGCCAGCCGTGCCGGGTCATGGACTTCACGCACCGCACCCCCGGCAACCTCCGGGCGTTCGTGCAGGTGCGGTTCCGGAACCTCATTTCCGGGAACACCTTCGACACCCGACTCAACGCCTCCGACTTCGTCGACCAGGCCCGGCTCGACACCAAGGAAATGCAGGTCCTCTATCAGGACGCGCAGGGCACCCACATCATGGACCAGGACACCTACGACCAGGTCACCCTGGACCAGGAAGTGACCGGCGACATGACCCCCTGGCTCCAGCCCGAGATGAAGTTCATGGTCGAGTGGCTCGGCGGGAAGCCGATCGCCATCAACCTCCCGACCACGATCGAGCTCGAGGTGGTCGAGACCGCGCCCGCCATGAAGACCGCCACCAAGAACGCGAGCAGCAAGCCCGCGGTGCTGAGCAACGGGGTCACCGTGAACGTCCCCGAGTTCGTGAACCAGGGCGAGCGGGTACGCGTCAACCCGAACACCGGCGAGTACCTGGAGCGCGCCAAGTAGCGCCGACACCGGATCGCCGCTCCACGAAGGCCTCGCACCCCGGTGCGGGGCCTTCTATCTTGAGGGACCCTTCCCCCGCCATCCCGGAGCCTGCATGCAGCTGGTGACGCTGGACTGGATCATCGTCGTCCTGTCGATCGCGGTCGCCTTCCTTCCAGCTGTCCTCCTTGCCCGCCGGGCAGGCTCCAGCACCGCCGAGTTCTTCACCTCGGGACGCGCCGCGCCGTGGTGGCTCATCGGCGTGTCGATGGTGGCCACCACCTTCAGCACCGACACTCCGAACCTCGTCACCAACCTCGTGCGCGAGCACGGCGTCGCCAACAACTGGCTCTGGTGGTCGTTCCTGCTGACCGGCATGGCCACCGTCTTCTTCTACGCCCGGCTCTGGCGCCGCTCCGGGGTGCTGACCGACCTCGAGTTCTACGAGATCCGCTACGCCGGCCGCCCCGCCCAGCTGGTGCGCGGCTTCCGGGCGGTGTATCTGGGCCTCTTCTTCAACTGCGTCATCATGGCGACGGTCAACCTCGCCGCCGTCAAGATCGCCAACGTCATCCTCGGCTGGCCGATGTGGCAGACGCTGGTGGTGTGCGCCGTGCTCAACATCGCCTTCGCCGCCACCGCCGGGCTCTGGGGCGTGCTGGTGACCGACCTGATCCAGTTCGGCATCGCGATGGCCGGCTCCTTCGCGGCGGCGTACTTCGCCCTGCAGCAGCCCGAGGTCGGCGGCCTGCAGGGGCTGATGACCCGCCTCGACCCGAGCACACTGCAACTGCTCCCCGATTTCGGGGACTGGAAGCTGACCCTCTCCGTGCTGATCATCCCGATCACGGTGCAGTGGTGGAGCGTCTGGTACCCCGGCGCGGAACCGGGAGGCGGGAGCTACATCGCCCAGCGGATGCTTGCGGCGCGCAGCGAAAAGGACGCGATGGCCGGCACGCTGTTCTTCAACGTGGCGCACTACGCCCTCCGCTCCTGGCCCTGGATCATCGTGGCGCTGGCCTCGATCCTGGTCTATCCGCAGCTCTCCGACCTCTCGGCCGCCTTCCCGCACGTCGACCCGGCGCTGCTCGGCGACGACATGGCCTACCCGGCGATGCTCCGCTTCCTCCCGGTCGGCTGGCTCGGCGTGATGGTGGCGGGGCTTCTGGCGGCGTATGTGTCCACCATCGCCACCCACCTGAACTGGGGCACCTCCTACCTGGTGCACGACCTCTACCGGCGGTTCCTTCGCACCGACGCCACCGAGCGGCACTACGTGATGGTCGGCCGAGTGGTCACCGCGGTCCTGATGCTGCTCGCCGCCGGGCTTACCTTCGTGCTCGAGACGGCGAGCCAGAGCTTCCAGCTGCTCCTGTCGATCGGGGCGGGCACCGGCCTCCTCTATCTCCTGCGGTGGTTCTGGTGGCGGATCAACGCCTGGAGCGAAGTGAGCGCGATGGTCAGCTCGTTCCTCCTCGCTGCGGGGTTCCTCGTCGCCCAGAAGAACGGACACGGCCTCGACGCCACGACCCAGCTCCTCCTCAGCGTCGGGATCACGACCGTGGTCTGGGTGACCGTCACCCTGCTCACGGCCCCGACCGAACGCAGCACACTCCTCAGCTTCTTCCGGCTGGTCCGGCCGGCCGGCCGGGGGTGGCGCGCCGTGCAGGAGGAAGCGGGGGTGCCCGCCTCGCCCGACAGCCTCCCGATGGCCTTCCTCGGCTGGGTGCTCGGCTGTACCTCTGTCTACTCCGCGCTGTTCGGGGTCGGCAGTCTCCTCTACGGGCGGACGACACAGGGGCTGGTGTTCGTCGCGATCTTCTCGCTGAGCAGCTGGTGGCTCGCCCGCCTCCTGCCGGCGATGTGGGGCGGGGAGCACCGCGCCGCGTGAATCGCGCCGTGATCCTCGCCCGCGGGCTGGGCCGCCGGATGCGGGAACCGGCGCCGGACACCGCGCTCGAGAAGGGGCAGGAATCGGCGGCCTCGCGCGGGATGAAGGGGATGATCCCGATCGGGCGACCCTTCCTCGACTACCTGCTCTCCTCCCTGGCCGACGCCGGCTTCGAGGAGATGTGCCTGGTGATCGGTCCCGAACACCATGAAGTGCGCGAGTACTACGAGACCCCGGGCCGGCTCACCAGGATCGCGGTCACCTTTGCCATTCAGGAAGAGCCACGCGGCACCGCCGATGCCGTGCTCGCCGCCGAGACCTTTGCCGGCGGGCATCGCTTCCTGGTCTGCAACGCCGACAACTACTACCCGGCGGAGGTGCTGGCGAAGCTGCGCGCGCTCGAAGGCCCCGGGCTCGCCGGCTTCCATCGCGGCACGCTGGTCGGGCTGAGCAACATCCCCGCCTCCCGGGTCAACCAGTTCGCGCTCCTGGTCGAGAACCCCGCCGGCACCCTGGCCGACATCATCGAGAAACCCGACCCCGTCACCGCCCAGCGACTGGGACCGCGCGCGCGGATCAGCATGAACGCCTGGGTGTTCGACCCCGGCATCTTCGAGGCGTGCCGCAATGTTTCCCGCTCGATTCGCGGCGAATACGAGCTCCAGGACGCGGTGCGCCACGCCATCCGCCGGATGGGCACCCGCTTCCGCGTGCTCCCGGTCGAAGCCGGCGTGCTCGACCTCTCCACCCGGGGCGACATCGCGGCGGTCGCGGCACGGCTTGAGGGGATCGAGGTGCGGCTCTGACGTCGGACGGGCTCGTGGCCCGGGTGCGCGAGTCGCTCGGTGCCGGCGGCGAACAGGCCAGGGTGTGGCATGTCCCCGGCCGGGTCGAGGTGCTCGGCAAGCACACCGACTACGCCGGCGGCAGGAGCCTGCTCTGCGCGCTGGACCGCGGCCTGGTCATCGGAATGGTGCCCCGTGCCGACGACACCGTGACCTTCCTCGACACCTCCAGCAGGGCGCGGGCGGCGTTCCGGCTGGAGCCCGACCTGGTTCCCCTCACCGGACGGTGGGCCGGATTCCCGATGACCGCGGCCCGCCGCATCGCCCGCAACTTCCCCGACGCGCGCCGCGGCGCCGACCTCGCGCTCGCCAGCGACCTCCCGTCGGCGTCCGGGATGAGCAGTTCGAGCGCCCTCATCACCGCGACCTTCCTCGCCCTCGCCGAGGCCAACGACCTGCAGGCCACCGAGCAGTGGCACGCCCACCTCTCCACTCCTGCGGTGCTCGCCGAATACCTCGGCTGCATCGAAAACGGGCAGGACTTCGGCCCGCTGAAGGGGGACCGCGGCGTCGGCACCTTCGGCGGCAGCGAGGACCACACCGCCATCCTCTGCGCCCGTGCCGGCCAGCTGAGCCGATTCGCCTTCTGCCCGGTACGATTCGAAGTGGCGATTCCCTGGCCGGCGGGACAGGCACTGGTCATCGGCGTGAGCGGCGTGCGGTCCCGAAAGTCGGGCGCGCAACGTGAGGCCTACAACCGGCTGTCGCTCGCCGTGCGGAGGATCCTGGAGCGCTGGAGGGAGGCATCGGGCTCGAAGGCAATCTCGCTCGCGGGGGCGCTGGCGGAGCCGGGAGCCCCGGCCGCGATCAGCGCCCTGCTGGAGGACGATGGCGCCTCGGAGTTTCCGGCAGGCTTTCTCGCCGCGCGGCTCCGGCAGTTCGTCGCGGAGAGCGACGACATCATCCCGGCCGCATCGGCGGCGCTCCTCGCGGGCGACCTCGCCGAGTTCGGGCAACAGGTCGAGCGCTCGCAGCGGGGTGCGGAGGAGGGACTGCAGAACCAGGTCCCCGAGACCATCCACCTGGTGCGCCGGGCGCGGGAACTGGGGGCGCACGCCGCGTCAGCGTTCGGCGCCGGTTTCGGTGGCAGCACCTGGGCGCTGGTGGACGAGGACGCGTCCACGCAGTTCATCCAGCAGTGGTCCGCCGACTACGAGCGGTCGTTTCCCGGGCCGGCCCGCCGGGCCCAATTCTTCCGCAGCGACCCGGGTCCGCCCGCCCGGCGCATCGATTGACGACCAGGAGCACACCATGAGCGACAATTCCAGCGATCACCTCTCCCGCCGCGACTTCGTGGGCAGTACGGTCGCCGCCGCGGCCGCCGCCGGCCTCCTGCCGGGCATCGATCCGGCGGCCACGGTCGCCGGCAAGGAGCGGATGATCGGCGTCCCGTTTGAACGGCACGCCAAGGTGCGTATCGGGATGATCGGCATCGGCGGCCGCGGCCGGAGCCTCCTGCACGACCTGCTCGCCATCGATGGTGTGACGATCACCGCCCTCTGCGACCTGGTACCTGACCACGCCGCGCGCGGGGCGGCGATGATCAAGAAGGCTGGGCAGGAGGCGGCACCCGCCATCTTCGACGGCACCGACACCATCTGGGAGCAGTTGGTGACGCGGGACGATATCGACATCGTCTACATCGCCACGCCGTGGAACTGGCACGTCCCGATGGCGGTCGGAGCGATGCGGCAGGGGAAGCATGCGGCGGTGGAGGTGCCGGCCGCCACGACCATTGACGACTGCTGGACGCTGGTGAAGGAGTCGGAGAAGACCCGGCGGCACTGCATCATGCTGGAGAACTGCTGCTACGGCTACAACGAACTGCTGGTGCTCAACCTCGTGAAAGCCGGCAAGCTCGGGACGCTCACCCACGGCGAGTGCGCCTACATCCACGACCTCCGTTCGCTCCTCCTGAGCGACGAGGGGGAGGGGCTCTGGCGACGGTATCCCCACCTGCAGCACGACGGCAACCTCTATCCCACCCATGGCCTCGGGCCGGTGGCCAACTACCTCGGCATCAACCGGGGGGACCGGTTCGAGTATCTCGTGTCGATGAGCAGCCTGGAGGCGGGGCTCACCGAGTACCGGGACGAGACACTGGCGCCGAACGATCCCAAGCGGCAGGAACGCTACCGGACCGGCGACATGAACACCTCGCTCATCAAGACGGCGCTGGGCCGCAGCATCATGCTGCAGCACGACGTGGTGAGCCCGCGGCCCTACAGCAGGATCAACATGATCTGCGGCACCCGGGGCACCTTCGCCGACTATCCAGCGCGAATCATGATCGAGGGGCAGCCGGAGGACGACGAGTGGACCGGGCTCGACGGCTACAAGGAGGCATTCGAGAGCCCGCTCTGGAAGCGGATGGGGGAGATCGCCCGGAAGCTGGGCGGGCACGGCGGGATGGATTTCATCATGAACTACCGGATGGTGCAGTGCATGCGGGAGGGCCTGGTGCCGGACATGGACGTGTACGACGCGGCGGCGTGGAGCGCGCCGGGGCCGCTGAGCGTGACCTCCGTGAAGAAGGGGAGCAAGCCGGTGGATGTGCCCGACTTCACGCGGGGGGCGTGGAGGACGAAGCGGGTCGTGATGGGCTAGCCCTCGTTCACCACCCCCACCAGCTCCCGCACCCCCTCCGCATCCACCGGTGTCCGGCTGTGCACCTCCGTCACACCGGTCGCAGAGATGAGCGCCGCCACGTTGTGCGCCCGCACCGACCCGCCCGCCAGGATGCCGATCCTCCCCGCCGCCTGAATCACCAGCTTCCCGATCTGTTTGGCCCCCTCCGCGGCCGTCGCCGCGCCCCCCGACGTCAGCACCCGCCGCACACCGATGCTGATCAGCGCCTCCAGCGCCTCCGCCTGGTCATCAACCTTGTCGAAGGCACGGTGGAAGGTGAACGGCAACGGACCCGCGGCGGTGAGCATTGCGGACGTCGCCCGCACGTCCACGCTACCGCCCGGTGTCAGCGCGCCACCAACAACGCCATCGGCTCCCAGTCCCACCACCTGCCCGATCTCCCGGACGACCTCGGCCAGCTCGACCTCGGACAGCACGAACGATCCCGCGCGGGGCCGTACCAGCACAAAGACCGGGATGCTGAGCCGCCCCACGCATGAGGTGACCAGATCCCACGCCGGCGTCAGCCCCCCAACCTCCAGCGCCGCACAGAGTTCCACCCGCCCCGCGCCGCCCGCCTCGGCGGCCAGCGCCCCCTCCAGCGTCTCGACGCACGCCTCCACCAGGATCTTTCGCATGGGGAGAAGATCGCTCCCCTTCCCCGTGAGTGCGAGGCCCCGCCCTTCCCTCCCCGCCCCCCGGACTCCATCTTCAATGGGTCGCCGGCGGTGTCGCCGGCCTGCGGACCCCACTCTGGAGGAAGCCCATGCTCAGCCTCACCCTGCTGGCCCTGGCCGGCAGCCTGACCGCCGCCCCGGCCGACACGACCTACAACAAAGTGACCCTGCCCGGCACCGTCCAGGTCGGTGGTCAGACCCTGGTGCTGAACGGCGTGGCCCTCCGCAAGAAGGCCATTTTCAAGGTCTACGTGGCCGGCCTCTACCTCTCTGCCAAGTCCAACAACCCCGACGCGGTCCTCGCGGACGACACCCATCGCGAGCTGGTCATGCAGTTCCTGCGGGACGTCGGGAAGGACAAGATGTGCGAGGCGTGGGATGAGGCGCTCGAGAAGAACACGCCCGACGCCTCCGAACAGTTGAAGGCGGAGTTCGTGACGCTGTGCGGCTACATGGAAGACATCAAGAAGGAACAGCAGTTCGTCTTCACGTACGTCGCCGGGACCGGAACCGAGATCAAGGTGAACGGCGTCATGAAGGGCACCATCAAGGGCAAGGACTTCGCCGACGCGCTCTTCAAGGCCTGGATCGGCCCGAACCCAGGCCCGGGCACCGGGTTCCGGGATGACCTGATGGGAATCAAGAGCTAGCCTCCACAACTCGGCGGCAAGACAACGACAGAACGGGCGCACCATGGTGCGCCCGTTCGTGCTTCTGCCCCCCTGCCCGTCTGCCCCGCCTATTTCTCCCCCGCCAGCTCCGCCATCCGCGCCTTCGCTTCGGTCACCTGAGGCTGCAGCACCGCGTCGGCGTCCCGCCAGAGGTCCACGAAGTTGCCGTAGTACTCCAGCGCCTTGGTCCGGTTCCCCTTCGCCTCGTAGAGGGTGCCCAGCCGCCGGTAGGTCGGCCCGAGCGTGAACTCCGTGTTACCACCATCCGACCGCGAGTCGGGTATCGTCACGGAGGTCTCATAGCGCACCAGGGCAGAATCGGGCAGGCCCGCCAGCTCCCAGTTGCGGGCCGCCTCCCAGAGGTCACAGTTGGGGCACTTGATCATGACGCGGTGGGCGTCGAACGCCATCGCCGCATCCCGCCACCGGTTTTCGGCCTGTGCGAGCAGGGCGGCCCAGAAGACAGAATCGGCGGCGTTCCGCCCCTCCGCGGGCCGGACCCGGCTCCACTCCGCCTTCAGCTCCCGGACCCGGTCGGGCCGGCCGGCCAAGGAGTAGACGTACCCCAGTCCCTGGTATGGCCGCTGATCCTCGGGGAGGGCGTTGAGGACCGCCGGTGGAACGGTCGAGTCGGCGTGGCGCGCGAGCGCCTTCGAGTCCCCGAGGAAGAAGGTCTGAAGTTGCGCCGGCGTCGTCTTCAGGTAGCGGGCCGTTCCAGCTACGCCGAGGGCGCTCATGGTGGCCGAGAGGTCGCTCGCGACCTGCTCCGCCTCCCCCACCCGCCCGAGGGCCGTGGCCGTTCCCAACCGTTCCCACTGGAGGCGTATCTGGTCCCCCTGCGTGGTGGGAGGGCGGAAATCGGGAGCCCGGAGCATCGAGTCGGCACCCCGATAGTCCCGGTGGACGTACCGGCGGCCCCGCAGCAACTCGTCTGGCCGGACGGACTCGGGCCAGAGGCGCCGGAATTCGGCGAGCACGCTGTCGCCCGCCTCGTCCTTCCCCTGCAGCGCGAAGGAATGCTCGAGGTTGAGCAGCCCGCTCTGCATCGGCGTGGTCTCGACCACGCGCCGCAGCAGCGGCTCCGCCTCCGCCGGCTTCCCCTGCGCGTTCAACATCAGGCCGAGATTGTTGAGCGAGGTCGGCTCGTCGGGATTCACCGCCAGGACGGCGCGATAGGCGGCCTCCGTCCGGTCCGGATCGTCGGCGATCCGGTCGTAGTAGTACGCCTCAGTCAGCCCGCGCTCCACCGCGGGGAGCCGCTCCCGGTACTGGTAGGCCCGCTTCACCGCATTCCTCGCCTCGGTGCCGTCGCTGGGCCCCGCCTGGGGCAGGACGACCGCCAGCTTGCGCCACGCCATGGCAAAGGTGCTGTCCGCCGTCACCGCCTGCCGCAGGAGCCTGACCGCGTCCTCCATGCGGCCCGACTCGTGATCGCGGACGGCCTCGGTATAGAGCCGCAGCGCCTCCAGCGACGAGGTCGTGACCTGCTCGAGCTTGTCGCCGGCCCGGATGTTTCCCAGCGATTCGCCGATCTTCTCGCGCAGCGCCTTGGAGAGCTTGTCGACGGCGCCGATCAGCTGAGATGCATCGCTGGCGGTCTCACGGATCGGGATCAGCGTCTCGCCGGTGTTGGCGTTGATGACCCGCGCCGCCAGCGAGTAGCCGGACCCCAGCGAGGTGATCTCCCCGGTGATGATCGCCTTGATCCCCTCCCGGCGCGCCAGGTCACCGGCCACCGCCTGCGTGACCTGGGTGTCGGCCGGTCGGCCCATCCGCTGCAGCGCCGCCTGCAGGTCGGCGGGCTCCACCACCCGCATGATGTTGGACTGGCCGAGGTCGATCCGCAGCGCCTCGGTCACCGAGGCGCCGAGCGTCGAGTCGCTGGTGCGGTTCTCGAACTCCACCAGGATGATGCGGTCCTGCGCCGCCAGCACGCCGGCGCTCATCAGCGTGCTGCCCGGCCCAACCCCGAGCCGCTTGGAGAGGACGAAGCCCCCGGTCAGCAGCGCCACCAGCCCCAGGGCCAGTCCGCCACCCCAGATCGTCTTCTTCCAGGTGAACCAGCCGTGGTGCGCCGGCTCCGGCTCGAACCGAAGGGTCCCCATCGTCATCGCGACGGCGCGCTTCCGCTCCACCCGGCCGGTGTAGGCGATGATCGGGAGCCCGATGGCCATCGCCGCCGCCGCTCCCTGCCAGATCCAGTCGGGGAGGTCGAAGATCCGGGTGAGGGCGAACGCCGTGGCGATCACCGCCACCGACGCCAGCGCGAAGAGGCCGAGCACCCGCGCGGGCGCCGAGCGCCGCACCGCGGCGAACGCCTCCTCGCGGACGGTCGAGACCGGCTCGGTGGACATCGGCGTGGTCCCGCCGGTGGGCGTCGCCATCGCCGTCAACCGCGCCGCGATCTCGTCGGCGTTCTGGATCCGGTCGGCCGGGTTCTTCTCCAGGCATCGCAGCACCAGCTCGTTCATCGCCGCCGGGATGGTGTTCCGGTACCGCACCGGCGGCTCCGGCTTTTCGGTGATGTGGGCCGCCAGCATCCCCTGCGGGGTCGGGGAAACGAAGGGGGTCCGGCCGCAGAGCATCTCGTACGCCAGGGCCCCCACGGCGTAGATGTCGGCCCGGTGATCGACCCGCGGGTCGGCCGCCGCCTGCTCCGGCGCCATGTAGGCCGGCGTGCCGAGGGCGACTCCAAGGGACGTCAGGTTGGAGTGCCCGTCGCCGCTGGAGGCGCTCACCGCCTTGGCCACGCCGAAGTCGGTCACCAGGGCATGCTTGCCCGAGAGCATCACGTTGTCGGGCTTGATGTCGCGGTGGACCACGCCGTGGTGATGCGAATAGGCCAGGGCGTCCACCACATTGTGCAGGATGCGGAGGACCTCGCCCATCGGGAGGGCGCCCTCACGGGCCAGCCGCGCCCGCAGCGATTCGCCGTCGATGAACGGCATCACGTAGTAGGCCAGGTCGGCGTTGGCCCCGGCGGTCAGCAGCTGGACGATGTGGGGGTGCTGGAGGGAGGCGGCGAGCTGGATCTCGCGCTCGAACCGCTCGGCGTTGACGCCGGCCGCCATGTCCGGGGGGAGCACCTTGATGACCACGCGCCGGCCGAGCCGCTTCTCCTCGGCGAGGAAGACGCGGCTCATCCCGCCGCCGCCGAGCTCCCGGAGGATGCGGTAGTTGTCGCCAAGGGCCGCGTTGAGGCGGTCCGACAGTTCGGCCATCACGTCTCCGGACAGGGGAATCCCGCTAATAATGGCCCCGATTGCCCCGTCAGGGAAGGAAGCGCCTCCGCCGGTCCGGGACGCCTTGCCAACCACCGCCGACGGCAGGAAGTTAGGGCAAGAGGAGAATCTCAATGCCTGACAGCGGTGCCCATCCGCAGCGCCCCACCCGGAAGGACGTGGACATCTTCGGGATGTGCCACCTGGGGCTCGTGCGCAAGACCAACCAGGATCACTTCCTGGTGGCCAGCCTGCACAAGTCGATGCAGCTGCACCAGACCACCCTGCCGAACGAAGGACTCGGTTCGATGGTCAGCGGCGCGCGCGGCTACGTCTTCCTGGTCGCGGACGGCGTGGGCAGCACCCCCTGGGGGGAGCAGGCCAGCGGCTCCGCGCTCCGGGCCATCGCCGACTACGTCATCCACGGGATGGACGCGGAGACGGCCGCGGACCCCGATCACGACCACCGGGTGGCAGACCGGCTGCGGCGCTCCGTGGAGCATGGGCACCACGCCATTCAGGAGGCGGGGGTCGCCGAGGACAAGCGGGGGATGGCCACCACCCTCACCATGGCGACGATCCACTGGCCGCGCGCGTACGTCATCCACGTGGGAGACAGCCGCGCCTACCGGCTTCGGCAGGGGGTGCTGACCCAGGTCACCAAGGACCAGACCATGGCCCAGGCGATGGTCGACGCCGGCGCACTCACCCAGTCGGCTGCCGAGCAAAGCCGGCTCAAGCATATCCTCTGGAGTGCGCTGGGCGGCAAGGAGGCGCTGCCGGAGGTCATCACCCTCGACTGTGAATGGGAGGACGTCATGCTCCTCTGCAGCGACGGACTCACCAAGCACGTGTCCGACGACGAGATCAGGGCGCAGTTGATGAAGGGCGAGTCGGCGGAGGTGAGCTGCCACGCCCTCGTGGACCTGGCGCTCGCGCGCGGCGGCAGCGACAACGTGACGGTGGTCATCGGACGGCTGCGGGGGCCGCGGCCCGGCTGACCGGCGGGCACGGTGCTCCCGGATTATCTTCCCCCGTCCCGGAAATCGTTCCCTCTCCCAGAGGCTTCCATGCACCGCGCCGTCTTCCTGATCGCACCCGCCCTGCTTCTCGCCGCGCCCCTCTCCGCCCAAAGCGAGGCGCCGGCGGCCCCCGCGCCCGCCCACCTGGATTCGGCGGCCGCCATCGCCACCGGGCGCGTGTACACCGAGTGGTTCTACAGCGACATGGGCGACAGCATCATCGCGCACAGCTCGCAGCAGGTGCGTGAAAAGGTCACGGTGGATCAGCTCTCGGAGTTCCAGGGGCAGCTCATCTCCCAGGTCGGGACCGAGGTCGAGGTCCTTTCCGAGCGTGTCGTCTCCCGGGACACCCTGGTCGCCTACCTGCGGGAAGCGCAGTTCGAGATGATGGACGAGCCGCTCGTGGTCGCCTTCACCCTCGGCCGCAGCGGCGACATCTACGGCTTCTTCATCCGGCCCAAGAGCCAGATGCCCGCCGACGATCCGCAGTAGCAGGGATGCACAGCAAAGCGGGGGTGCGCCGGACTCGGCGCACCCCCGCTTTGCATTCGCCGCGAACCCGGCCCTCAGGTCCTTGCGGCCGGCGCCGCCGGGGCAGCCACCGTTGGCGCGGGTGCCGCCGGAGCGGCTGGAAGAGTGCGGCCGCTCGGCGCAGTACGGACACGCACCTTCAGGCCCGAGGAACCGGGGGGCATCGGCGCCGACCCGCTCCGCCACTTCATCCCCTTCGGGGACATCATCCCCCGCATGGCCGGCACCGTCCAGGTGACGGTCGTCTTCTTCTTCATCCGCATGATCTCGAACTTCGCCACATCGCCGCTGTCGTAGCTGCCGAGGATGCGCCTGGCCTGCCCGACCGATCCGGGCGCCCGCCCGTCGATGCCCACGATCACGTCGCCCGCCTTCAGCGGCATCGTCGAGTCGGCGGGATTCTCCAGCACCAGTACCCCCTTCGACGTCCCGAAGTATGCGCCGAGACCTTCGTTCATCTCGGCAAGATCCAGCCCGGGCGCGCCGCGGAGCTGGACGTTGAACTCGTGGCCCATCTCCCCCAGGGTGCGCTCCATGTCCACGAAGCCCAGTTCCCTGCCGGCCATGGCCCGGGCCCGCTCGCGCATCAGCGGGGCCAGCTCGATCATCTGCTCGCCGCCTGGACCGCCGCGCACCACCCATGAGCTGCCGCCGAGGTCCGCCGCCACGATTGAGGCGCTCTTCTTCGAGGAGCCGCGGAGGTAGTCCACCTTCGCGGTGTCACCGGGGGACAGCGCCTGGGCCAGCTCGACGAGCTTCTGGCCGGCCGTTTCATCGGGCGAATCGTTGGCGAGGCTCACGCCGTTGAAGCGGGTGATGATGTCTCCCGCCTGGAGCCCGGCCTTGGCGGCGGGGCCGTCGGGGGTGACCGACTTCACGGTGGCGCCGAGCTTCCTGTTGGCGGCCGGGGCGTCCATGTCCACCATCACGCCGATCCGGGGCCGGCCGGCCGTCTCGAAGACCATCACGTTGCCTTCCTGGGCCGTGGCCCCGGCGGGCAGGAGGATCAGGGTGCCGAGCGCCAGGGTGATCCACGCACGAGTCATTGTGTCTCTCCATCAGAGGTTGTGGGTTACGGGGAAGTAGATGCGGCGGAGAGCGGGAGGGTCGCGGACGGGGAGGCGGGGGTATTGGGGCAGGGGCGGTGCTGTCTTGATGTAAACATGAAGATATTGTACGTTTAGTACGTTCTGTACGATTTATGTAGTATTATGACATGGAGGGCCGATGGAACGCACGACCCTGCCGGTATCGATGGCCCGGAAGAATTTCTCCGACCTCGTCAACGAGGTGTGGATGTACGGGGAGCGGGTGGTGCTGGAGCGCCACGGGAAGGCGGTGGCGGCGCTGGTATCGGTGGCGGACCTGGAACGGCTGGAGGCCCTTCCCCGGGTCCCCGCTTCCCCGCCGGCCACCTAAAAGAAACCCAGGGCTCATCACCCTGGGTATTGCCCCGCCTGGGATCGAACCAGGACTCTCCTGATCCAGAGTCAGGCGTGTTGCCAGTTACACCACGGGGCAGTGTGTTCTGTCATGGAGCTGAGGGGGATCGAACCCCTGACCTCTGCAGTGCGATTGCAGCGCTCTCCCAGCTGAGCTACAGCCCCCAGCAGCCGGGGTAAAGTAGCGGACCGGGGGGTGGGCGTCAACGAAAGGCGGGGCGGGGAGACAATCCCCCGCCCCGCCTCCCGCCAGGATGGCTCCTGCTAGTTCTTGTCGGCGAGCACGATGGCACCGAACGGCGCCCCGCCGCCGGAGTTGTCGAGCGCCACGCCGCTGCGGATCTCCCCGGCCATGATGGCCAGCGACCCGGAGTCGATCGCCACCGTCTTGGTGCCGGCGACCGTGATGCGGACCTGGTAGGTCCCGGCCGGCACTTCGAGGTAGTCGGAGTAGCCGCGGAACGGCACGCCGGACAGGGTCGGCGACATCATGCTGATGTCGGCGCCGGGGGCGGTAACATAGATGTCCACCGTCGGGGCGCTGGCGGCGGCGTGCACCAGCCGGACCTTCACGTTGCCGGCCGCGGGGCTGGCCAGGTCATCGGTCAGGACCAGCGGCTCGATGGCGGCCACAAGGCCGGTCGCCATCACGGTGTAGTTCATGCCGGCCGTCACCGCGACATCGGCGTTGATGACCGAGGTGCTGGTGCCGGTGGCGTTCACCTTGAAGTTGCGGGTGCCGGCGGGCACGGCGAGGTAGCCGGAAACGGCCTCGTAGGGCACGTTGGTCAGTACCACGACGTTATCCACCAGCACGTCCACGTTGGGGGCGTCAGGGGAGGCGTGCACGACGCGGACGTTGGCGGTGGCCGGGGTGGTGGGGCCGGTCGGGTCGTCGTCGCTGCAGGCCGGGCCGGCAATGCCGACGGTCAGGGCCAGGGCCATCAGGGTGGTGAGCTTCATCGGTCGATCCTCCAGCGGTTCGTTTGAGTGTGTGTTGAAACATCTTTCCTGCTCGTGCTCCCTGTACACCGGCCGTTTGTGTATGTTCCATGACCAAAACCTTGTACAAACATCCACCCCTGAACCGATCTGACCAGTCCGGGTATACCGCTCAATGACCACTCCCGCCCCGGTCCACGACCACAGGATTCACCCGGGCTCCCGATCCCGGGCCGTCCCAGGCGACTTCGTGCTCTACTGGATCCAGACCACGATGCGGAGCCGG
>JAHECL010000019.1 GCA_024641745.1 Gemmatimonadota bacterium | reverse complement strand
CTGGTCGTATACCAGGGTCTCCGTCCCGACTGTCCCTGGGCCAGCGACCGGCTCCACAGCTTCATCCTGGAGTCGGCGGCTGAGCTGGCCGCCGATTTCGGAGAGCGGGGCATCCCCTACGGCCTCTACCTCGAGCGCCGGCGCCGGGAGGACGGCGGCCCCGCCGAGCCGTCGCCCCTCCTCGCGCTGGCCCGCCGGGCGGCCGTCGTCGTCACCGACTACTTCCCGACCTTCATCGTTCCCCGCCAGACCCGGCGGCTGCGCGAGCGGATCGAGGCGCCGGTGGTGGCGGTCGATGCCTGCACCATCGTGCCGATGGCCTCCATCAGCCGGCAGCACAAGACCGCCCGGGGCTTCCGGACCGAGGCCCTTGCCGCCCTGCCCCACCACCTCCATCCGGTCGGAAACGTGGAGCCGCGGGTCCGCCGCGCATTCGACTTCCCCTTCGAGTCCGCCGCACCGTCGGCCGGCGCCGACGCGGCGGCGCTGGCCGCCGGCTGCGACATCGATCACTCGGTCGGCCCCTCCCCGGTCATCCGGGGCGGGCAGCGAGCCGCCCGCGCCCGGCTGGAGCGGTTCCTCGCCACCGGACTGATGCGCTACACCGAGGACCGCGGGGATCCGAACCACCCCGAGGCGGTGAGCGGGCTCTCACCCTATCTCCACTTCGGCAACATCAGTCCCCAGGAAGTGCTGCTTTCGGCCCGGGAGGTGGCGCCGCCCGACCAGTTCACCCGGTTCCAGGACGAGCTCCTCGTCTGGCGCGAGCTGGCCCACAATTTCTGCCATCACGACCCGCACCATCGGACCCTCTCCGCGGTGCCGCCCTGGGCACGCCAGGAACTGGACGACCACGGCGACGACCCGCGGCCGTCGTCCTATACACTGGAACAGCTGGAACGTGGGGAAACGGAGAGCGAGCTCTGGAACGCGGCGCAGCGGTGCTACGTCCGCGACGGCTCGATGCCCAACTACCTGCGGATGCTCTGGGGGAAGGCGATCCTGCACTGGAGCGCCGACGCCGCCACCGCGCTGGCGACGATGGAGCAGTTGAACAACAGGTATTCGCTGGACGGGCGCGACCCGAACAGCTACGCCGGCTTTCACTGGATCCTGGGGAAGTTCGACCGGCCCTTCTTCCGCCGGCCGGTGTTCGGCACCGTCCGCTACATGTCGCTGACGGCGGCGGCGAAGAAGTTCGACGTCAGGGGCTGGCTGGAATCGGAGGCGGCGAAGGACGAGGCAGCCGCGCCAGCTGCCGGTCGTGCGGGCGGGATAGGGCGAGGAGGGCGGTCACCGCACCGATGAGCGCGAGGAACATGTCCCACTGCGTGTCCCAGACATCGCCCTGGGTCCCGAGGAAGGCCGTCGCCGAATCCCCGGTGGCCACGGCGGTCCACCACTCGATCAGCTCGTAGAAGGCGCTGAAGGCCAGGCAGAAGGCGACGACCACGAAGGGCAGCCATCGACTTCCCGCCAGCGGCGACTTGCGAACGAGAATCTCCCGCGCCAGGATGGCCGGCACGAGCCCCTGGGCGAAGTGCCCAAGCCGGTCGTAGTGGTTGCGCGCCAGGCCCAGCGCCTCGCCCACCCAGAACCCTACCGGCACCTCGGCGTAGGTGTACTTCCCCCCGACCATCAGGATGCAGGCGTGCACCGCGAGAAGGGTGTAGAGCAGCGGGGTCAGCGGGAAGCGACGGGCGGTGAGGAGGAGGATCGGCAGGCCGATGAGGACCGGGGCCACTTCGAGCACCCAGGTGAAACGGTCGTGCGGCGCCACCCCCGACCAGGCGAGGACCGCTACCACCCCGGCGAGCAGCGCCAGCGGAAGCCGCCTCGACGCGGCGCTCACTCCGCGCGCGCGGCGTCGGGGAACGGGACGTCGACGATCATCCCGTCGCGGGCCACCGACGAGGCCGGGAAGGTGGCGCGGGCCTCGGCCACGAGCTCCGGCGCCTCGCGGGTGTAGCGCGCGGAGATGTGGGTCAGGACCAGGCGGCGCACCCCGGCGTCGCGCGCCACTCCGGCGGCCTCCGCCGCCGTGCTGTGACCGGTCTGCACCGCCTTCTCCCCCTCCTCGGCGGAAAAGGTGGCCTCGTGCACCATCAGGTCCGCGCCCTGTGCCGCGAGGACCATCGCCCGGCTCGGCCTGGTGTCTCCCGAAATGACCACCTTGCGTCCGGGCCGGGGAGGACCGACGAGGTCGGTCGGGCCGATCCGGCGGCCGTCGGGCAGCTCCACCGTCTCACCCCGGTGGAGGCGACCCCAGAGCGGCCCTTCCGGCACGCCGAGTTCGCGCACCCGCTCCGGCTGGAACCGGCCCAGCCGGGTGTGCTCCACCAGGACATAGCTGAGCGAAGGCGCGCGATGATCGGCCTCGACGGCGACGAGGTCGTACTCGGGGCGGCTGACCGTGTCCCCGCCCGCCAGCTCCTCGATCTCGATCGGGAACTTGTTCCGCTCGATGCCGACTGACAGCGCGTGCTCCAGCACCCGCCGCGCCCCCCGCGGCCCGTAGAGCCGGAGCGGATCGGCCCGGTCCTGCAGCCCGAGGGTCCGGACGAGGCCGGTGAGGCCCAGGAGATGGTCGGCGTGGAAGTGGGTGAAGAAGATGTCCCGGACGGAGAAGCTGACGCCGTAGCGCATCATCTGTCGCTGGGTCCCCTCCCCGCAATCGAACAGCAGCGTCTCCCCCTCACGCGCGAGCGCCAGGGAGGCAACGTTGCGCTCCAGCGAGGGGATGGCGGCGCCGGTGCCGAGGAAGGTGATGGACAGGGTCATGGGAGGATTCAAGATAACCCCTGACGGAGGGCCCGGAAGCACGCCCCCGGAACCTTTCGGCCCCGGCCCGGGTTAGCAGGAGACGACCACCACTTTCGCCCGGAGCACCCCATGTCCATTGCCAGGCTGCCCTGGTCACAGCCGGCCACCGAGACCCGTTTCCAGTCCGCCGTCCGCGACATGCTCGAACTGGTGGGGGAGGACCCCGACCGCGACGGCCTGGTCAAGACCCCCGAGCGGGTCGAACGGGCGATGCGCTGGCTGACCCGGGGCTACGACCTCGATGCCGCCGAGGTGATCGGCGACGCGCTCTTCGAGGAGTCCCACCAGAACATGATCGTGGTGCGGGACATCGAGTTCTACTCGATGTGCGAGCACCACATGCTGCCCTTCTTCGGGAAGGCCCAGGTGGCCTACATCCCCGACGGCCGGATCGTGGGACTTTCCAAGATCGCCCGCGTCGTGGATGTCTTCGCGCGGCGGCTCCAGGTGCAGGAGCGGCTCACCGACCAGATCGCCGAGGCGCTGGACGACGCCCTCGCGCCCCGCGGGGTCGGCGTGGTGCTCGAGGCGTCGCACTTCTGCATGATGATGCGTGGGGTGGAGAAGCAAGGCTCCCGGACACTGACCAGCGCGCTGCGCGGCGTGTTCCGGGAGGATGCCAGCACGCGGGACGAGTTCCTGCGGCTGGTGCAGCGGTAGGCGGCGCCTAGAACATCTTCACCTGGACGGTAAGCTTGCCGGGGGAGGCCTGGATCGAGTCGATCAGCGTCTGCATCGACTTCATCGTGGCCGTCAACTGGTCGTAGAGCGCGGGGTTGGTGGCCACCTGTCCCAGGGTCCCCTTCCCCGCGTTGATGTTCTGGACCAGCGTGTCCATCCGCGCGGTGGTGGTGGCCAGCTGCCCGGTGAGGCGGGTCAGCCCCGCCGTGGCGCTGTCCATGTTCTCGATGGTCCTGCCCAGCGCCGGATTGGCCAGCGTCGAGTCGAGGCGCGCGCTCACCGACTGCATCGAGGCCATGAGGCGCGTCATCTCGGCGGTGGGGCCGGTCCTGGTGTCGGCGTACACCGACATCAGCCGCGTCATCGCCTTGAGCGTGGCGTGCAGGTCGTCCGCCATCCGCTGGTTGAGCAGCGTCTGGGCCCCCTCCATCACCGCGCGTGCCTGGCCCCCCAGCTCGTTGACCATGCCCCCGACGCCGGCCGCCATCGCACCCGGGAGGACCTGACCGGGGGCCAGTGGCAGGCTGTCGGTGCCGGGATCCAGCACGACCTCGACGTCGCCGAGCACGCCGACCGCCTCGATGGTGGCCGTGGCGTCCTGCGACAGGGGGACGTCCTCGGTGAGCGCCAGGTTGACCCGCACGCTGCCGACCTTCTCGAAGACGATCCGGTCCACCTTGCCCACCTGCACCCCGGACACCTTCACCGGCGAGCTGCTCTTGAGGTTGCCGATGTTGCTGAACTGCGCCGGGACGACGTCGCGCCGCCCGAAGCTGCGGCCGCCCAGCCACATCGTGCCGGCGACGAACACCGCCACGCCGACCAGGACGATCGATCCCACGAGTGCCTCACGCTTGTAGTGCAGATCCATATCGCCTCAGGCCGCGAAGGAGTGTGAGTCGAAATCCCGCTCGAGGAACGCCTTGATGCGGGGGTCCGCGGACGCCAGGAATTCCTTGGGCGTGCCCTGCAGCACGATCTTGCCGTCGCTGAGGAGCGCCACCCGGTCGGAGACCCGGAATGCCCCCCGGACGTCGTGGGTCACCATCACGCTGGTGACGCCGAGCGTCTGGGCCAGGTGCTTCACGAGGCCGTCGATGATGTCCGCGTTGACCGGGTCCAGTCCGGAGGTCGGCTCGTCGTACAGGAGGTACTTGGGCTTGCCGGCGATCGCGCGCGCGATCCCGACCCGCTTCCGCATCCCGCCGGAGAGCTCCGCCGGGAACTTGTCGGCGACTTCCGGGGCCAGGTTGACCAGCGCCAGGCACTCGGGCACCCGCGTCGCGCAATACGCCGCGTTCCGGTTGTCCTTCGCGTCGGTGATGCCGAGCCGGATGTTCTCGAAGACATTCATCGAGTCGAAGAGGGCGCCGTTCTGGAAGACGTAGCCGATGGTGCTGCGAAGCGCCGCCAGCTGCTTCCGGCCGAGAGTGGCGACGTTCAGGTCGTCCACGAGAATCGTGCCGGCGTCGGGGTGGATCAGCCCGATGATGTGCTTGAGGAGCACGCTCTTGCCGGTGCCGGAGGGACCCAGCAGGGCGACCGTCTCCCCTTCCTCCACGGAGAAGTCCACCCCGTTGAGGATGACCTGCTGGCCGAACCGCTTGTGGACGTTGCGGAGCTCGATCATGGGTGCAGCAGCAGCTTGGCGAGGAGCGTGTCGAGGATCAGGATCGTGACCGACGTGGCGACCACCGCGGTGGTGGTGGCCTTGCCGACGCCTTCAGCACCCTGCTGGGCGTTGAAGCCCATGTAGCAGGGAATCAGCGTGATGGCCCCGGCGAAGAAGAACGCCTTGATGATCGAGTAGTAGGCGTCGAAGGGGCGCCAGTAGAACTGCGCCCCGTAGGTGAAGTCGGCGTTGCTGAGCGGCAGGACCTGCTTGGCCGACCACCAGCCCGCCAGCACGCCGATGGCATTGGCGAAGATGGTGAGCACCGGGATCATCACCAGCCCGGCCAGCACCCGCGGGATGATCAGGTGGGACATCGGCGAGCGGCCGAGGCTCTCCAGCGCGTCGATCTGCTCCGTGACCCGCATGGTGCCCAGTTCGGCGGCATAGCGGGCCCCGATACGCCCGGCCAGGACCAGCGCCGTGAGCACGGGACCCAGCTCCAGCACGATCGACTCCACCACCAGGGTGCCGACGACGTAGTAGGGGAGGTTGCCCTGGAACTGGTAGCCGGTCTGCAGGGCGGTGACGGCGCCGGCGAACGCCGACACCAGCAGCACGATGAAGAGGCTGCCGGCGCCGATGTTGCGCGCCTCGTCCATCGTCCGCGGCAGCCAGATCCGCCACTCCACGAGCGCCCGGAAGAGCTCGGCCAACAGCAGGCTGAACCGCCCGATGTGGGCGAGCGATCCGATGACGGACCGTCCAACGGCGCGGGGCAGGCTGAGGACGGCGGTTTGTGCGCTGGGCATCGGTATTATCTTGCCCTCAGATGCCTGCGAAGTCCACCCCGAACCGCCCCCCGGAACACGCCCCGGAATTCCGTCGCCGCCTCCTGCGGTGGTTCCGCGCGCACGGGCGCGACCTGCCCTGGCGGCGCACCCGCGATCCGTACGCGATCCTGGTCTCGGAGTTCATGCTGCAGCAGACACAGGTGTCGCGGGTGGAATCCTACTGGCCCAGGTTCCTCGCGCGGTTCCCGACGGTGGACGCCCTGGCGCGGGCACGACCCGCGGCGGTGCGCGAAAGCTGGCAGGGGCTGGGTTACTACCGGCGGGCGGCCAACCTGCACCAGCTCGCCCGCACCGTGAGGGACCGGCACGAGGGACGGATCCCCGCGGCGCCGGAGGCCCTCCGCCAGCTGCCCGGCGTGGGCCGCTACACCGCGGGCGCGGTGGCGAGCTTCGCCTTCGAGCGCGCCGAGCCGGCGGTGGACACCAACGTCGCCCGGGTCCTGAGGCGCGCGTTCCATCCGAGGGCGCGCGGTGCCGCAGGCGAGCACCGGCTGTGGAACACCGCCGCGGCGCTGCATGTCCGAAACGGTCGTTCGGCGTGGGCGTTCAATCAGGCCATCATGGAGCTTGGCGCCCTGGTGTGTACGGCGCGCATCGCGAAGTGCGGAGCGTGTCCTGTGCGGCCTGCCTGCAAGACCGGAAGGAAGGGACTGCGGGCCGGGAGCTGAGGGCTAGGTGCTGCCCGCGATCTCTCCCACCATCCCCACCACCCGATCCACTTCCGCGGGATTGTTGTAGATGTGGGTGGACAGCCGGACGTAGTCGAGGTTGTTCTCCGCGACGTGCCGGACCCGCACCGGTCCCATCTGCCAGAGCCGCCGGATCACCTCGCTGCTCGCCCTCCCGTCCACCGTGAACGACACCATCGCGCTCCGCACGGCAGGGTCGGCCGGAGAGACCACCGTCACGCCCGGCTGCGCACGCAGCCCGGCGTCCAGTCGGGTGGCGAGCCCACGGCACCGTTTCTCGATGCGCTCGGTGCCGATCGCGTCGTGGAAGGCGAGGGAGGCCTGGAATCCAACCAGCAGGCTGTCGTTGCGTGTGCCGACGTGGTCGAAGCGGTCTCCCTTCAGCGCCAGGTCGTCCCATCCCCCGCTGGCGACCAGCGGCCAGAGGCGGTCGATCCACTGCGGGCTGATGTACAGAAACCCGGACCCCTTCGGCGCCAGGAGCCATTTGTGCGGGCTCGAGGCGTAGAAATCGCAGCCCAGGTCCGTCACGTCGAGCGAGAGCATGCCCGGCGGGTGCGCCCCGTCCACCACGGTGATGATGCCGCGCTCCCGCGCCCACGCCGAGAGACGCCGCACCGGCTGGATCGCGCCGGTGCTGAAGTAGACGTGGGAGATGCTCAGCACCTTCGTCCGCGGACCGACCTGCGAGGTCCAGGCGTCGAAGAGGGCGTCCTCGCTCGGAGCGGGAACCGGTGGGGGGAACATCCGGAGCGTCAGGTCGTGCCGCGCCGCCACCAGCTCCCAGCAGCATCGACCGCCGACATGCTCCTGGGTCGTGAGGAGGATCTCGTCCCCGGGCCGGAGGTCGAGCCCTCGCGCCACGACGTTCATGCCCTCGGTGGTGTTGCGGGTGAAGGCGATGGTCTCCGCTGGCGCGCCGATGAGGGCGGCCAGCTGGGCCCGGAGGGCGTGCGCGTCGAACGGCATCTGGTGGAAGACGGTCTCGAAGGCGCGCATGTGCGCCTCGATCGCCTCGAGCACCGACACCGGGAGCGCACCCCAGGTCCCGGTGTTCATGAAGATGCCGTCGGTGATCAGGAACTGCCTGCGGACCTCGGCCCAGTACGCCTCGTCGTCGTCAACCGGTCCGCGGGCAAACGGCACCGCGTACGCCTCGACGCTGCCCACCGATCCGACCCGCGGCAGCCACGCCGCCGCGGGAAAGAGGGCCGCCGCACGGAGGAGGTCGCGACGACGCATCAGCGGAGCGGGAAGCTCGCGGCGAGGAGCGCCAGCAGGCCGAGGGTCCCCGACACGATCGAGATGGCGACGTGGCGCTTCCGGATGGCCTGGTAGAGCGCGGCCGTCTGGCCCTCGGGAGAGACCCGGCCGAGCCGCGCGATGGTCGGCATCCCGAACGCCAGCACGATGAGCGCGCCGAGGAGCCCGGCGCCCTGCATGACCATCATCCAGACGGTGGGCGCCATCCCGCTCATCGCCGAGCCGTACATCTGCAGCGAGAGCATCACCCCCGAGAGGATCATGAGGAAGGCGCCGGGTCCGATCAGCAGCTTGTGCACCGCCACCTGCCCCCGCGCGATGGCGGCCAGCGCCGCGCCCGATTCCTGCTTGCCGACGATGCCGTACACCATGGAGCCGAGGCCGGCGCCGAGCCAGAGGATCTGTCCGAAGAAGTGAAGGAAGAGCCAGAGTCGCATGTCAGGTCGTTTCCGAGAAGAGGTGGGCGTCGATCGGCTGGCGGCCACCGAAGCCGCCGTCGAGGTCGTGCCAGTGAGCGATGCTGGACTCACCGTGGCGCCAGCAGAGGTACACCGGCCGGTCATCCCTGAGGGAGAGGAAATCCACCAGGCCGCCCTCGAAGCCCTTGAACAGGCCGCCGAGCCCGGAGAGCTCGCGCAGCAAGGCGTCGATCCGGGCGGCGTGCGCCTCCGCGATGCGCCGAGCGTCCGCGGCGGCCTCGGATTCGATGCCGTCGATGCCCGGGTCGGTGGCGATGGCCAGCTCGAACCGCTCGATGGCCTCCCGCCAGGCGGCGTGCTCCAGCAGGAGATCGCGCACGATCGGGGAGATGAGCGGGAGGACGCGGTTCGCTTCGTCGACCGTGAACAGGCGCGGTGTGTCAGTCATGTCGAATCTCCTCCTCGGCGAGTGCAGCACGGGTCGCGTCGTACCCCGCCTGCTCGAACTCCACGAACAGCGCCACGGCAAACGTCGCGCGGCGCGGCAGGCGCGGCCGGACGTGGACGAGGCGCGGCCTCCCCGGTGTCGCACGCCAGCGCGCCACCGCATCGAGCGCCTGCTGCGCCATGAGTATCCCCTCCCCGCCATCGTGTGCCAGGAGCAGGCCGGGAGCACGGGCTCGCTGCGTCGGCTCCGGCTCGTCGAACCCCGGCCCGACGTCCACTGCCACCACCAGGTCCGACTCGAACCCGGCGGCGACGTCCAGTGGAAGCACCGCCCGAAGCCCGCCGTCCGCCAGCCGCCGCCCGCCCACGACCACCGGCGGATAGTACACCGGCAGCGCCGTCGTCGCGGCAAGCGCCTCGACCAGGGGAACCGCCAGCCCGCCGGCCCCCATCGTGACGAGTTCGCGGCTGTCGAGGTCCACCGCGGTGAGCGTGAGCGGACACCCCAGGTCGTCGAACGAATCCTGGGGAACGAGTGCCCCGAGCGTCCTCCGGATCGGCTCCGGACGGAGGAGCGACGCCAACCAGAGCCCCGCCAGCGGCGCGAAGGCCCGCGGCCGCGCCACGTCGCTGACCCGCACGGCCCTGAACCGGCGGGAGAGCTCATCCGCGGAGGCGCCGGATGCCGCGCCGGCGGCAATGACGCCGCCCATCGACGTCGCGACGTACCGCGTCGGCTGCAGCCCCGCCTCCTCCAGCGCGCGCAACGCCCCGATCTGTGCCGCCGCCTTCGCGCCACCCCCGCTGAAGACCGCGGTGATCCGTCGCGTCGTCACGGCCGCCGCCCGCCGGCGCGATGCTTCTCCGCCGCCTCGTATCGCGCCTGTTCCTCCGGCGTCTCCGCCACGAGCCGGGGCACCCGCATCGGCTTCCCGTCGGCATCGATGGCCACGAAGATGACGTGCGCCGTGTTGGTGTGCCGCCGCTCGCCGGTGCTGACCTTCTCCGAGTACACCTCGACGGTGATGTGCATCGAGGTGTTGCCGACGAAGTCCACGGTGCCGGTGCAGGTGACCAGCGCACCGATCGGGATCGGCTCGCGGAACTCCACCCGGTCGATCACGGCGGTCACCACCGGGCCGCCGGCATGGCGGATCGCGGCGACGGCGGCGGCCTGGTCCACCATCGACATCAACTCACCGCCGAAAAGGTTGCCGAGCACGTTCTGCATGTGCGGCATCACGAGCTTGGTCAGCTCGGAGCGCGAGTACGACATCGGGCGGGATTCCGGCTGCATGCGCGTCCTCAGTAGTCCACGGGTCGCAGGTAATACTCGCCGATGGCGGTCTGGCTCAGCATGGCCACGGTGGGGAGGCGTCGCTTCCAGTGCGTGCCGTCGAGGCGGGCGCGGACCAGCGCGACCTCCTCCGGCGCATATCCCAGCGTCGCCACCTGTTCCGGCCGGTAACCGGACAGGAGCCAGTGCAGGATCCCGTCGGCGCGCGCGTAGCTGATCCCGAAGTCGCTCTCGTCGGTCTGACCCTGGATCAGGTCGGCGCTGGCCGGCTTGTCCACGATGACATCCGGCACCCCCACGTGGCGCGCCAGCGCCCACACCTGCGTCTTGAAGAGGTCGCCGATCGGGTTGACCGGCGGCGAGTCGTCGGCGTGCCAGGTGAAGTACCCGAACAGCCGCTCCGTCTTGTTGCCGGTCCCGATCGGCAGGGCGCCGAGCCGGGCCGACAGGTCGAAGAGGGTGATCATCCGCATCCGGGCCATGATGTTGCCGAGGGCCGCGGCGCTCGACGGCTCGCCGAACGCACCGGCGATACCGTCCACCCCGGCGGAGATGTCGACTGTGCGGCTCGGCAGTCCGAGGGCATCGATCACCAGCTGGGCGTGAGTGAGGCTCTCCGGACTCGAGGTGCGGTAGGGCATCCGCACCGCGACCACCTTGTCCCTGCCCAGCGCCTCGGCGGCGAGGAAGGCGACCAGGGCGCTGTCCACGCCCCCCGACAGTCCGAGGACGACTCGCTCGAAGCCACGCCGGCGCCGTACCTCATCCCGGATGAATTCGACCAGCCAGCGCCGGGCAAGATCGGGGTTCATGGCGAGCGGGTCGGCGGTCTGGTCCGGGATCGCCGACGGGGCGGAAGGCCGCCTGGCCGCCCGGGCTTCCCAGGTGGAAGGAGTGGCCCCCGCGCCGGGGGTGCGCGCCAGTTCCGTCAGCAATCCCGGCAGGCGGGCACGGAGGTCTGCCAGCAGGGGCTGGTCGGCGCGCACCCGGGTGATCTCATCGAAGTCGAGCGCCACCGGCACGAGGCCCGGCTCGAAGAGCGGGCCCTTCGCGATGATCCTCCCGGAAGGTCCGGCCACCACTGAGCCGCCGGCGAACGCCTTCCCCCCCTCAAAGCCGACCAGCTGGGATACCGCCACGTACATCCCGTGCTCCGCCGCAGAATCGGCGGCGAGCCGCTCCCACCGCTCGAGGTTGGCGGGTGCCTCGGGGCTGTCGAGGCCGCGCGCCGGCGTGGCACTCACCACCAGCAGGACCTGCGCGCCGTCCAGGGCGGCCAGGGTCGGCATCAGGGAATGCCAGGCGTCCTCGCAGACGAGCATGGCCGCCCGCCCCCAGGCGGTGTCGAAGGCCCGCACCTCGGCGCCCGCTTCCACGAACCGCTCCTCGTCGAACACCCCGTAGGTCGGGAGGAACACCTTTCGGTGCACATGCCGGATGAGGGGCGGTCCGGACCCGAGCGACAGGTAGATGCAGCTGTTGTAGTGGCAGTTGCGGTAGAGCTCGTAGAATCCGAGCGCCACGTCGATCGGTGCGGCGCCCGACGCCTGGTGGATCGCGGCGATGTCGGCGGCCACCTGCTCGGCGGTCCGTGCCTGCTCCCGCACCCCGCCCTCGAGGAAATATCCGCTCAGGGCGGCCTCGGGCAGCAGCAGCAGGTCGGGCGGTTCGGGCAGGTCGCCGGCTTCCCGGAACCACGCCTCCAGTTGCGCGAGATTCTCGGCGTAGGCGCCCTTGCGGGGCCGAAATTGCACTATCGCGAGGCGAAGCATGCGGGTAATCTAAGGAGTCGTGGGGGGCTGGTAAGGCCGGGGCCGGGAACGGGCACCTTTCGGGAATCCTGATGATCTACTGGATAGCGTTCGGAAGCGCCCTGGGCGGCGCCGCACGGTATTCGCTGGGGGGGCTCGTCCAGCGCCTGGCCCCGGGCGAGTTTCCCCTCGGCACCCTCGCGGTGAACGTGCTCGGGTCGCTCGTGCTCGGGTTCATCGTCCGGTACGCCCTCGAAACCCCGGCCATCGGCGCCGAGGTCCGCGCCTTCCTCACCATCGGCTTCTGCGGCGGCTTCACCACTTTCTCGACCTTCAGCTACGAATCGGCCGCCATGCTCGAGCGTGGCGAGTGGTCCCGGCTGGCCCTGTACGTCGGGTTGAGCCTGCTCCTGACCGTCGCGGGTGCGGTCCTCGGGGCCGTGCTGGCGGGTCAGACCCTCACCCTCCGGCGTTCGCTCTAGGAGACCACCATGCACGGCCTGGCCAGCGAAGGCACCCTCATGCGGATCCATATCGGGGAGCGGGACAAGCACGACGGCAAGCCGCTCCACGAGGCCATCGTGAACCTGCTCCGGGTGCGCGGATTGGCCGGTGCCACCGTGACCCGCGCGATCATGGGATTCGGCGCGACGGCACGGCTGCACACCGACGCCGTGCTCAGACTCTCACTCGACCTGCCCATCGTGGTGGAATGCGTGGATGCCGAGGAGAAGCTCCAGGCGGTGCTGCCCGACATCGACGCGATGATGGGCGGCGGGCTGATCACGCTGGAGCGGGTACGCGTCATCGCCTATCGCAGCCATCCCGCGTGACCCATCGCGACGAGGCGGTCCTGGCCGCCGTGTCCGGGATCATGAACGCCTGTTCCCCGCTCCCCGGGCTCGTCACCGGCGGCCAGCCGACCGACGCGCAGCTGCGGGCGGCGCACGCGGCCGGCCTCGTCACGTTGCTCGACATGCGCGACCCGATAGAGCCCCGCTCCTTCGACCAGCCGGCGCTCGCGGCGTCCCTCGGCCTCACCTACGTCAACATTCCCGTCTCGGGGGCGACGCTCAACGACCGCACGATGGAGCGCATCCTCACGGTGCTCAGGGACGGCGCGTCCGCCCCGGTCTTCATCCATTGCGGCAGCGGAAATCGGGTCGGTGGAGCGCTCATCCCGTTCTTCATGAACGATCGAGGCATGAACGAGCACGACGCCGTTGCGCTGGCCATGCAGGTCGGCCTCCGGGGCCCGGAACTCCTGCGCTGGGGACTGGACTACGCCCAGCGACACGCGGGCTGAGCCGACCGCGAGGAGAGGGGAGGGCAGGCAAGAAAAGCGGGGCCCCGGTCTTCACCGGGGCCCCGCTCGTTCCAGCGCTCGCCTGCCTACCGTTCCTTGGCCGTCCCCGTCCGATCTGAACCGCCACCACCGCTCGAACGGGTGGAGGTATAGGCGGTGCCGCCCGATCCCGCAGCGCTCACTGCACTGCTCGCGGAGCGCCCGCCGCCGTACGCGGGCCGGGATGACCTGAGGGTGGCTTCGCCGGCCGGGGAAGTGTCCGTCAGGGGTGGACAGGTACCAGCGTCGCACGTCCGCTGCTGCTTCGACGACGCCGCCGCCAGCTCACGATTCGACCTGGCGACCATCTGCATCCTCAGGCTGATTTCCTCATTCTGCTGCTGCTGCCGATACCACATCTGGCAGTCGGAGTAGGTGTCGCAGTCGGGTGGCGTCACCTGATACCCGACGAAGTAGCCCCGCCGCTTGAGCGTCTTGCCGGTGAACGAGCTCTGAATGATCGCAAGCTGGCGCCTGTTGGCGATTCCATCTCCGACGACCACCGCAGAATGTCGACAAAGGATTGACCCGTACAGACAGCCGAATGCATCGGGCCCGGCCGGCCTCGCCTGCGCCTCGGCCATCTCCTCGACCACGATGCCGGACGCGAGCCTCGGCTCGCCGTAGAGCCCCTCCGCGGGGAGCGCGCCTGAAGGTCCCTGGATCACCAGCAGGGCAAGGAGCAGGGGAGCGGTCATAGGGTACCTCCAAAGAGTCGATTCCAATGTGGGACTCGGCGCCAGGCGGCGTAATATCCGCCGGCCCGGTCAGGCCGCATCGGCGCTGCGGCGGCCGTACTCGCTACCTGCCCCTGCGACCCCCGCCACCCGACGGCGCCGCACCACCCCGGCTGCCCGAACTTCCACTGCTGCCCCGGGCCGCACCGTCACTGCTCGGGCGACTGCCGCCCGAACCGCCGCTTCGGGCGGCTGGCGGCGAACCGCCCGAACGCCCCTGCGGCTTCGCGGCAGGCTGGCCTGGGCGGGAGCTGGGCTGGCTCGGGCGGGTGGTGGGCTTTGCCGTGCTGGTGCCACCGCTCCGGCGGGCCTGCCCGCTGTTGCCGCTGATGACTCCGCTGCCACCGCTTCGGGGCGCGGTCGGGGAGATACTCGGCCGTCCGACTACCGTCGGCCGTGCCTTCCCATCCGATTCCCAGCCCCGCGCCCGCGGGGTGCCATCCCTGGCGACGTTTCCCGTCGGGATCCGCTGGGTGGTCCCGCTCCTGGCCGTGGGGGACCGCCGAGTGGCATCGGTCGAGCCCGTGACACCACCACTGGCAGGCTTCCGGGTCTCCGTCCCCGCGCCTACGCGGGTCGGCCAGTCCGCTGGCTTCCGGCCCTCGGCCCCCGCACCCACTCGGGTCGGCCAGTCGTTTGTGCTGCTCCTGGGCCTGGGCTGGTCCACACGAGGGGTGGTGCCCGTCGTCGTCGGACGGGCAGCGGGGCGGCGCCCCGCCTCCGCACGGCCGCTGATGGTGGCGGCATCGACACCGGAACGGCCCGCCACTGGCGACGCGGTACCGGTCAGCGCCCGATCCCGGTACGAGGTCTGGAAGACCGAGGAGCGGGTGTCGAAGGCGTCGCCGCGAGGCCGGTAGAGGTTGCCGGCAGCGGTGACAGTACCATCCGGCTTGAAGGTGTACGGGCGATAGCCCGGGTAGGCGCCTCCGCCGTAACCGGGGTAACCGGGATACCCGTAGACCGGGTAGCGTGGAGGATAGTATCCGCCGACCGGGTAGCCGTAGCCGGGATAACCCCAGCCGTAGGCTGGATAGCCCCAGCCGTAGGCCGGGTAGCCCCAGCCGTAGGCCGGGTAATAGCCGTAGGAGTACCACGGGTCATAGCAGCAGGGCGACCCGAATCCGATCCCGACGCTCCACCCACCTGTGTAGTAGGTCGGCCACGGCCAGCCCGACACCCCGACATAGGTGGTCGTGCCGCCGTCACTGTACTCCGCCATGGAAAAGACGATGTAGCGGTCAATCGCGTAGTCGAACCCGAGGCTGGTCAGGTTCAACACGAAATCGGTCAGCTGGCTCTCAGGGTCATCCGCGGCGCTGTACTGGTCAAACACCGAGTAGTCCCAGTGATCGCCCCGGACGAAGTCGGTGAAACGGAACGGGGACTTCGACCACGCCGCGTAGACCATGCCGCTGGCGCCAGCCTGGTCCAGATAGAAAGAACCGCGATTGTCGCGGCCGACCACCTTGTAGGTCTTGCCACCGCGGATGAAGTTGTCGTCGTTCGGATCGAGGGGAAAGAGGACGCGGATGCGCCCGTCCTGATCGGTCTGGAGGAGGAGGACATAGCCGTCACCGGCGGCCCGGAACTGGACCTGGGCGTAGTCGCCACGGCTGTACTGACCGCCACTGTTGAGACTGACGGTGATCGGGGGTGGCGGACCCTCGGCGAGGGTCGCGACGGCCGCGAGGGACGCGAGGATTGTGGTGAGCATGGTGCCTCCTGGCAGTGCCGACGGGTACCACCGTGGTCCCGTCCGCTATCGCCGGAAGTAACAGCGAGGGTCGTGCCAAGATCTAAAGGATTGTGCTGTATTGACTTACAGAAATTCCTGCCGGGAAGTCCGTCCAATTGTGAGGACGGGGTCTACCCCTCTCGTCCCCCAGCCCATCGGTGCCAGTACATCCGCAGCTCGGAGATCCTGCCCCCCGACATCTCGCAGAACATGGCCCCGCGCGCCTCCACCCATTCCCCGGTGCGACGGCGACGGAAGCTGACCTTGTACTCGGCCGAGAACCACGGCCCGGCGGCGAAGATCTCGCCGCTCGTGAAGGTCACCTCCGCCTGGTGGACAGGGACGTCCCTCCAGTAGAGGAGAATCGCTTCCCTGCCCTTCCTCGGGTCGCTGAACGGCGTCTCGATGAACACCGCATCATCGTGGAACACCGACATCAGCAGGGGGACGTCCCCCTTGGCCCATCCCTTGCCGAATGTGTCGACAAGTTCCCGCCCGAGCGCCCGGGTATCCGGGCTTCCGCTTGCCGCCGGCGCCGTGGCGTCCGACATTGGGGTCATCTCCATGCGACCAAATCTACTACTCCGCAGCAAGGGCTGCACCCTCGTGGGGCTGGTGTTGGCACTGGTGAGCCGGCCGCTCTCCGCGCAGACCCCCTGCCCGGAAGATCCGGCCGCGCAGGTCGCGGAGGGATGGCGCGCCTACCGCGCCGATTCCCTCGCGGCGGCCGCGGCGCAGTTCACACCGTCGGCACGCTGTGGCTCCCTCCCGGCGGTGATTGGCCTCGGATTTGTCGAGTTGCGGCGCGGTCGGCTCGAATCGGCGGATTCGCTCTTTGCAGCCGCTCTGGGTCAGGACTCGATGCAGGTGGACGCCTGGGAGGGGGTGGCGCGGGTGGCGTGGCGTCGCGGTGACCCGTCGGCCACCGCCGCCGCGGCGACGACGGCATTCCGCCTCGCGCCGGACCGGGTCGATCTCCGGGAGCTCCTCGACCGGGCCGCCCCCGACTGGGACCGGCCCCCGCTCCCGCCCCGCCGTCGCCCCGAGGCCCTGCAGCTCTTCTCACGCACGGCGGGCACCGGATTCGAGGTGCAGGACGCGATGGGCCGCTGGGTCCCGTTCTACCTGCAGGGCGTCAACATGGGCGTGGCGCTCCCCGGGAAGTTTCCCTCGGAATTCCCGACCGATTCGGCGCTCTACGCCGGCTGGTTCGACACGCTGGCGGCGATGAACGCGAACGTCCTCCGCCTGTACACGATCCTTCCGCCGGCCTTTTACCGCGCATTCCTGGCGCACAACCGCAAGCAGCCGGATCGCCCGCTCTGGCTGGTGCACGGCGTATGGACCGAACTGCCCCCGGAGCACGATTTCGACGACATCGCATGGAGGAATGAGTTCCGGGCCGAAATGCGCCATGTCGTGAACCTCGTCCACGGCGCCGCCGAACTCTCTCCTCGCCCCGGCCACGCCGCCGGTCGCTACGACGCGGACGTGTCGCGGTGGACGCTGGCCTACATCATCGGGCGCGAGTGGGAGCCCTTCGCCGTCAAGGCCTTCGACTCGGTCCATCCGGGCACGGCCGCCTTCGCCGGCCGCTACCTGAAGGCTGAGAACGCGCCTGCAATGGACCGCTGGATGGCGGCCCAGTCCGACTACATGCTGAGCTACGAGATGGAGAAGTGGAACGCCCTCCGGCCGATCGCCTACACGAACTGGCCCACCCTCGACCCGCTGCACCATCCAACCGAGGCCGGCACCGCCGAGGAGCGGGGCTGGAGGCGAAGGACCGGGCGACCGGCGGAGGGTGACAAGCTGGAGTACGAGAACGACGCCATCGGCCTCGACGCCAACCTGATCAGCCCGACGGCGGAGAATCCGGCGGGCTGGTTCGCCAGCTACCACGCCTACCCCTACTATCCCGACTTCATGCTCTACGATCCGGGGTACCGGGCGGCGCGGTCGAGCGAGGGCCCATCCACCTATTTCGGGTACCTGACCGACCTGCGCCGGCACCACTCGGAGATCCCGTTCATCATCTCGGAATACGGCGTGCCCTCGAGCCGTGGCAACGCGCACCTGCAGCCGCAAGGGTGGAGCCACGGCGGGCACGACGAGGGGGAGATGGCGGCCATCGACGCGCGCCTCACACGAGAGATCAGGGAGAGCGGAGCGGCAGGGGCCATCATCTTCGCCTGGACCGACGAGTGGTTCAAGAAGAACTGGATCGTCATCGACTTCGAGCAGCCGGGCGACCGGAACCGCCTCTGGCTCAACGCGATGGACGCCGAGCAGAACTACGGCATCCTGGGGCAGTACGCCGGGCCGGCCGGAGCAGGCCCCGTCCTCGGCGGGGAGCCGTCCCGGTGGCACAACCTTGAATCGGTCCAGTCGGGCACCGGATACCTGCGGGCCATTCGGGCAGGGAGCGACGAGGGCTACCTCTACCTGGCGCTGGAGGTGCCGGCAGGACCGATCCGGTGGGACAGCGTCACGGTCGACCTGGCGATCGACACGTACAATCCCGCGGCCGGGCAGTACACGCCGCCGGGCGGCGGGATCCGCAGCGAGATCGGATTCGAGTATCTCCTGCGCCTGCGAGGACCGGACAGGTCGGTGCTCCGCGTCCTTCCGGCGTACAATCCGTATGTGGGGGAATCCTCAATTCTGGAGGGTGACGATTTCGGCCGGTTCTACCGGCGCCCGGTCACCACCGGAGTGGAGACCGACGGCCGGTTCGACCCGATGTTCGTGATCACGAACCGGGCGCGATTCGGGCGCGACGGCACCTTCTTTCCCGCCCAGGGATACGACCGGGGGCGCCTCAGGTTCGGCACCGGGTCGGAGAGCAGCCTCTCCGACTGGTACCATGACGAAAGCGCGGGCCTCATCGAGATCCGGCTTCCGTGGGGCCTGCTGAACGTCACCGATCCGTCGAGCCGCACCATCCTGATGGACCGGAGCGACCAGCTGGGCGGCGAATTCGGCACGGCCGTGACCGACGGATTCCGGTTCGGTGCGCTGCTGTACCGGAGCGGCGCGGTCGCGGCACCGGTCGCCGCGCTTCCGTCGCCGAGCGAGGGTCGGTGGCCTGCATCGGCGTTCACGACCTGGCGCTGGGACCGGTGGGAGATTCCGACCTCGCATAGTCGGCTCAAGCCGGTGTACGATTCCCTGCAGGCGACCTGGAGCAGCCCGTGACCCCGACCCGTCCTTCCCTCACCTGCCGGGAGCTGGTGTGATCTCGTCCCTGAAGCGAGCGATCGTCATCTCGGCGGTGCTTCTCCTCCCCACCACGCTCTCGGCGCAGGTGGCGGATGCCGACGCGGCCTGGAACCAGGGCCGGTACGGCGCGGCCCGGGAGGCGTATCTCCGGGCGCTGGTCCAGGATCCCGCCTCGGTGCGGGCGAGCTACCGGCTCGGCGTGCTGGCAGCGTGGGATGGCAACCTCGACTCGGCGCTGACCTACCTGGCCCGGGCGCGTGCCGCGGACCCGGCTGATCCCGATGTCCGGGTCATGCAGGCACAGGTCCTGACCTGGGCCGGCCGATACCCCGAGGCGCTGGCACGATGGGACAGCGTGATCGCCCTCAATCCCGAGCGCCTCGACGGACTGACCGGGAAGGCACGGACGCTCTCCTGGGACGGACACGAGGCGGCGGCGGACTCCCTCTATCGCGAAGCACTGGGCCGGGATCCGACGAACGCCGACGCCCTCAACGGGACGGCACAACTCGCCTTCTGGGGCGGGAGGACGGCGGAGGCGATCGCGGGCTACGAACGGTCGCTGTCGTACCGGCCCGATGACATCTCCGCGCGGCTCGGGCTGGCGCTGGTCTATCGGGCCACCGGGCGACAGCTCGATGCCCTTGCCGAGGCGGACAGCGCGGTCGCGCTGGCCCCGGCCAACGGCGAGGCGCAACGCACCCAGGTGGACATCCTGCGCTCGGTCCAGGCGGCAGCGGATGTCGCCCTGGGGTGGAGCGACGATTCGGACCACAACACGATGTGGTGGCAGGTCGTCTCGGCGACGGCACCACTCGCCAACCGGGTGCGTGGGTTCGGGTCGGTGGGGGCGTACGAGGGTTCGAGCACACCTGACATCTCCGCCGCGCGTGGCACCGCCGAGTTCGGGGCCACCTACACGCAGGACCGGTGGCAGCTCACCGGCGCGGTCGGTGCGCAGGGGCTCTGGCCGGACTCGGGCGCCTCACGCACGGCGCTGACCTCGCGCCTCGGGGCGTCGCTGAGGGTCGCGCCGGCGATCGGGATCGGCGTCAGCTACGCCCACGTTCCCTTTGCGGAAACGGCGTCCCTGATCGGGGCCGATCTCGACGTGGACGCGGTGGACGCGAGCTTCGACGCCACGACGAACTCCGGCATGTCGTTCAGCGCGGGCGGCGGCGGCGCGTGGTTCAGCGACGGCAACGTTCGCACGTCCGCGGTACTCGCGATCACCAGGAAGATCGCGCGGCACTTCTTTGCAGGAGGACTGGCCCGGGTGCTCTGGTTCGACGAGACGGTCCCGACCTATTTCTCCCCCGATCAATTCTCGATCGTCGAGGCCCGCGGCGGGTACGCCCGGGCAGGCCGGAACTGGGAGACCCGCCTCAGCGGCGGGCTCGGCGGCCAGCAGATCGGCGCCGGGGTGGGCTGGCAGTTCGAGGGGCACGCCGAGGGACGGGCGGTGTGGTGGTTCTCGCGGCGCAACCGCCTCGAGGCGTTCGCGGGCATCACCAACAGCGCCTACCTCTCCGCCACCGGCGCCTATCGGTGGGGCACCGCCGGCCTGGTGGTGCGTCTGGGGCTGTGACCACCCGGCGGGAACCTCCCTAGAGCCATTCCCGGAAGGTCTCGACGAGGAGCCATCCGTTCAGCAGGCCGATCACCGCGGCGACGCTCCACGCGACGATCTTCACCCCCCGCGAATTGACGAACACCCCCATCTTGGCCCTGTCGCTGGTGAAGATCACCAGCGGCACCACCGCAAACGACAGCTGCATGCTCAGGATCACCTGGCTCAGGATCAGCAGCCGGCCGGTGCCCTCCTCGCCCGAGACCGCCGTCACGATGACGGCGGGAATGATGGCGATCAGGCGGGTGATGAGCCGCCGGAGCCACGCCGGCAGCCGGATGTCGAGGAACCCTTCCATCACGATCTGGCCGGCCAGCGTGCCGGTAATCGTCGAGTTCTGGCCCGACGCCAGGAGCGCCACGGCGAAGAGCACGCTCGCCATCGTGGTGCCCAGGAGCGGGGTCAGGAGCTGGTGCGCGTCACCGATGTCGGCCACGCCCTGGTTGCCGGTGGTGTGGAAGGTGGCGGCGGCGAGGACCAGGATGGCGCCGTTGATGAAGAAGGCGAAGAAGAGCGCCAGCGTGGAATCGATCGTCGCATACTTGATGGCCTCCCGCTTTCCCTCCTCCGTCCGCCCGAAGCTGCGCGTCTGCACGATGGAACTGTGCAGGTAGAGGTTGTGCGGCATGACGGTCGCGCCGAGGATCCCGATGGCGATGTAGAGCTTTCCCGGGTCGAAGATGATGTCGGGCGTGGGGATCAGCCCACGCGCCATCTCGCCAATCGCCGGCTGGGCCAGCAGCAGCTCGATGCCGAAGCAGACGCCGATGGTGGCCACCAGCACGATCACGAACGCCTCGAGCCACCGGAACCCGCGGTGCTGCAGCAGGAGGATGAGCAGGACGTCGATCGCGGTGATGCAGACGCCCCAGAGCAGCGGAATGCCGAAGAGGAGGTTCAGGGCGATGGCGGACCCGATCACTTCCGCCAGGTCACAGGCGGCGATGGCAATCTCGCAGAGGATCCAGAGGACAAAGCTGACGGGACGCGAATAGTGGTCGCGACAGGCCTGGGCGAGGTCCCGGCCGGTGGCGATGCCGAGGCGCAGGGCGAGCGCCTGCAGCAGCATCGCCATCAGGTTGGAGAGGAGGATGACGCTGAGCAGGGCGTAGCCGAACCGAGACCCGCCGGCGAGATCAGTGGCCCAGTTGCAGGGGTCCATGTAGCCGACGGCCACCAGGTACCCGGGGCCGGCGAAGGCGAGCATCTTCTTCCACCACGGCGCCCCGACGGGGATCGACACCGTCCGGAACGATTCGGGCAGGCTGGGCGACGAGCGGGGGATGCGCCAGCCGGCGGTCATCTCCTCGATCGGTGGTCCGCTCGCGCTCACCGGGCCCCCGCGCGGGCGCAGAGCAGGATGCCGGCGAGTTCGGCCCCCAGCAATCGGTCGCCGTCGCCCGTCTGCACCGTCGTCGGGCCACCGAACGGCTGCCTGGCCGTCACTGTCACCGAGGCGCCCGGCACGAGTCCGTGCTCCGCGAAGTAGCGGAGCCGGTCCGCCTGTCGCGTCTCCACCCGCCGCAGTTCCACCGACTCGCCCACCGGCACTTCCGACAGGGGCGTATACACCAGTTCCACCATGCTGCCGTCGGGCGCCGGTATCGGGTCGCCGTGCGGATCGACGCTCGGGTTGCCCAGCGCGAGCGCCATCCGCTCGATCAGGCGGTCGGACACGGCGTGCTCCAGCCGATCGGCTTCTTCGTGCACGGTGTCCCAGGTGTAGTCGAGAAAGGCGACGAGGTAGGACTCGAGGATCCGGTGGCGGCGGACCATCTTGAGCGCGGCACGCCTGCCCGCCGAAGTCAGCTCGACGCCCTTGTAGGGTACGTGCTCCAGCAGGCCCTGCTCGGAGAGGCGCTTGACCATGCCGGTGACGGAGGCGGGAGCGAGCTCCAGCAGGTTGGCGATCTCGGTGGTACCGGCCGGCGACCCGCCCTGCGAAAGCTGGTAAATCGCCTTGAGATAGTCCTCGACGGAGCGGGTCAGCGGTTGCGTGGGTGGCGCCATGGCGACGGACCAGAATTAGGGTTGCCTAAATCTATTTTACTGCAACCCTAAATGCAAGATCCGCTCCACTTACCTGATTGCGGGAAGAAATCGATCAGTCGGCGGTCAGCAACTCGACCAGGGGGGCGAGGATCCGTTCGGTCATTCCCCAGACGGGCACCGGACTCACGTGATAGGCGGGAAATTCACGCAGAAGGCCTCCCAGCCGGATCGCGAAGGGGCGGTAGGAATCGGGATGGGCCAGCGACTTCCACTCCACCCAGAGGTGGTCGGCGACCTCCGGATTGGGGATGACGGTCGGCCTGCGCGTCAGCAGGAAGAGGAAGGGCCGGACCATCAGCGGCGGGAGGTGCGGGGAGCGGGGGGCGACATCGTCCAGGGCGCCGACCAGCTCCGACTGCCGCAGGGCGATGCCGACTTCCTCGCGGGTCTCGCGGATCGCGGTGTCGAGGAGATCGCGATCGGCGGCGGCGCTCCGGCCGCCGGGAAGCCCCATCTGCCCTGACCAGGGATCGCCCTCGCGTTCGGCGCGCCGGATCAGCAGAATCGCGTCCGGCGCCGGTACCACGATGAGCGCGACCGCGGCACGCGCCAGCGCGGGATCCTCCACGACCGACGGCGCGCGCCGCGTGAGCCGATCGACCAGCCGCTCGCGGAGTCCGGTCATGGGACGACGGGGAGCCTGACCTGAGAGTCCGGGTTGCCGCCGTCAAATACCACCTTCCAGCCGCCCTCGGCCTGCTTCCGCCAGATCGTCACGTACTTGCCGGTGCTCACATGCTCGAGCCCCTCGGCATCGCGACGGGTGCCCTGATACGAACCGAGGGTGTATCCCAGGCTTCCATCGGCGCTCGCGAACGCCAGCGTCGGCTGCCAGGTCAGCTGCCAGGATGTATCGGCAAAGGCCGGCGCCATCGAGGCGCGGATCGCCGCGGCACTCTGCGTGTACGGAACATCCGGGCTCAGCTGGATGGCGGTGCTGTCGAAGGCCGCCATCCACCCCTCGAGGCGATTGGCCGCGGTGGCGGCGGCGAACTCCTCGTCCGCGGCGATGAGGGAGGCGCGGACATCCTCCGGATCGGGCAGCGTGGCCTGACCGCCGCAGGCGAGGAGCAGCGTCGTCGAGGCGAGCAGGGATCGCAGAACGGGTGCGGCAGGCATGCAACCTCCAGGAAGGATGACACGGGCCCCTACGTCAGGTGGCGACCGAACCAGTGCACCGTGGCATCCGCTGCGGCGGCAAATCCGGGCGTCGGCCCCTGCCAGGGATGGACGGCGTCGAAGGTATGACCGGTGCCCGGCAGAACCAGCAGCTCCGCGGGGGGCGCGCTGGCGGCGTGCAGGGCATGGGCCTCCGCGACAGGGACCGTGGCATCATCATCCCCGTGCACGATCAGCCAGGGCGCCGACCTGCGGGACGCCGACTTCGCGATGTGCAGCGTCGTGTCGCCGTGGAGTTCCACGTCGTCAAGCAAGTCGGTGTGGATCGGGAGCACCTGTCCGGTGCGCGCGTTGTGGATGTCGATCCGACCCCGGCGCCGCCAGGCGGCGACCTCCTCCGGCGGAAACCGGTGCACATGGCTGATTGCGGCCCAGGTCACCAGCGCGTCGATGCGCGGGTCCGCCCCGGCGGCGAGCACCCCGAGTCCGCCGCCGCGGGAATGGCCGACGAGCCCGATGGAGGTCGCGGGCGGAACGCCGAGCTGGCCGTCGGCAACGGCGGCCACCACCGACCCGACATCACCGAGGTCTCCCGAGAACGTCGCGCGGGCGAAGTGCCCGGGAAAGGAGAAGTCGCCGGCGTCGTCGACCCCGCTGCCGCTGAGGTTGAAGCTCACGGCGGTGAAGCCCGCCCTGGCCAGCCGCTCGGCCAGCGGCGGGAACATCCCCCAGTCCTTGAACCCCTTGAATCCGTGGAGCACGAGTACCGCCGGACGCGGATGCACCCGGTCGCCGGTGCGGACGTCCACCAGGATGTCGCCGAGGTAGCCGGGGAGGCGATGCCGGGTGAGGGAGGGCGTCGCCACCGGTTACCCCATCGCCCCATCGAGGATCTCGAGTTCGCCGGCGGTGGCATCGAGGCGGGCCCGAACGCCCAGCGGCAGCGTCCACTGGTCGTCGACGTGCCCGATGGGGAAGCCGTACGCGACCGGGACCCTGAGCGGCGCGAGATAGGTCGTCAGGACTTCATCAAAGCCGAGCGCGCCGTCCCCGGTCCCACGCTTGAGCTCGGTGAACTGGCCGACGATGATCCCGGCCACCTGCTGGAGGGCGCCGATGGAGCGGAGCTGGGCCAGCATCCGGTCGACGGAGTAGAGGTCCTCCCCCACGTCCTCGATGAAGAGGAGGGCGCCCTTGAGCTCGGGGAAGTACCGCGTGCCGACGAGGCACTGCAGGAGGGTGAGGTTGCCGCCGACCAGCGGTCCCACCGCTTCCCCCGGCATGAGCGTGACGATCCTGGCGCTCGTCGGCACCAGCACGTCGGCGGGCGGCGCCACTTTCCCGAGCCGGCCGGCGGGATTGACGGTGGTGAGGATCCGGTCGAAGTGCCACCGGCTGAAGGGCGTCAGCGGCGAGCGCGCCATCGGGGCGTGGAAGGTCACCAGCCCCGCCTCGACCTGCGCCGCGTTGAGGAGTGCCGTGATGTCCGAGAAGCCGATGATCGCCTTGGGACGCTTCTTCAGCGGCGAGAAGTTCACGCCATCGATGATCCGCGTCATCCCGTAGCCGCCGCGGAGGCACCAGACGGCGTCGACCTTCGGGTCGGCGATGGCGGCGTTCAGGTCGCTGAGACGCTGCTCGTCGGTGCCGGCCAGGTAGCCGTAGTGGCGGTAGGCGTTGGGCCCGAGCACCGGCTCGAAGCCGAGCGCCCGGCAGAGTTCCTCCCCGCGGAGGAGGTCGTCGTGCTCGAGCAGCGGGCCGGCGGGCGCCACGAGCGCCACACGGCTTCCGGGGCCGAGCACCGGCGGACGGACAAAGTTCTTTGACCCCATTCGGACTCCGGTTGTAGATTGCGGACGCCACTCAGAGGAGGAAAGCCCTGCGCGCTTCCCATCCGGCCCTTCTGGCCGCCAGCCGCGTGATATTCGACCTGCGGGACGAGATGGTCACCCAGTGGGCCGACTGGCTGGGCGACCGCATCGAGACTTCCACCACAATACCTCGCCCGGTCATCGAGCGGGAGTTGCGGCTGATCGTCGAGCTGCTCGGCGAGATGATCGGCCCGGTACGGCGGGAGACCACGCCGGTGTGGCACCATGCCTGCGAACACTTCGGACGCCTGGCCGCCACCCGCGGCCTGGCTGCCGGCGAGGTGGTGGATGAGATGCAGTACCTCCGCGAGCTCCTGATCCGGAACCTCGCCCCTGTCCTGGCCGCCATGCGGCCCCGGCGCGCCATGGCGATCATGCTCCAGCTGAACCGGGTGCTCGACAAGGGGATCGGCGTGGCGGTTGTGGGGTACACCGATGCACTGGTGGCCACCATCTTCGCCCAGAACGGCGTCCCGAGTGAGGGAACCGCCGTGGACGCGGAGGAGGTCGGCCGCCAGCTCGAGCAGCTCGAAGCGGAGCTCGCGGCCGTCACCCGCAACCAGTAGGCCCGTTCGTGGCATTCCAGCCCTCGTTGTGGGCTGCCCTACCGTGGGCGGCCCCATTCCTGGCCTTCGTCCGGCTGGCCCGGCAGCGTCCCAACCTCGCGGACGCCCCGCTGGCGAGCGGCCGGCTGGTGTCGGTCATCGTCCCGGCCCGCAACGAAGAAGCAAACCTTCCGATCCTGCTCGATTCGCTCCTGCAGAGCGTGTACGACCCGGTGGAAATCCTGATCGTCGATGACCGCTCCACCGACGACACGGCGGCGGTGGTGCGGAGCTACGCGGAACGGGATGGACGGGTGCGGCTGATCGAGGGCACGGACCTTCCCGAGGGCTGGTTCGGGAAACCCTGGGCCTGCGTGCAGGGGTACCGGGAGGCGAAGGGGGACCTCCTCCTCTTCACCGACGCGGACACCAGGCATGCGCCGGAACTGCTGGGGCGCGCGGTCGGGGCGCTGGAGTCGGAAGGGCGCGACCTGGTGACGGCGATGGGCCGGATGATCTGCGGCTCCTTCTGGGAGCGGGTCATCATGCCGATCATCACCGCGCTGCTCGCCATCCGGTTCCACCCGACGGTGGTGAACCGGGCCCGCAGGGCCAGCGAGGTGATCGCCAACGGCCAGTTCATCCTGGTGTCGCGAGAGAGCTACGAGGCGGTGGGCACCCACGAGGCGGTGAAGCACGAGGTGGCCGAGGACCTGGCGATGGCGCAGCTCTACTTCCGGGCGGGTCGGCCCCAGCTCTTCGCCTTTGCCCTGAAGCTGATGGGGACACGGATGTACTCCAGCCTGTCGGGGCTGGTGGAGGGCTGGTCGAAGAACGTGTACGTGGGAGGGCGGCGCTCCTTCCCCGACGAGCCGATTCAGCGGGCGCTGATTCCGGTGATGTTCGCGCTGGGGGCCATCTTCTGGCTGGTCCCGCCGACGGTGCTCGCGCTCTCGCTGGCCGGGGTGACTCCCGCCTGGCTGGAGCCGGCCCTCCTCGCCACCGGGCTCGGTGCGCTCTTCTGGGTGCTCTTCGACGCCGGCTTCGGAATTAACCCGCTCTACGGCCTCAGCTATCCGCTCGGCGTGCTGATGACGGGGTGGATCTTCGCCCGGTCCACCCGGCGGGGCGAGCGGAAGATCGAGTGGCGCGGCCGCACCTACTCGTCGTCCTGAGACGGTTGCGCCAGACGCCCAACCCGCAAATCTTTCCCCCACACCCCTGCCCGGAGCCGGCATGCGCCTGACCATCACCGAAGAAATGCTCGCGTCGCTGGAAGGCGCGTCGGACAAGCCGGACTGGCTCATGGCCAAGGTCGAGGCGATGCGTGCAGCTGGCGCGCCCTACCTGCTCGCCCTGGACGCCGACCAGAGCACGGCGCTGGAAGAGCTCTGCGCGATGAACATCCGCTTCACCCCCGACGGCAAGGTGAGGCCCGAGCACCAGGCGCTCGACGCGCTGTCGGTGCTGGTACTGGAGAACTACTAGGGCCCGCCGGCCGCCCGACGGGCCCCGATCGCTCACTGCACGACGATGGTCCCCACCACCCCCGGCCAGTACGGGTCCTCGTAGTAGTAGGTCCCGGCCACGGAGAGCGTGACGGTGAACCCGTGGCTCGATGAACCGTATCCCAGATATCCCGGCAAAAACTCCAGTTCACCGACCGGTGCCACGGCGTGGTCCTCGAGGTCCTCCTCGCTGAGGAGCCAGGTCATCTGTCCTCCTGACAAGACGGTATCCACCGCGGGCGACGAACCATTGATGGCGCTGGTGAACCGTGACTGCGTGCCGGGTTCGAGAATCACGAGCGGCACCGGCGGGACGACCGACAGATTGAACTCGGCGAAGACCGTCCCCCCCGGCAGCGCCACCCGAACCACGGCACTCCCGGCGGGCCCGCCGGACGGCGCGACCTGGGTCCTGGCGTGCCCGGTGGCGTTTGCGAACTGCCCACTGCCCGAGAGCACCACCGGCCCTCCCTCGACGGTCCAGATGAGCGGCTGGCCTGCCGTCGGATTCCCGTACTGATCGGTCACGGCGACAACCAGGTCCGAAGGAAAGACCGGAAAATTCGCGGGGAGCGCCTGGTTGTCGCCCGATTCCATGATGATGACGGCCCCCGGCCCGGGCAGCGCCGTGGCACGAAAGAGGGCCGGCGACCCGACCGCACCGCCGAGCGTCGCGGTGTAGGTCACCTCACCGACCGCCAGGGGCAGCTGGGGCGTGGTCGAGGCGAACCCCTGCTCGTCAGAATTCGTTTGCACGGCAGTGGCGCCCGCCGCCGTACTCGTCCAGGTCACCGCCTGACCGGGGGCAGGTATCCCTTCGACAAATACCCGCACGCGCAGCGGAGTGCCGAGCAGGGTGCCGGCGATCCCGCTCTGGAGGTCGGTGGCGGCGTCGGCCGTCAGCGTCACCAGCGGGAGGGCCGTGGCGGTGAACAGGACAGGCTGCCCCTCCACCCCATCGACGGTCACCGTGACCGTCATCGGTCCAGGGACGGACCCGAGGACCCACACCGCCGCCGCGACGCCGCTGCCATCCGTCACGCTCGAGGTTGCCTGGATGGTGCCCGCCGAGGGCTCCCAGCTCACGGCGGCACCTTCGAGCGGTTCGCCGTCGGCCAGGACCCTCACCCTCAGCGTCTGCGGCAGTGCGGTGCCCCGCAGGGCGGCCTGCCCATTGCTTCCGGCGACGGCCTCGGCGGTCACGACCGGCGGATCGCCGGCCGGATCGGGCTCGGTCAGCGTGGTCTCGGCGCATCCCGGCGCCCCCACGGCCAGCGCTGCGACGAGGATCCAGGCATGCATCGCTCTCATGACAATTCTCCTTGGTTGGTGGACCAGCGACTTGCACCGCCTCATTGCACCACGACCGTCCCCGTCGTGCTCCCATACAGATCTGTGTAGCGATAGGTCCCCGGCGCCGTGAAGGTCACGGCGATCATCGAAGGCGCCTCCCAGGGGAAGTAGTCCATCCTGAAGGAAGGTTCTCCGTCGGACACGACGCCGTAGTCGTCATATCCCATGTAGCGCAGGAGCCAGGTGACGGTGGTCCCCACCGCCACGGTGTCGGCGGCGGGAATGCTTCCGTTCTGGGCGCTGACGAACCGGTACGATTCGTCGAGAATGACCAGCGGGACGAGCGGGGGCGTTGCGGTCAGGGTGAAGTCCACCGACAGCGCGGTTCCGAGGGCGGTCGCACGCACCACCGCCTCACCCTCGACCCCGGTCCCGGCGACCCGCGTGAGCGGGGCGTTCTCTCCGAAGGTCTGGGGGAGGAGCGTCACTGGGCCACTCTCGACCGACCAGGCAAAGGCCCAGAGCGCGTCGTTGCCAAACCGGTCGTACGCGACCACACGAAGCGGACCGAAGGCGGGAAGGTTGGCCGGCACCAGCTGCTGGTCCCCCTCGACCTTTTCGAGGCTGGTTGGCGGACCGGGGAGTGCCCAGGCAAGGAACGCCAGCGGCTCCCCCTGCATTCGCTCCACACTGGCATGGGCCGTCACCGACCCCGTGATGGAGCCCATCCGCCAGATCGCCGTGGCGCGGCCATTGGCGTCGGTCCGGTCCTCGGCGTACAGCAGCTCGCCGTCGGCGGTGGCCCAGCCGACCGCGATCCCCTCGGCTGCAACGCCGTCGACGATGGCGTCGACGGCGAGCTCGCGAAACAGCTCCATGCCGACCCGGGCGGACTGGTGGTTGCTGCGCGGGTCAATGGTCGCGTAGACGTGCCCCAGCGCCGTGGCGGTGAACTGCACCGGCGCTCCCTCGGCGCCATCCACGGTGGCGTAGGCCGCGTGTTCCCCAGAGGCGGCGCCGAGTGTCCACCGGGCCGAGGCGATTCCGTTGGTGTCGGTCTGCCCCGACGAAATGGTGATGCTGCCGGTGCTGGGAGCCCAGGACACCAGGGCGCCTGCCTTCGGCTGGCCATCGACCTGCACCAGTACCTGGAGCGGTCTTGGCAGCGCCGTCCCGACCAGGGCGCTCTGGTGGTCGGTGGCGGTGACCGCGGTGGCGATGAGCGCTGACGATCCCTCGCCGGTAGAGTCGGAACAGGCCTGGCCCGCAAGTACGGCAACCGCGACCACCGCCAGCAAAGGCAACGGTTTCATCGAGCACCT
>JAHECL010000018.1 GCA_024641745.1 Gemmatimonadota bacterium | reverse complement strand
GACTCGGCGCCCACCTCCGCGGCGGAGGTGGTCGCCCGTCTGGAGGCCGACCTCCGGCGCCTCGCGGGCGACCGGGCGGTCATTGCGTCGTTGACCGGCCGGTATTTCGCGATGGACCGGGACCGGCGCTGGGACCGGACGCGGCTGGCCTATGATGCGATGGTCCACGGCATCGGCCGGCCGGAAGACCGCCCGGACGCGGCGGTGCTCGACGCCTACGGTCGGGGGGAGACCGACGAGTTCATCAAGCCGCTGGTGTTCGAGCGGAGCGGCAGCCCGGTCGCGCTGATCCGGGACCGTGACGGGGTCTTCTGCTTCAACTATCGCAGTGACCGGATGCGGCAGATCTGCCGCGCCCTTGCGATCGAGGGATTCGACGGCTTCGACGTGGGCGACCGGCCCGCGCTGGCCGGCGTGGTGACGATGACGCAGTACGACCAGACCTTCCCCTTTCCGCAGGCCTTCCCGCCGTTCACCATGGCGCGCATCGTCGCCGAGGTGCTCGCGGACGCGGGACGGACGCAGTTGCGGACGGCGGAAACCGAGAAGTATCCGCACGTGACCTACTTCTTCAACGGCGGTGTCGAGCCACCGTACCGCGGCGAGGAGCGCATCCTGGTCCCCTCGCAACAGGTGGCCACCTACGACCTGGCACCCGCGATGAGCGCGGACGGGATCACCGACGTCCTCTGTGGCGCGATCGGAAGGCCGGAGCATGATTTCATCCTGTGCAACTACGCCAACGCGGACATGGTCGGCCACACCGGCGTCGTGCCGGCGGTGATCGAGGCCGTCGAAACCGTCGATCGCTGCCTGCAGCGGGTGCTCCGCACCGCGGAAGCGACCGGCGCCACGGTCCTGGTGACGGCAGACCACGGCAACTGCGAGATGATGATCGACCCTGCGACCGGCGGGCCCCACACCGCCCACACGACGAATCCCGTGCCCCTTGTGGCGGTCCGCGCCGAGACCGCGACGCTCCGCGGCGGTGGCGCGCTCCGTGACGTCGGCCCGACTGTCCTCCGCCTGCTCGGCATCACGCCGCCGCCCGAAATGACGGGCCGCGATCTCCGGGAGCCCTGACCGCATGCGTTACGCCCTTGCACTCCTGCTCGTCCTCGTGGCCGCCCCGCCGGCGCTGGCGCAGGTCGGCTACCCGCCGGACAAGTCGCCGTACCGGGACATCACGAAGAAGAAATCCCTGACCTTCGTCGGGGGGTACATCGGCGGTGACGGCGGGATCATCGGCGTCGGCCCCCACGACGGCCCGGTCTACGGCGGCCGCTTCGGCATCGCCGTCAGCGGCCCCCTCGAGTTCGCTTTTTCCGGCCAATACGCCGACCTGCAGGGCACCCTGGTCTACCGGGACCTCGAGGGTCGGCTCGCCGTCAGCGGGCTCGTCCCGACGCCCGTCTGGCTCTTCGAGGCGGACGTGCAGTACACCGTTACCGGCAGCAAGACCTGGCACGGCCTGGCGCCGTACATCGGGGGCGGCATCGGGTACGCCTGGAAGTCCAGCTCCGCAACCGGGAGCGACGCGTACGATTTCGGCGGACGATTCTACTGGGCACCGTTCGCCGGCACCCGGTTCTTCGTGAACCAGCGGTCGTTCATCCGCGCGGAGATTCGCGGCGCCTTCTGGCGGCTCGCCTATCCGCCGCCGTACTACGAGGACATCAACGGCATCCTGCAGTCGTACGCCATCAACAACTACCTTTCCAACGTCTGGTACCAGGTGGGGGTCGGCTTCTCCTTCTGACCCCGCCCCACTCGTACTGCGCGGCCGAGGGAGGATGCCCCCGATGCCATCTCCTCCACCCGATGCGACCGATCCGGCGCCCCCCGTGCGCCGACGGGGCCGGGGACCGGAGCTCTCCGCGGTTGAGGAGTTCCCGGTGTGGCTCGAGGTGAACGGGGTCCCGACCGTCACCTGGATGTGCACCCCCGAGCTGCTCGAGGAGCTTGCGGTCGGCTGGCTGTTCGGCGAGGGCTACATCTCCGCCGTCGGGCAAGTGCACCTGCGTCCCTGCGCCACCGATCTCGGCTTCTGGGCGGACATCCCCGAGGAATGCGCCGCCGCGGTGGCCGCGGAGCGACGCCGCCCCGTGCTCGCGTCGGGCTGCGGTGCGGTCTCCACCTTCCTGGCCGACCCCGCCTCCATCCGGCCCCAGCCTCCCCGAGGCGCACCCCCCGACCCCGAATTGCTCCGGCAGCGGTTCAAGGAGCTGTTTGCCCGCGGTGCCCGGTACCAGGACACCGGGGGAGTGCACGCCGCGGCGCTGACCGACGGGGCGGAGCTGTTCCAGCACGCCGAGGACATCGGCCGACACAATGCGGTGGACAAGGTCCTCGGGGCAGCCCTGCTGGCGGGGAGGCCGATCGCCGGGGGTGGCCTGCTGGTGACCGGGCGCATTTCAGCGGAACTGGCGTTCAAGGCAGCGCGCGCAAGATTGGCGTGGGTGGCGACGCCGTCGGTGCCTTCCACCCTGGCCGTGGAAGTTGCCCGCCGCTCCGGGATGGTCCTGGTAGGCCGGGCGGTGAGCGGCACGCCTCAACTCCATGGGCCGCCGGGTCAGGCGTGATGGAGCCCGGAGACGACGAGATTCGCCGGCTCCTCCGGGCCTCGCGGCGTATCGCGGTGGTCGGGCTGAGTCCCAGGCCGCACCGGGCCAGCCACGGCGTGGCGGCCTACCTCCAGCGGGCCGGCTATACGATTGTGCCAGTTCACCCCGCGGGCGGCGTCACCTTGGGAGAGCCGGTATACCCGGACCTCCGTTCCGCGGAGGCGGCGGGACCGATCGACGTGGTGGACATCTTCCGCCGTTCGGAGTTCGTGCCGGCGCTGCTCGCGGACCTGCTGGCCGTTCGACCCCGTCTGGTCTGGATGCAAGTGGGTGTGATCCATGAGGATACCGCACGACGACTGGAAGCGGAGGGCGTGCCGGTCGTAATGGACCGGTGCCTGTCCGTTTATCACAACGTGCTGGGGGTGTGATGCGAACACCGATGGTTCTGGCGATCCTGGGCAGCCTGACGCTCACGTCTCCCGCGGCGGCGCAAAAGACGGAAGACGAGGCGCGGCTCATCTTCACGATGGGCCTGACCTACACCAACGGGAGCGATCTCTGGACGGTCCAGGACCAGCCGATCCTGGCCCCGGATATCGGGTTCGACCTGCTCGACCTCAGCCGGAGCATCAGCGGCTCGGTGGGCGTCCTGTTTTCCGGCATGTATTTCCCAAAGCAGAAGGTGGGCTTCGCCGGCGAAGTGTTCTTCATGGGCGTCGGCATCGAGGATCGGTGTGCCACCGCCTCGCCCAACCCGGACCCCCGCTCACAGGAAGTCTGCTCGAGCATCAACGGATCGTCGAAATCGAGCTCTGCCGTCCTCCTCACCGTGGGACCGGTGTTGCGGATGGGCGCCGACCAGCCAATTTCCCCGTACATTCGTGCCCAGGGCGGCCTGCTGTTCAGCAACCTCAGCCCGGTCTCGATGTCTGGCAACGTCATCATCGACGGGGAACAGCTGGTCGTGGTTGTCTACGATGATCCCTCCAGCACCAGGATCACACCCGGCTTCGTGTTCGGCGGCGGGCTCACCGCTGTCCTCGGGAAGGGATGGCAGCTCCGAACCGAGGTCCGGGACAACCTCGTCCAGATCGCAACCGTCTCCGGCCCCACCGCCCCCGGCATCGACGCGCCCACCATCGTGAACGAGTGGAAGAACCTCTGGAGCATCGTCATCGGGGCGGACGTCGTGCTTGAGAAGAAGCGCGGCCGTCGGTACTGAATCGTTCGACGGCAGAGTGCGTGGTGCCGTCCTCGCAGGCGGCGGCGCCACCCGCTATGGCGGCCTCCCCAAGGGCCTCCAGGTCGTCGGAGCCATGCGCATCCTCGACCGAGTCGTCGCCGCCCTGCACGACGCGCTGGGTGAACTTCCGCTCCTCGTCGCCAACGATCCGCAGGCGGCCGGGTGGCGGGGCGACCTCCAGGTGGTGCCGGACCGGGAGCCCGGCGCCGGGGCGCTGGGCGGGATTCTCACGGCAGTCGCGACGGACCCCCGACCGGTGGTTTGCGTCGCCTGGGACATGCCGTTTGTGCCCGCGTCCCTGCTCCGGCAGCTGGCATCCGGGCTGGCGGACGCCGACGCCGTGCTCCCGGCCAGTGGGGGCCGGCGGGGCGTCGAGCCGATGTGCGCAGGCTATGGGCCCGGCTGTCGGCGCCCGATCGAAGTCGCCATCGCCGCCGGCGACCTGCGGGCCATCGCCTTCCACTCGGCCGTCAGAACCTGTATCCTCCCTGCAGCGGAAGTCGCCGTCCACGGCGACCCTTCCACCCTGTTCTTCAATGTGAACACCCCTCACGACCTCACCCAGGCGGACGCGCTGTGGCGGCGACTCGCATCCTCTCCATCGTAGGCCGCAAGAACTCCGGCAAGACCACCCTCGCCGTCGCGCTGTCGGCCGAGTATGTCCGCCGCGGCAAACGGGTCATGACCATCAAGCACGCCAGCCACCCGGCGCAGGCCGACACGCCCGGCACGGACAGCTACCGCCACTTTCACGAGGGGCGCGCCGAGCGGGTGCTGATCGCCTCCCCCGATGTCCGGATCCTCTTCGAGCGTGCTCCCGACGACCAGGATCCGGTGACCCTGGCCCGGCGGTATCTCGACGGCGCCGACCTGGTGCTGGTGGAGGGATTCACCGCGTTCCCCCTCCCCAAGATCGAGGTCTTCCGCACCGAGGTGGCGGACACCCCCCTCTTCAACGGCGACTCGGACGCCGCCGACCAGTGGCTCGCCATCGTGACCGACGGGGACCTGGAAGCGGATTGTCGCGTGCTCCGGTTTCGCGACACGATGTGGCTGCAATTCCTCGCCAATATCGGATGGGACGGGGCCCGGATCATCGACCCGTGACCACCCTTTCGGCGCGCGATGCCGCGCTCCGCATCCTTGCCGCCGTCCCCCGGCAACCGACCCTCCGACTTCCGCTCGACGACGCCCTCGGGTCGGTGCTCGCCGAGCCGCTGGTCAGCCCCCTCGACCTCCCAGCCTGGACGAATTCGGCGATGGACGGGTACGCGGCCCGGGCTGACGACGTCCGGGGCGCCACTCCCGACCGGCCGGTCTCGCTCCGGGTCATCGAACAGATCCCCGCCGGCGCCTTCCCCAAGCGCACGCTGGCCAGGGGGGAATGCGCCCGCATCTTCACGGGCGCCCCGCTCCCGGCCGGCGCCGACACCGTCATCCGCCAGGAAGACACCGACCTCGGACGCGACACGGTGGCGATCCTCGGCGACCGTGACGCGGGCGCCAACATCCGGCATGCGGGGGAGGACATCCGCCGCGGAAGCCTTGTCCTGGAGGCCGGCTCGGAGCTGGGCGCCGCCGAGCTCGGCGTGCTCGCCTCCCTGGCGGTGGGCCACCCGCTGGTGTTCCGGCGCCCCCGCGTCGGGATCCTCGGTGGCGGTGACGAAATCGTGGATGTGGACCAGCCGGAGGAAATCCTGAGCGGACGGAAGGTGGCGAGCTCCAACAGCCACACGCTGCACGCCCTGATCCGCCTGGCCGGCGGTGAACCGCTCAACCTCGGGCTGGCGCGCGACACACCGGAGAGCGTCCGCGCGCACCTGCGCCGGGCCCCGGAATGCGACCTGCTCGTGACGACGGCGGGTATCAGTGTGGGCGAGCACGATCATTTGCGGGATGCCGTGACCGAACTGGGCGGGGCCATCGACTTCTGGAAGCTGCGCATGCGCCCCGGTGCCCCGGTTGGATTCGGCCAGGTGCTCGGCGTTCCCTGGATCGGCCTGCCGGGCAACCCGGTCAGCGCGATGGTCACCTTCGAGCTCTTCGTCCGGCCCGCCATTCGCGCCATGGGGGGGCATCGGCTCCCCTTCCGGCGTGCGACCACGGTCCGGGCCGCCGAGACGATCACGCTTCGCCCGAGGCTGCAGCACTTCCTGCGCGGCGTCGTGACGGCGTCGGATCGGGGGCCCGAGGCGCGCCTGACGGGACCGCAGGGATCCGGCATCCTCACCTCGATGGTGCGCGCCAACGCGCTGCTGGTCCTGGCCGAGGGATGGCAGGAGGTGGCGGTGGGGGACGCTGTCCCCGCGATCCTCCTGGATGAAACCACGCACACGGCCGCGCCGGGATTCTAGGTGCACCACCACGATCCGATGGTGTGGACCGGATTTACCGCGCTCGTCGCCGGGCTGCTCATCGTCGACCTGGGCATCCTCAATCGCCGTTCCCATGTCCTTTCTTTTCGGGAGGCCCTGGCCTGGTGCACCGGGCTCGTCGCGCTGGCCCTGCTGTTCGGCGCGTTTCTCTGGACGCAGGAGGGGTCCAAGCCGGCGCTCGAGTACCTCACCGGCTACGTGATCGAGTTGTCGCTCAGCGTGGACAACCTCTTCGTCTTTCTGCTGATCTTCCAGTACTTCGCGGTGCCGGCGGACCTCCAGCCGCGGATCCTCAAATGGGGGATTCTCGGTGCCCTGATCATGCGCGGCATCATGATCGGCCTCGGCGCGCTGCTGCTGATGCGGTTCACCTGGATCATCTACCTCTTCGGCGCCATCCTGGTCCTCACCGGCATCCGGATGTTCCGGGGCACCGGCGACCGGATCGAGCCGGAGCGCAATCCGCTGGTCCGGATGGCACGCCGGGTCATCCCGATGGCCGACGCGTACGACGGGCAGCGATTCGTGACCAAAACGCGGCGCGGCTGGATGGCCACGCCGCTGCTGCTGGTGCTGCTCATGGTGGAGTGGTCGGACCTCGTCTTTGCCATCGACAGCATTCCGGCCATCTTCGCCATCACGCGCGACCCGTTCATTGTCTACAGTTCGAACATCTTCGCGGTCCTCGGCCTTCGCGCGCTCTACTTCGTCCTCGCCGGGATGATGGACCGCTTCGAATACCTGAAGCCCGGGGTCGCCACCATCCTCGTCTTCGTGGGGGTCAAGATGCTCCTCAACGGCCTGGTCCATGTCGCGAGCGCCGTCTCCCTGGCCATCATCGTGGCGATCCTCGCCACTTCGGTCGCGATCTCGATGCGAAAGACTCGCACCGCCCCGGGGGGAGCCGCGTGAGCCCTGACCTCTTCGCCGGCACGACGGTGCTCGTGACCGGCGCGTCAAGCGGGATCGGCGCCGCCTTCTCGGACCTGCTGGCGCCCACGGGTGCCCGCCTGGTGCTCACCGCCCGCGACCCGAATCGCCTGGAGAGGGTGGCCGCCGGCGCGCGCGCCCAGGGGGCCCCGGTCGACATCGTGGTCTCGGACCTCGCGAACCCCGGCGCGGTGGAGGGGCTGCTTCGCGCGCTCGATACCCGCGGGGTGGTGGTGGACCACCTGATCAACAACGCGGGCGTGGGGGCACAGGGGCGAGGCGCGGAGGTTCCGGTGGACCACCAGCTGCGGGTCCTCGACGTGAACGTACGGGTCGCCACCGAACTCGCCCTGCGAGTGCTGCCGGGCATGGTCGAGCGGCGACGGGGCGGGATTCTCAACGTGGCCAGCACCGCTGCCTTCCAGGGTCTGCCCGGGCTGTCGGTGTACGCCGCTACGAAGGCGTACCTCCTCACGTGGAGCGAGGCGCTGCACCACGAGCTTCGTGGCACCGGCGTCCGCTGTTCCTGCCTCTGCCCGGGCCCGGTCGACACGCGCTTCTTCGCGTCGGCGGACATGGCCAGGCCCGCGGCGGCCTTCGGCATGCAGACGCCAGGGGTGGTCGCGCGTGCGGGGCTCCGCGCCTACCGCCGGAACGCCAGTCACGGCATGTCCGGGCCGATGCCGCGGGCGGGGGCGTGGCTGACCCGGCTGGCGCCCCGGGCGCTGAGCGTCCGGGTTGCTGCCGGCTATGCGCGGCCGGGGAGCGCCAGGTGAGCGGGCGGTTCGGCGGGCTCGTCCGGTCCCTCTCCCTCGACCGGCCCGCGGTCCGGGCGTGGATGCTCTACGACTGGGCCAACTCGGCGATGTACGTCGTCATCGTCACGGCGATCTTCCCGACCTTCTTCAGCGCGGTCGCCGCCGCCGGCCTCCCGCCGGTCCAGGCGACCTATCGGTTCAGCCTCGCCACCACCCTCGGGCTCGCGATCATCGCCGTGCTCTCGCCGATTCTCGGGGCGATCGCCGACCACTCCGCCGCCAAGAAGCGCCTGCTCGGCGCCTTCCTGCTGTTCGGCGCCAGCGCGGTGGCGGCGATGTTCTTCATCCGGCACGGCCAGTGGATGTTCGCGGCGGTCCTCTTCATCCTGGCCAATATCGGGGTGAACGGCAGCTTCGTCTTCTACGACTCGCTCCTCCCCCACGTCGCGGCGCCGGAGGAGATGGACCGTGTCTCCACCGCCGGGTATGCCCTCGGCTATCTGGGGGGCGGACTCTTCCTGCTCGCCTGCCTGGGGATCATCCTCGCGCCGGCCGCGTTCGGCCTGCCGTCGGGGGAGGGCCTGAGTCCGAGCCAGGCGACCTTGCCGACCCGGATCACCTTCATCCTGACCGCGCTCTGGTGGATGGGATTCAGCCTGCCTCTCTTCCGCCGCGTCCCCGAACCGCCGGCCCGCACGCTCGACGACGAGGAGCGACGCCTCGGCGCCGTCCGGGCCTCGTTCCGGCGCCTGGGGCACACCTTTCGGCAGTTGCGGAGTTACCGCCAGGCGTTTCTGCTCCTCCTCGCCTTCCTGATCTACAACGACGGGGTGGGAACGATCATCCGGATGGCGGCGATCTACGGCGAGGAGATCGGGATCACGCGGACCACGATGATCGCGGCGATCGCGCTGGTGCAGTTCGTGGGGGTACCGTTCGCCTTCCTCTTCGGCGGGCTGGCCCACCGGATCGGCACCCGGCCGGCGATCTTCGTCGGCCTGACGGCCTACCTCGGGATCAGCGTTCTGGGCTTCTACATGCAGAGCGACCGGGACTTCATCCTGCTCGCCGTGCTGGTGGGAATGGTACAGGGAGGGGTGCAGGCGCTGAGCCGCTCGCTCTTCGCCAGCATGATTCCGCGGCACCTGTCAGGGGAGTTCTTCGGGTTCTTCGCGGTCTTCGAGAAATTCGCGGGCATCCTGGGCCCGGCGATGTTCTCCGTCGCCATCATGCTGACCGGCTCGAGCCGCACGGCGCTGCTTTCGGTCGTGGGGTTCTTCCTGGTCGGCGGCGCCCTGCTCGCGCGGGTGAACGTCGGCGAGGGCCAGCGGTTCGCGCGGGAGGCGGAGCGGGCCGTCGCCTAGTCCGGGAGGCCCACCACGCGATTGCGCCCACCCTCTTTCGCCTCGAACAGCCGGCGATCGGCGACCTCCAGCAGTTCAACCGGGTCGGTGCCGTCGTCCGGCAGGCTGGCGACGCCTGCGCTCAGCGTGATCTGGGCGGTCAGGTCGTGCCGTGGAATCGTGAACTCCGCCCGCGCCACGGCGAGCCGCAACTGCTCCAGTTTCTCGAAGGCAGCCTGCGGTCCTGTTTCCGGCAGGAGCACCACGAACGCATCCCCCCCGTACCGGGCCACCGTGTCGGTGCTCCGGAGCCCCTTTGAAATGACCTCCGCCAGGACGCGCAGCGCCACATCGCCGCTCGCGTGCCCGTACCGATCGTTGAAGTTCTTGTACCGGTCGAGGTCGAGCAGCGCCACCGCGAGCGGGTGCCCGTGGCGGCGGGCCCGCGCGACTTCCGACGCATACCGGGCCTCGAAGTAGCCCCGATTGAGCAGGCCGGTGAGACCGTCCATCGCGGAGAGGTGGCGCAGGCGCCGTGAGCGGTCGACGATGGCGGTGCTCAGCACGCCGGCAGCGCCCAGGAGGACCAGCCGGCCGAACTGGTCCCCCCAGCTCACCATGCCGTAGGTAAAGGGCGCATACCGCAGGTCGTTGAGGTCCCAGAAATAGCTGGCAGCCAGCACGACCAGGAGATACTGCACCACCGCCATCGCGCCCGTCACGATGCAGATCCGCGTGTCGTATCGGAGGCTGGCCGCGCCGATGGAGAAGAAATAGACGCTGTACATGATGCGGCTGTTCACCGCCACATGCGGGGCGTCCATCAGGAGAAATGCCACCAGGGTGGCGGTGACGATGGTGACGTCCACCCCGCTGGTGAGGAACCCGAGCCACGGCCGGTAGAACCCCCGCCGCACGACGCCCCAGATGGCTGCCGCGAACACCAGGGCGATCCCGGTGGAGGCCAGCCCGACCCAGGCCTCGATGAGGTAGGGGGTCGCAATGATGTTGTAGACGGGAATGACCAAGACCAGCGACACCAGCGCGAGCCGGACCTTGGCGACCAGCAACTCGCCGTGACCGCCGGCATCCACCAGCATCGGATCGGGAACGGACCAGAGCCGCTCGCTGGCCGATGGCTGGGCGGGGGGTTCAGGTGACGCGAGCCCGGGGAACTCGCGCGTCCGGTCGGCCATGGGCTACATCACCCGGTAGCGGGGGCCGCTGCCACCCTCGCGCGGGGTCCAGCGGGGGCCGAGGATGTCGGTCGCCTTGCAGTCGACGCAGTTTGGCGGATTGACGCGGAGTTCGTCTCCCACCCGCTCGTAGACGCCCGCCGGACAGAGGTGGGCGTAGAACTCCGCCACCTCCCCGCTGACGTCGCGTCCCACCAGCAGGTGGCTCGGGATCGTGTCGCGCGTGGCGTTCCCCGACTTGAAGACGGCGTCGAGCTTGCTGAAGGTGAGGGTGCCGTCCGGGACAATCGTGGTGTCCTCCCCGTCGGTCCGCCGCGCCTCGGCGTCGGCGTGCATGGGAATCCGGCCCCCGGGGAACCGCCCGCCGGTGAGGGTCATCAGGCCGGCCTTCGCCGCCCCCATCAGGAAACCGTCCTTGAAGGCCAGCCGCATGTTGCGCGTCCGATAGAGATCGTCGCGCACGTAGCTTTCATCCACCAGCCGGTCGGACTCCGCGAGCACGGACGCCGACACATCGTCCTGCTTGAGCGCCGCGAAGATGGCCCGGGCCGCGTAGATGCCGGACTGCATCGCGTAATGCACACCCTTGAGGGACGGCACGTCCACGTACCCGGCGGCATCGCCCACGATCACCAGGCCATCCCCCGAGCGCCGCGTCGGCAACGCGTAGTACCCGCCTTCGGGGATCGTCTTCGCGCCCCACTCCACCAGCTCGCCTCCCGCGAGGATCTCCCGGAAGAGGGGATGCAGCTTCATCTGCTGCAGCAGCATGTGGACGTCGAGCCGGGCGTTGCCGTAATCGAGGCCCGCGACCAGACCGATGGAGACCTGGTCGCCCTGGGGATAGCACCAGCTGCCGCCGAAGGCGTCCGCGGGGAGGGGCCACCCCATGGTGTGAATCACCCGATCGAGGGGGCGCGCCACCTTCCAGACTTCCTTGACGCCAAGCGCGAAGATCTGGGGATTGGCAGAGGTCACCCCCTGCCACTCACACCACGCCTGCGCGAGGGTGCCGCGCGTCCCCTCCGACAGCACGGTGACCCGGGCGGTCAGGTCGGTCGGTTCGACGTACTCGCCCCCCGGGCCGCCGTCGCGGTCCAGCCCGCTCGGCGTGGTCCGCACACCGCGGACGGCCTGGCCCTCGACCAGCAGCGACTCGACTGGAAACCCGGTGAAGACGTTGACCCCGAGTTCCTCCGCCTTGCCGCCGAGCCAGCGGACCATCTCGGAGATCGAGGCGGAGTAGTTGCCGGTGTTGTGCATCGTGGGAGGCGTCGGGATCCGGCGCGCGGCGCCTTCGGTCAGGAAGTAGACCGCCTCGGCGTCCACCCGCTGGCGGAAGGGAAAGTCAGCGTCGGTCAGGTCGGGAAAGAGTTCGCGGAAGGCGCGCGGGTTGACCACCGCGCCGGACAGGTTGTGCTCGCCGAGTCCCGCCGCCTTCTCGAGCACGCCGATATTCAGCTCACCCAGGCTGCCCCCCGCCTCCTGGTCGGCCCTGGCCAGCCGCGCCAGCTCGATCGCGCCCGCCAGCCCGGCCGGACCGGCACCGACGAAGAGCACATCCATCTCGATCGCCTCGGCGCCCGGCGCCTCGTCCAGGATGAACCTCTCCCGAGGCAGGGGAAGTTGATGGCGGCTCGGCAGGATGGAGGACACGGGGGAAGCTCCTTAGATTCCGGGACGGACGACTGCGGAAGGAATATAACGTGCGCCCTGTGCACCGAAGGACCGCGATACGTGACCCGTGGGTCTGGGGGCAGGCACTCCTCGGCATGCTGGTGCTGCTGGGCGTCCCCCTCGTCGCGCGGGCGTGGGGAGGGCTCGACCCCGCCGGGGCCGCGCACTGGGCGGGCCTCGCCTGGCTCGGCGCCGGCGTCCTGCTCATGCTCGTCGGTGCCCGCACCCTCGGACCCAACCTCACTCCCGCCACCCAGCCCCTCCCCCACGGCAGGCTCGTGACCCGCGGCATTTACCGCCTGGTCCGGCACCCGATCTACTTCGGCGTGGTCGTCGCCCTCACCGGGTACGGCGTCCTGCGCGGCGGCTGGTGGGCCGGGGCGGTGGTCTTCGTGGTCTCGCTCGCCTATTTCGAACGAAAGGCCCGCGTGGAGGAGCGATGGATGGAGGAGCGGGAACCGGCATACGGCGACTACCGCGCGCAGGTGCCGCGCATCCTCCCGGGCGGCTGGCGCTAGCCGCCCGCCTTCGCCTTCCGGACTGCCTCCGTCAGGACCGGCATCACCTCGAAGAGGTCGCCGACAATGCCGTAGTCGGCGAGCTTGAAGATCGGCGCGTCCTTGTCCTTGTTGATGGCCACGATCGTCTTCGAGGTCCGCATGCCGGCCAGGTGCTGGATGGCGCCGGAAATGCCGACCGCGACATACAGGTCGGGGCTCACGATGCGGCCGGTCTGCCCGATCTGGGTGGCGGGATCCCGCCATCCGTCGTCCGTCACCGCCCGAGTCGCGCCGACGGCGGCGTTGCCGAACGCCGCAGCAAGCGCTTCCACGAGCGCGAAGTTCGCGGCCTCCCGCAGGCCGCGACCGCCGCTGACGACCACCGGCGCATCGGCCAGGTCGAGCTGCGCGTCGCCCTTGCCGCCGAGCGCGGTGACCACCACCCGCGCCGCGCCCGGATCGAGCGCCGGTGCCACCGGTTCCACCACCGGTGTGCGACCCGCCTCCGCCACCAGCACCGCGCCCGGCCGGAGCGTCACGATGGCCGGTGTCCCGGCCAGCCGCACCGTGGTGATGATCTTCCCGATGTGGGTCGGGTGCTGGCCCACCAGCACCTCGCCCTCGAATGCGAACTCCGTCAGGTCAGCGGCCATGCTGAGGCCAAGGGCCGCCGCCACACGGGGCGCCAGGTCCCGCCCCTCGGCGGAGGCGGCGAAGAATGCCCCGCGATAGCCGCCCGCCTGCAGTCGTGCTGCCGCGGTCGCGGAGCAGACCTCCGGGCTGTACCGCGCGAGCTCGGCGTGTTCGACCACCATGACGACGTCGGCGCCGGCCTGCCCGAGGGCTGGCGCGGTGGACCCGATCCCGGGCGCACCGACCACCATCGCGTGCACCTCGCCGCCGCCGGTGGCATCGGCCGCCTGGCGCGCGGCGCTGACCGCTTCCAGCGCGACCTTACGCAGCGCGCCGCCCCGTGATTCCGCAAATGCGAACATGGTGGCCATCAGAGCACCTTCGCTTCGGTCTGGAGAAGCCGGATCAGCTCCGGCACCGCGTCCGCACCCTCGCCGATGATCCGGCCGGGGGGACGGTCGGGCGGGAGCGCGATGTGATCAACGGTCAGGCTGGCCGTGCCGAGCTGCGCGGGCCTGACGTCGAGCGGCTTCTTCTTGGCGGCCATGATCCCCTTGAGGGAGGGGAGGCGCGGCCGGCCAAGGCCCTCGTCGATCGTCACGACCGCCGGGAGCGGAAAGGTCACGGTTTCGGCCGCGCCCTCGAGCTGGCGCTCCGCGGTGCCGCGGCCGTCGGCCACGTCGAGCTTGCTGATGGCCGTCACGCACGGCACGCCCATCAGGTGCGCGGTCATCGGCCCCACAGTCTGGTTGGCACTGTCGGTCGCCATCCTGCCGAAGAGCACCAGGTCGAAGCCACCGTCCTTGAGTTCCGCGGCAAGTGCCGCGGCGACGGCCATCCCGTCGAACGGGATCGCTGCCGCCTCGAGCTGGATGGCCCGCGTCGCACCCATCCCGAGCGCCTTGCGGAGCGTTTCCTGGACGGCGGCGGGGCCGACGGAGACCACGACCACTTCACCCGCGCCCGCCTGCTCCACCAGCCGCAGGCCAGCCTCGACGGCGTACCCGTCGAAGTCGGCGATGTCGAACTTCAGTCCGGCGGGATCCAGCGCCTTGCCATCGGACCCGATGGCAAATCGCAGGTCCATGTCCGGCACCCGCTTGATGCAGACGGCGACTTTCACGGCAGTTCCCCTGGCATGACGTCGTGGGTCAGAAGGCTGACAGGCCGGTCACGGCCTGGCCGAGGATGAGGGTGTGCATGTCGTGCGTGCCCTCGTAGGTGTACACCGACTCGAGGTTGGCCATGTGCCGCATCGAGTGGTATTCCGCCAGGATGCCGTTGGCGCCCAGCAGGCGGCGCGCCTCGCGCGCGGCTTCGCAGGCCATGTTGATGTTGTTCCGCTTGGCGAGCGACACCTGGTCGGGAATCATCGTGCCGGCGTCCTTCAGTCGGCCGAGCTGCAGCGTCAACAGCTGCGCCTTGGTGATCTCGGTCAGCATGTCGGCGAGCCGCGACTGCTGCAGCTGCGTCTGGCCGATCGGCTTGCCGAACATGACGCGCTCCCTGGAGTAGCTGAGCGCCTCGTCGTAGCAGGCCATCGCGGCCCCGATCCCGCCCCACGCGATGCCGTACCGCGCCTGGGTCAGGCACATCAGCGGGCTCTTGATGCCGCCCGACTTCGGGAGGATCGCGTCCCTGGGGACGAGGCAGTCCTGCAGGACGATCTCGCTGGTGTCGCTGGCGCGCAGGGAGAGCTTCCCCTTCTGGTCCTTGGCGGTGTAGCCCTTCGTGTCCGCCGGCACGATGAATCCGCGGATCGACTTGGTGTCGTCCACCGACCCGGTCTTGGCCCAGATGATGGACACGGTGGCCTGCGAGCCGTTGGTGATCCACATCTTGGCGCCGTTCAGCAGCCAGCCGTCCTTGGTCTCCCTGGCGGTGGTGATCATCCCGCCGGGGTTCGAGCCATAGTCCGGCTCGGTCAGCCCGAAGCAGCCGATGTCCGTGCCGGCGGCGAGGCGCGGCAGCCAGTGCTTCTTCTGCTCCTCCGACCCAAAGGCATAGATCGGGTACATGACGAGGGCGCCCTGGACCGAGGCGAAGGAGCGGATGCCGCTGTCGCCCCGCTCCAGTTCCTGCATGATCAGGCCGTACGCCACGTTGTTCAGTCCGGCGCAGCCGTATTCTTCCGGCAGGTTGGCACCGAAGAACCCGAGCTCCGCCATCCCTGGAATCAACTGCTTCGGAAACTCCCCCTCGATGTAGGCCTCACCGATGACCGGCATGAGGTGCTCCTCCACCCAGGCGCGGACGGTGTCGCGCACCGCGCGCTCCTCCTCGGAGAGCAGGGAGTCCATGTCGTAGAAATCCACCCCTGTAAACGCGTTTGCCATGTGCCGCCTCAAGCCATTTCGTTGAAGGTTCAGCCTGCTGCATGCCGGGGGCCACCGCGGCCCAGGTGGCGCCGCGCGGTGGGCTCGATGCCCACGGCGCGCGCCTTCCGGCGAAACATCACACCATGATCGACCGACAGGCTCGACTCGGCCTGCCACTGGTGCACCATCTCGTGCAGGACGGTCTGCTCCACCTCGGTCCAGCCGTGCCGCAGGTGAACCCGGCTGACCGCGATTTCGAGCGCCCGTCCCGTCTGCGCGTCCACCGCCAGTTCACCGAGCCGGGTCCGCATGCGACCGGAAAGCCGGAACCGGATCGTCGGCAGCTTCCCGGCGAAGTGCTCGGCGTTGTACCGCGCGTGCAGCGCCGCCAGCCGAGCCAGGGTCGCCGCATCCCCCGGGAGTGCCCGTTCCGCGCCCCGCCGGCTGGGCCGGCGGGGAGCTGCATGCGCCTCGACCGGGAAGGACAGGAACTCCTGCTCCGCCACGCGCCGGGTCGCCCGGCGGGTTCCCGGCCGCACGTAGCGGACGATCGCCGAGAGGACCCGGTCCGGCGCCCAGGCGTACCCCCGGTGCAATCGCAGCACGCCCTCGCCGGTCACGCTCAGCATCACCGTCCGGTTGGTGTGCGTGGCAAACCCCTTGAACGGCGGCATCCCCAGCGCTTCCAGCCGGCGCTGGAGCACCACCTCGGCGGTCTCAGGCGACGTGTCCGGCCCCCACAACCCCATGGCGTTCCCCTGCACGAGCAAAGACGTGACTGTCCGACGGGCGGAACTCCTCCGCCGCGCGGTCCCAGCGCCAGTGTTCCACCTGCACCGACTCCCGGTCGATCCGCACCGTGTTGAACACCGACGGTCGCTTGCCGCGGGTCCGGTCGCTCAGCGTGCTCGCCGTGCTCACCACCGCCCCGTGTGGCAACTGGCCGGCGCCCTCCTGGTGGTCGTGCCCGCAGCACACGACGTCGGCGCCGGTGGCGTCGAGCCGGCGCTGGGCGCTGGCCCAGTGCGCGAGCCCCATCCGCCGGGAGATGTCCCCGCGCAGGACGTTGTGGTGCAGGACCGCCACCTTCGCCGTGTCCCGGGGTTCGGCGGCGAACAGCGCCGTCAGGCGATCGGTTTCGGACGCCGGGATGTGTCCCTTGACCGTCAGGTCGCGCTGGTTCCAGGTGAGCGAGCCGGCCGCGAGGCCGTGCGCCGAGAGGGCACCGGCGACGACGAGGCCCGGCACCCGGAGTACCGGCGTCAACTCTTCGCCGAAGTAGGTCCGGTACTTGGCATACAGCACACGGCGCCCGAAGATCCCGAAGGGGCTCTTCCACCACTCCACGTCGTGGTTGCCAGGCACCAGGAGGGTGGGCGCGCTCTCCTGCATCCTCTCGAGGAAGACCAGGCCCCGCTGGTATTCCCCATGCCGGCCGCGCTGGCTGATATCACCCGACACGACAATCGCATCGGGCGCCAGGCCCGGGACCTGACGCACCACCGCGCGAATCTGGGCCAGGTCCACCGGCCGACCAAAGTGGAGGTCGGAGAGATGGATCAGCGTGGATGCCGTCACCAGGTCGCCCTGATCCGGTAGGTGAAGGTCAGGTCCCCCTTGGCGGGAACGGCAACGCGGAAGCGGACCCGTGTGCTCGAGACCCGATCCGCCGGCACCGAACTCTGCAGCACCGACCAGTCGCCTCCCCGCTCCTCGTACACGTCGACGGTGGCCGTGGAGTCACCGGCGTTGGACAGCTGCACACCATAGTCAGCCATGGCCGTGGTGCGGCTCTTCTCGCGAGCCGTGGTGTAGGTCGTCTGGGTGCGCCTGGCGGTCAAGTCGAAGGCGGTGCCGGCGTCGAGCTCCATCGGCTGCCCCGCCGCCGTGTGCCCGATGCCGGACTCACCGATCAGCTGCAGCCGCCCGGCGTTGTCAGGCTGGTAGATCCGGGCCACGCCGCCTGGGACCGGCGTGTCGCCGAACGGCGTCCCGGGCGCGCGGGTCACGACATAGGTCACCGCGACCGGCACCACCTGCTCGTCGCCGTACTGCGGCAGGCCGCCCCAGAAGGGGATGCCGGACCGGACCACCAGTCGCTTCACGACAGGGGCGGTGGTCGGCTCGAAGAGGGCCACCAGCGACGTCTCGCCGGGCCGGAGCGTCATCCGGCCCGGGACGGAGTAGAGATGCGCCTCCCCGATCCCCTGCTCCGCGGCCGGCCCCGCCTCCATGGCCATCACACCGGCTGCCGCGTAGTTGCGCTTCGCCACCATCTGGTCGCGCGGTGCGGTGCCGACATCCCCCGCCAGCAGCTGGAGTTCCGCGTCAGGAATATTCAGCGAACCGGACTGCACCACCGCATTCCCCGACACCCTGGCGTCCGTGCCGTTGAGAATCACCTGGTAGCTCGCCCGCCAGTTCGCACCGGCGGTGAAATACCCCAGCGCGAGGGTCTTCAACGACCTGGTGCTCGAGAGCGCAAGACGGACCGTCGGCTCCACGATCACCACATCGGCCGGAAACCTCGCCATCCCCGGCGCCTGGAAGCCGATGGTGCCGTCGGCGTAGCGATAGAGCTCGGGATCCACCGCCAGCAGGGTGGCGCGCACCGTGTCCCCGGCCCCGCGCACGAACACCAGTTCCCGGCCGATCGCCCGCCGCGCCGTGCTTTGGCCATCGGCGCCGCCGTCGTAGGTGGCGGCCAGCAGGCTCACCGCCGGGTCGAGCGCGAAGAGGGTGCCGGGGTCGAAAGCACCGAGACGCAGTCGGTGCTCGGAGGCGCCCTTCGGGACGGCGACCGGGAGGGTGCGGCGAACCAGTACGCGGCCCGCGTTGTCGATGGTCAGTCCGGTCTGGGCGTGCGCGGACGGGGTGGCAGCCACGAGCAGCGCGGCGACCATTGCAAGGCGGATGATGTCGGTCATCGGGGGAGGTACTCCATGGCTGTGCGGCTCACGATGCGGCGAACCACCACGTAGGTGACGAGCACGGCGATCGCCCCGTAGATCCGGCCCAGCGCCGGTTCGGGCGGCACCTGGAACCAGACGTAGAGGCCCATGCAGACCGTCGCGACCAGGGCCACGCGACCACCGATCTGGTTGGCGCGCGCCTCCCGGATCGCTCGACAGTCGGGGCAGTCGGTCCCCCACGCGATCCCGTACACCCGCTTGCCGCAGGTGAGGCAGGGAACGTCAGGCGATCCGCCGGACAACCGCATCGGCGAACTCCTTGGTGGTGGCGGTCCCGCCGAGGTCGCGGGTGCGCACCCGGTCCTGCTCGATCGTGCCGGCGATGGCGCCGCGCACCCGGTCGCCCGCGGCGACCTCGTCGAGGTGATCAAGCATCATCGCGCCGGCGAGCATCAGTGCCGCGGGGTTGGCCACGCCCTTCCCCGCGATGTCCGGCGCGCTGCCGTGCACCGCCTCGAACACCGCGGCGCCGGCGCCGATGTTGCCGCCCGGCGCCAGGCCCAGGCCGCCGATCAGGCCGGCCGCGAGGTCACTCAGAATGTCGCCGAACATGTTGGTCGTCACCATCACGTCGAACTGCTCGGGTCGGAGCACCATCTGCATCGCGGCGTTGTCGATGATCAGGTCGTTGAACGCGATCCGGCCCTCGAACTCCGCGGCGACCTTGCGCCCCGTCTCGAGGAACAACCCGCTCACCATCTTCAGGATGTTCGCCTTGTGGATGACCGTGACCTTCTTCCGGCGATTGCGCTCCGCGTACTCGAAGGCGTAGCGGATGATGCGCTCGCATCCCTGGCGCGTGACGATGGCCATGGACTCGGCCACGGCCCGTGGATCATCGCCCACCTGGACGAAGTGCTCCACTCCGACATACAGCCCCTCGATGTTTTCCCGCACCAGCACGAGGTCCACATCGGAGAATCGGCCGGCCCCCTGGATGCTCCGGGTGGGCCTGACGTTGGCGTAGAGCTGGAATTCCTTTCGCAGGGCGACGTTGACCGAGCGGAACCCGGTGCCCACCGGCGTCGTGAGGGGGCCCTTCAGTGCCAGACGGGTGCGGCGGAGGCTGTCGACGGTGGCATCAGGAAGCGGATCGCCGGTGCGGTCCACGGCGGCCATGCCGGCGACCTGTTCGTCCCAGTCGAACTGCAGGCCCGTGGCCTCGAGGACCTTCCGGGTGGCGGCGGTGATCTCCGGGCCGATCCCGTCGCCCGGGATGAGGGTGACGGCGTGGCTCATGGCTCGAAGGTGACCGCGGGAAGGAGGATGTCGAACATGGCGTCCATCGCGGCGGCGGGCGTCGGCCCCGCGGCCACGATGTAACTCCGGAACACGACGTCCCCAAGGCGGGTGTCCACCCCGGCCAGGTTGACGCGGGCCTCGACGGCCCCTGTGCTGTCGTGCTGGAAGGAGAGCGCCGCAGGGATGAGGACAAAACGGCCCCCCGCGATGCCCATCAGGGTACGCAGGTTCGAGATCAGCGGGTCCGGCACCTTGTCGATGTCCGGGTTGCGCAGCACCGCCTGGCCCATGTAGTCGGGATCGGCGGCGATGCCGGGCGCCCGCCGCGCGATGCTCCGCATCTGGGCCGGCAGCTTCCAGTTCACCTCCGGCGCCCGCATCAGCAGCCCCTCACCAAAGACCGAGTCCACCCACCGGGTGCTGTTCGCCCGATCGGCAAACGGGGGATTGCCGGCGAGGGAATCTCGCGCCACCACAAGCGTGGTCGGCAGCACCCCGACGACCTGCCCGGCGATGCCAAGCAGGTTCAGGGAGGCCGCGGGCGGCATCTTGATCTTGCTCTTCGAGGGTGGTGGCGTCGGGGTCTGCGCTTCGGCGGGAGGAGGACCAACCGGCGTCTTGCTCCCTCCCGCACAGGCGGCCACGCCGACGAGCAGTGCAAGCCGATATATGTGTGTCACGGAGGACTCCCATTCCGGACCGGCACCGACCCTCGGGAGGGCTGGCCAGCCACAGGTAAGTCACGACGCTACAACAGGATAAAGACGATCCGCCGATCGCTCGGCGGATGGTCCCAAGCCCTTGAAATCTAATGGGATGCGAGGGTGGGGGCGAGGGCGCCCTATTCGAGCGAGAGTCCCCCGTCGACCACGAGGACCTGGGCGGTCACGTGGCGGGCGTCGTCGGAGCAGAGGAAGGAGATGACCTTGGCGACATCGGCCGGTTCGGCGACCCGTCCAAGGACGGAGTGCTTCTTGGCGCGTTCAATGACCTCGTCGGGAAGCATGCCCATCCGTTCGGTCCGGATGAACCCCGGCGCCACGGCGTTGACGTTCACGTTGGACGGTCCGAGCTCGACCGCCGCCGCCCGGGTGAGCCCGATGACGCCCGCCTTGCTCGCCGCGTAGTTGGCGACGCCGAAGCCGGGCCGTTCCGCCTGGTGCGCGCTGACGTTCACGATCTTGCCGTAATGCTGTTCCCGAAAGCCGTTCGAGACCGCACGAATGCACTGGAAGGTGCCCGTCACGTTGGTCTCGAGGACATCCTTCCAGGCCCGATCGGTCATCCGCCACAGTGCGCCGTCCACTGCGATCCCCGCGTTGTTCACCAGGATGTGAAGTCCGCCGAGTTCCGATCGCACGTCCGCCATGAAGCGGTCGACCGCTTTCGCGTCGCGGACGTCGCACTTGGCGGCGAACACCTCGACGCCCATCGCCCGGAGCGCCGTCTCCGTCAGGAGCGCCTGTTCGGTGACGTCCCGCCCCGGGAGGTCCACGAAGCAGAAGCCGACGTGGCAGCCCAGGCGGCCGAACTCAAGGGCGATCGCACGTCCCAGCCCCGTCGCCCCGCCGGTGACCACCGCCACCTTGCCCCGGAACCCGGTCTCGATGGCGTGGGGGGCCGGCTGTTCCATGACGGCGCCGCCGCTTCGACGGCCGGCCGCGGTGTGCCAGTGGCTGCTCTTGTACTCGGAAGGGGGTGTCGGCATAGGAGGCAGAACCTACGGCGGGAACAGGAAGAGGGCAAGAAGGCGTGGCAGGCGGACCGAGGAGCTTCCGGAGAACGGCGTTCGGCAACATCTTCTCAGCATGCAGACACTCCTCTGGGTCGTCGTTTCCGTCGTCGGCGCGGTGTCGTGGGGCGTCCTCGCGCTGCACCGCGGGGAGACCATCAACGCCGCGTGGCTGGTCCTCGCCGCCGTCGGCACCTACCTGGTCGCCTACCGCTTCTATGCCCGCTTCATCGCGACGCGGGTCCTGGAACTCGACCCCACACGCGCCACCCCGGCCGAGCGGCTGAGCAACGGCCGGGACTTCGTGCCGACCACGCGCGGCGTGCTCTTCGGCCATCACTTCGCCGCCATCGCCGGCGCCGGCCCCCTGGTCGGGCCCGTGCTCGCCGCCCAGTTCGGCTACCTGCCGGGGATGCTCTGGATCGTGTTCGGGGTGGTTCTCGGCGGCGCCGTGCAGGACTTCGTGATTCTCTTCGCCTCGATGCGGCGGGACGGCAAGTCGCTCGGCCAGATGGCGAAGGAGGAGATCGGCCCGGTGACGGGGATGGCGGCCATGCTGGCCATCCTGGCCATCATGATCATCCTGCTCGCCGTGCTCGCCCTGGTGGTGGTCAACGCCCTGCGGGACAGTCCGTGGGGGATGTTCACGATCGCCTGCACCGTCCCGATCGCCCTGCTCATGGGCTTCTGGATGAAGATCTGGCGGCCGGGCCGGACCCTGGAGGCGACGGCTGCCGGCATCGTCCTCCTCCTCGCGGCCCTGGTCGGGGGCCGGATGGTGGCCGAGAGCGCGACCCTCGCCCCGCTCTTCACGATGGAGGCCACGAGCATCGCGTGGCTGATCATCGGGTACGGGTTCATCGCCAGCGTCCTGCCGGTCTGGATGCTGCTCTGTCCCCGCGACTACCTCTCCACCTTCATGAAGGTCGGCACCATCGTCCTGCTGGCCATCGGCATCCTCGTGGTGCTCCCGCCGATCAAGCTCCCTGCCCTGACGCAGTTCATCGACGGCACCGGGCCGGTCTTTGCCGGCAAGCTCTTCCCCTTCGCCTTCATCACCATCGCCTGCGGCGCGATCAGCGGTTTTCACGCCCTGGTAGCCAGCGGCACGACGCCCAAGATGCTCCGCCGCGAGGGGGACGCGCCGCTGATCGGCTACGGCGGCATGTTGATGGAATCGTTCGTGGCGGTGATGGCCCTCTGCGCGGCGGCGGTGCTCGACCCCGGTGTGTACTTCGCCATCAACGCCCCCCTCGCCGCGCTGGGAGGCTCGGTGGACGCGGCGGCGGAGACGATTCGGGGTTGGGGCTTCGTCGTGACACCCGGCCAGATGGACGCGCTCGCCGCATCGGTCGGCGAATCCACCCTGCTGGCGCGCACCGGAGGTGCGCCGTCACTGGCGGTCGGCATGGCGCAGATCTTTGCCGGGGCCTTCGGCACCCACCTGACTGCCCTCTGGTACCATTTCGCCATCATGTTCGAGGCGCTCTTCATCCTGACGACGGTGGACACCGGCACGCGCGTCGGCCGCTTCATGTTCCAGGAGCTGGCCGGCCACCTCTGGGAGCCCCTGGGGCGCACCTCATGGTATCCCAGCTCGATCTTCGCCTCCGCCGCCGTGGTTGCCGGGTGGGGATGGTTCCTCCTGCAGGGCGTGCACGACCCGCTCGGCGGCATCAACACCCTCTGGCCGCTCTTCGGCATCAGCAATCAGCTGCTCGCGGCCGTGGCGCTGGCGATCGGCACCACCATCCTCATCCGTTCCGGCAAGGCCCGCTACGCCTGGGTGACGCTCCTTCCCCTCGCCTGGTTGCTGGTGGTGACGCTGACCGCCGGGTGGCAGAAGATCTTCGCCGCCGATCCCAGGCTGGGCTTCCTGGCCCACGCCGCGAGCACCGCGGCCGAGATGGCCGCGGGGACCGTCGACCCCGCGCGGGGCGCCCGGCTGATCTTCAACGACCGGATCAACGTCGCCGTGGCGGCGCTGTTCATGGCGGTGGTGGTACTCGTGGTGATCTCGTCTGCGCGGGTCTGGCTGGACATCACGCGGGGGAAACTGCCCGCGACCACGCGCGAAGCGCCGTACGTGGAGTCCGGCTATGCCGTCTGACGACCGCACCAGACTGGCGCGGGGCCTCGCGGTCCTGCGGCGGGTGTCCGGCATGCCCGACTACGCCGCCTTCCTCGCCCACCTGCGCGCCCATCACCCCGGCGCGCCCGAGCCGACCGAACGGGAGTACTTTGCCGAGTATGTCGCCGCCCGGTATGGCGATTCCCCGACCAGGTGCTGCTGATGAACCGCTTCGTCCGCTACTTCGTGAACGGGTTGCTCCTCTCCGCGCCGATCGCGCTCACCCTCTTCGTGTGCTGGCGCATCTTCCGCGCGGTGGATGGCTGGCTGGGCCTCCCCTGGCACGGGGCGGGCTTCGTCGTGACGATCGCCCTGATCACGCTGGTCGGCTGGCTCGCCACGACATTTCTGTGGAACACGCTCTTCGGCCTGGTCGAGCAGGCGATGGAGCGGGTGCCCCTCGTCCGGTTCCTGTACAACTCGCTGAAGGAGGTCCTCGGCGCGTTCGTCGGGGAAAAGAAACGGTTCGACCGGCCGGTGGTGGTGACGCTGATGGCGGGAGGCAACGCCCGCGCCCTCGGGTTCCTGACCCGGGAATCGCTCGAGTCGCTCGGGCTCGCCGGTTCGGTGGCGGTCTACCTGCCGCAGTCGTACAACTTCGCCGGGCAGGTCCTGCTGTTTCCGTCGGACCAGGTCACGCCGGTCGACGCCAGCAGCAGCGACGTGATGGCGTTCATCGTGTCGGGCGGGGTCGTGGACCGGGGGAGCGAATCACCAGCCACCCCACGGCCGTGAGGGCCATCAGCAGCGCGGAGAGCGACAGCGCGACCGACGGGCCCGCCACCTCGTAGATCCAGCCGAAGCCCAGCGCGGCCGGGAGGGCGGCGACACCCGTCACCCCATGGTAGGCCCCGAACCCGCGGCCGGTGCGCACCGGCGCGAGCTGCGCCACCAGCGCCCGCTCCGCCGGCTCGAGGAGGCCGCTGGCCACACCGAGCCCCAGGAACAGCCCGACCGCCGTCGCCTCGCCGAGCGGGGCACCGAGCAGGTGCACCACCCCGCCGAAGAGCAGTCCCCCCGCCGCCACCGTCCCGCGCGTCCCGATCCGATCACTCAGCCAGCCGCCGGGATAGGCCGCCGCGCTCCGGACCACATGGAGCCCCGCCCAGACCAGGGGAATCGTGGCGACCGGCACGCCGAGCCCCTGCAGCCGCAACAGCAGGACCGCCTCGGGGACGCGAAAAAGTGTCAGCGCGGAGAGCATGACGACGGGGCCCCAGAACACCCTTCCCGTCGCATCGATTGGAGTCACGGCGGAACCGGCAGGCAGGCGGATCGCTCCGGCGCGCCGGAGCACCCCGACGAGGATCATCATCACGACCAGGCCGGGCAGCCAGGTCCAGGCGATGACCTCCCGCACCGCCACGCCGCGGCTGAGGAGCAACCAGGCGGCCAGCGAGCCGAGTACGGCCCCGAAATGATCGGCGGCGCGATGAAAACCGAAGGCCCGTCCGAGCAGCAGCGGGGGAGTGGCGCCGGCGATCATCGCATCGCGGGCGGGGGTCCGGAGTCCCTTCCCCACCCGGTCGATCACCCGGAAGCCCAGGACCGTCCCCGCCACGCCCGCGAAGGCGATGAAGGGCCGGATGACGAGGGCGGTGCCATACCCCACGAGGATCAGCGGCTTGCGCCAGCCCGGCCGGTCCGCCCATCGGCCGCTCACCCACTTGAGCGCCGCCGAGGTGAGGTCGGAGGCGCCATCGAGCGCCGCCACAAGCGCCGGGCCGCCCCCCAGGGAGGTGATGAACGCGGGGAGGAGGGGGTACACCATCTCGCTCGCGAAGTCGTTGAACAGCGACACGAGGGAGAGGCCCTTGACGGTCGGCGGCAGGCGCCCGGACCCGTCCAGGCCCCCGTCAGACTCATCGGAAGTCATTGTCATACCGCATGTTATGTGTTCGTTGATCTCGGGAAAGACCCCGCCTGTCCCCCGTGTCGCTGGCCACCGGGCGGGATGCGACTACCTTCAATCCCATGACCGCCCCGGAAACCGAACAGACCACGTTCCGCGAATCGACCCTCTGGTCGACGCCGATCCGCGACCTCGGACTGACCATCGCGGGCACGCGGCTGGAACCGGTCGTGACCGAATTCCAGCGCGAGCTCGCGCAGGTGGGGTTCACGCGTCTGGCTCCGCGGTACTACCTCTCGACCGAGTGGGGCGTCCCGTTCGAGACGGTCGCGATCGCCATCCCGTTCTACCTCGCCCATGCCGAACTCGAGGAGATGCACGCCGAACGGGCGGGGCATGTCGAGGGACAGGACCGGGAGGAGATTCTCCGGTATCTCCGACATGAGATGGGCCACGTGGTCAACTATGCCTACCGGCTGTACGACGAACCGGAATGGGAACAGCTCTTCGGTTCGATGAGCGAGCCCTACGAGGACGATTACCGGCCGATCCCCTTCAGCCGGAAGCATGTCCGTCACCTGCCGGGCTGGTATGCGCAGAAACACCCCGACGAGGACTGGGCCGAGACCTTCGCCGTCCTGATCACGCCCGGAATGGACTGGCGCACCGAGTACGCCGCTCGTCCGGTCGTGCTCGCCAAGCTCGAGTACTGCGAGCGCACGGTCGCTTCACTGTTGCATCGGGACCCGATCGTGGTGGACGACGAGCTGGACGAGGATGTCGGAGAGATCCGGTACTCGCTGGCGCAGTTTTACCGTGACCTCCAGCCGGAGATGCCGCGCCTCGGCCTGAACCTGGACCAGATGCTCCGCAGCATCTTTCCCGACCGGGGCGTCCTCCTTCCCCCGCGCCGGGCCGCCGACCTCATCCGCAGTCTTGAGGCGGAGCTGCTTGGCACCGTGTTCCGGTGGACGGGGCACTTCCCCGACCGAACCCGCATCCTCGTCCACCACCTCGCCACACGGGCGACGCGGCTCGACCTGGCCTATCGGGAGTCGGAGGAAACCGCCGTCACGGTGGCGGTCACCACCCTGGTCACGTCGCTCGCGATGAACTACGTCCAGTCGGGCACCTACTTCCGCTAGTCCTCGGCCGGCTTCTTCGGCCCCTCCGCGACCGGCTTCTTCGGATCCTCCGCCGGCTTCCTGGCCTCGGCCTCCTTCTCCTTCTTTCCGTTCGCCGACAGCTTCTTCCCGCTCTCCGGACGGGTCCGCAGCCCGGCACCGCGCCGGTACCGGTCGGTCGCGAGGTCCACGATCCGCTGAATCAGCGCCGGGTAGGGAATGCCGGCCGCCGCGGCCGCCATCGCGAATTCGCTGTCCCGGGCCAGGTAGCAGCTGGCGTTCACCTCCAGCACGTAGATGTCGCCGGTGTCGGTCAGCCGGAGGTCGACCCGACCGTAGTCGCGCACCCGCAGCGCGCGGTAGGCGTCCACCGACACCTTCTGGAGCTTGGCCCGGAGTTCGTCGGGCAGGTCGGCGAGTATCGACTTGGTTCCCTTGTAGGCCGCGCTGTTCTCGTCCCACTTCGCCTTGCTGTCCAGCACATGCGGCATCCCGTCCGGGAGGCCCGAGAAGTCCAGCTCGATCGGCGGCAACGCGATCGGGTCCTGGTTTCCCAGCACGCCGACGTAGAACTCCCGTCCCTCGATGTACTCCTCCGCCAGCGCCGAGTCGTTCAGGTCCTCGTGGATCGTCGCCACGCGGCGCATCAGCGCCTTCATGTCGGTCACCAGCGAATTGCGGTGGATCCCGATGGAGGCGTCGGTGCGCAGCGGCTTGACGAAGAGGGGCATCCGGAGGTTGCCGCCGGTCTCGAAGTCGGCGTCACGGGCGAAGACGGCAAAGCGGGGGTAGAGGATGCCGTGAAAGGCGAGGAGCTTCTTGGAGAGGGCCTTGTCCTGGGTGAGGTAGGACTCGCCGGGACCGCAGCCGGTATACTCGAGCCCCAGCAGGTCGAGCAACCCTTCCATCGCGATGTCGCCGAACATGTTTTCGGCGAACATCTCCACCAGGTTGAACACCAGGTCAGGCCGGCGCCGCTGCAGGCCGGCGATGACCCGCTTCACGTCGGCGTGGACCCCGAGGATCGCCACCTGGTGCCCCTGACGCCGGAGCGCCCGCACCACCTGCCGGACCACCACGTCGTATTCGGTGGAGCGCTCCTTCTCCTCCACGTACGTCAACACGGTGATTCTCACAGGCGGTCCTCCTTCGGGTCAGTCGTCGAGCCCCATGCCCCATCGGATGAGCGACACCGGCAGCCCGCCGTAGGCCAGCAGCGCGTCGTGGAAATCCCTGATCGGCGCGTCGGCCCCGGCCCGGGCCCGCCAGTCCGCCCGCAGCGCCAGCAGCTCCCGGCGTCCGACCGCGTCGGCGAGCGCATAGGTCGGACGCGCCGACGCCCGGCGCACCATCTCCATCGCCTCGTCGCGGTCCACGGCGAGGTGCTCGACGGCGTACGACACGCCCTCACCCGGCGTCATGCCGCGCGTGTGGAGTCCGATATCGAGGATGACCCGGACCCCGGCGCGCAGCAGCCGCATCGTCCCCATGAAGCGCGCCTCGGCGCCCCCCGCAAACCCGGCCTCCGCGAGCAACTCCTCCGAATACAGCGCCCAGCCACGCACCGTCAGTGGCGTCCAGAGGTGCCGTCGCACGAGCGAGCGCTGGTCGGCGGCCGTCATGCGCTGCAGGAAGTGCCCGGGCCAGGCCTCGGCGGCCGCCCACGCCCAGGTCTCGTGCCGGGAGTGGCCTGCCCCGTTCTCTGCGTCGCTCACGTACAGCCGCCCGTCCCGACCGGACTCCTCCGGGCTTGGCGGCTCACACCACACGGCGGGCACGAAATGCTGCAGGAACCGTGGGGTGGGTTCCACCCGAAGCTCCGCCGAGGGCAGGCCAACGAGGCGCGATTCGAAGAGAAATCCGCGGGCGCGTCCGACCTCGTCGGCGTACGCCTCCAGCAGCGGCACCTCCGGCCCCTCCGCGCGCAGCCGGCGGATCGTCTCGGCCCACGCCACGCCGGGGGCCAGCGCCTCCGCCGCCGCCTGCATCACGGCGCCCGTCTCCTCGACGAGGCGCAGTCCGTACCGCCACAATTCCGGGGCGGTCGATCGCAGCGCGTGCTCGTGGTGCAGCCGGCGGTTGAATTCGTCCTCGCCGACGGCGAACGACAGTTCGGCGGGGTTGGCCTGCAGCTCGGTCCGCAGGGAGGTCTTGAAGTGAGCCAGAGCCGCGGCGGCCTCGTGGGCGGCCGTTGCCAGGGAATCGGCCAGGCCGGGCACGCGTCGGCCAAAGGCGGCCGCCACGGCGGCTGGCAGGTCGGCGCCCCCCTCGAGCATGGTGAGGGCGGTGCCGAGGAGGACGGGCGGCGGACTCCGCAGCGTGGCCATGGCGCCGTTCAGGAACTCGGGCACCGCCTGGAGACGCGCCAGCGCGGCGGCAGCGCGGCGTTCGGGGTCCGCGTCGGCCCGTTCAACCAGTCCGTGGAGCGCCAGGAAGAGATGGGACAGCCAGAAGGCGGGATCGTGGACGTGGGGTTGTTCGTGCTGGAATCGGAAGACGGAGACGCGGATGTCGTCAAGCAGGGCGGTGCGGTCGATCTCGTCCTGCAGTTCCGCGATCTCCATCTCCTCCACCGCACCGGCCATCGCCCGGTACGCGGCGAGCTGACGCCGCACCGTCACATCGTCGAAGCTCCCGAGGCGGGCGTCGGAGGCGGCATCCCCGGCGGCGGTGCCCGCCGCCGGGTCGAAGTTCCACCGGAGGTCAAGGTAGGACCGGGTGAGCGCGTCAGTGACCGACGGCATCGGCCACGCTCCGCCCCCGCGCCGCCGCGATCAGCCGATGGCATTCCTCCGCGTCGAGCACCCGGTCCCCCTGCTTCGCGGCCGCGAAGAGGGCGTCGGACAGCAGGGTATCCTCGGGGTCGAAGCCGTGTTCCTCCAGCCAGCACTTCACGTTGGACAGCCCGGAGACAGGGGAGATCTCGATCCGCTGGCGGAAGCCGAAGACCCCGGCCGGCACGGAGGAATACACCCGGTCGGCCAGCCATTCATCACCCTTCTTCCGCGCCTTGATGATCGCCGCGGCGTGGACCCCGGTGGCGGTCCGGAAGGCGTCGCTCCCCACCACCGGGTACTGCGCCGGCACCGGAATTCCGGTGGCGTCCGAGGCAAGCTGGCAGTACTCGCTGAGCCTGGAGAGGTCGCCGGTGTGGAGTCCGAGGAGGTAGAGATTCACGATCAGCAGGTCCATCTCGGCGTTGCCGACCCGCTCGCCGATGCCGAGGGCGGTGCCGTGCACCCGGTCGACGCCCGCCTCGATGGCGGCCAGGCAGTTGGCGACGCCCAGCCCCCGGTCGCGGTGGCCATGCCAGTCGATCTTCACCGCCTCGCCCGAGGGCGCCACGATCTCGTCCTGGACGAAGGCCACGAGCGCGCGCACGCCGGCCGGCGTGGCGAATCCGACGGTGTCCGCGAGGCAGATCCGGCGCGCTCCGCAGCGGATGGCCACACCATAGAGCGCCTTCAGGGTCTCGGGCTTCGCCCGGGTGGTGTCCTCGGTGACGTACATGACGGGGAGGCCATTCGTGACGGCATAGGTCACCGCCTCCTCCGAGACCCGGAGCATCTTGTCGAGGGTCCAGTCCTCCGTGTACTGCCGGATGCTTGAGGAACCGATGAAGGCGGCGGCCTCGATCGGCACCCCGACCTCTTCCGACACGCGGACGATCGGCTCGATGTCG
>JAHECL010000017.1 GCA_024641745.1 Gemmatimonadota bacterium | reverse complement strand
TCCGCCGACGCGACCGCCTTCGAGGTCTTCTTCGGCCTGACACTCTCCCCCCTCCAGCCCTGCACCCGGGCGAGGTAGGCCCGTGACGCTCGTCCGGGTGGCCCGGACCACGGCGCGACTCGAGGCGCTGGAAGGGCTGCTGGACCTGGCCATCCGGGCCGCGCGAGAATCAGGGGCCGACGCCGACGGCGAGCACGATGTGCGGCTCGCGGCGGAGGAGGTGCTGATCAACGTGATCAACTACGCCTACGCCGGGGGGACGCCCGGGCCGCTGGTGTTGCGGGCCCGGGTCGAGACCGGGACCCTGACGCTCACGGTGCTCGACGAGGGGAGACCCTTCGCCCCCGGCCTGGCGCCGCGTCCCGACCTGGCCGCAGAGTGGGCCGACCGCCCGATCGGCGGGCTTGGCTGGCACCTGGTGGGTAAATTGATGGACGAGGTTCGGCACCGCCCCCTGGGCGAGGCCGGGAACGAACTGACGATGACCAAGCGATTCGGGCCGGCCGCATCGCCTTCTTCCAACGCGCAGGGACAGGCACTCATGCAAATCGAAGTGGAGCGTCGTGGCGACGTGACCGTGGCGAGCGTGCACGGCAATGTGGACGGGATGACGTCGGCGGAGCTCAACCGCCTGCTGGGCGGCGAGGTGGCGGCGGACGGTCACCGCATGGTGGTGTCACTGGCGGGCGTCGACTACACCAGCAGCGCGGGGCTGCGCGTCCTGCTGACGATCGTGAAGGACGCGCGCAGTCGAGGGGGAGATGTCCGGCTGGCTGCCGTGCGGGACAACGTCCGCAAGGTGCTGGAACTCAGCGGGTTCACCAGCATCCTGAAGCTCTTTCCCGACGTCGATGCGGCGGTGGCCAGCTACGCCAGCTAGGCCCGCCGCACCGCGAGCAGGGTGATGTCATCCGCCTGCTCCGCACCGTCGGCCCAGCGGTCCACCGCCGCCAGGATCGTCTGGAGCAGGCCCTCCGCCGAATCCCCGCCCGACCTGACCGTCTCCAGCGCCCGCTCCTCGCCGAAGAGTGCTTCGCCCCCGGCCGCGCGCGCCTCGGTCACGCCGTCGGTCCAGGCGACGAGCGATTCCCCCGGCCGGAGCGTCACGCGCGCCACCTCGAAGGGGAGGCCCGGCATCAGGCCGAGGGCCGGTCCGGTCGGCGGCAGCGTCCGGATGCCGTGCGGCCCGACGATCACCGGCGGTTCGTGGCCGGCGTTGATGTACTGGACCAGACCGGTGTCCCCGTCGACGATGGCGAAGAACACGGTGGCGAACATGTTGGACCGGCTGTGCGTCCCCGCGACATAATCGTTGGCGAGCGTGATGGTCCGGAGCAGGTGCCCGGTCACCGCCTCCGGTCGCGTCCCGGCGTCCCGGCGCCGTTCCCGGGTCGTGCCGCGTTCGTTCCATCGGACGCCGTCCGACTGCTCCGCCAGCGCGCGGAGAAGGCTCCGGAACAGCGACATGAACAGCGCGGCCCCGACGCCCTTGTCGCAGACATCGCCGATGACGGCCACGACCTCGCGCCCGCCGGCGAGCGCGAAGGCGTCATAGAAATCCCCTCCGACCATCTTCGCCGACCGCAGTCGCGCCGCGAACTCGTACCCGTCCAGCGTCGGGAGCGATTCGGGGAGGAAATGCGCCTGGATTTCCTGGCCGATCTCCAGTTCCCGCACCAGGCTCCGCTGGTAGAGCTGTTCCCGTTCCCGGAGCCGCCTGCGGGCGAGGGACGCCCCGAGCCGGGCCTGCAGGATGAGCGGATCGAAGGGCTTCGGCAGGTAGTCGTCGGCGCCCAGCTCGATGCAGCGGGCGATGCTCTCCTTCTCGTCGATCGCCGAGATCATGATGACCGGGACCTCGCGCAGCTGCTCGTCGGCGGCCATCGCCTCGAGGACCTCGTAGCCGTTCATCTTCGGCATCATGATGTCCAGCAGGACGACGTCCACCGACTGTCCGCGGAGCACGGCGAGCGCCTGCATGCCGTCCTCGGCCATCACGACCTGATGCCCCAGCCGGCGCACCCGGCGGGCGAGCAGGTCGCGGTTCATCTCGACATCGTCGACCACGAGGACCTGGGCCGGGGCCTCCGGCGTGCCCCGGCTCACGCGGGAATCTCGGCAAGCAGCTTGCGAATGTAGGAAATGTGCGGCATGGCGGCCTTGCGGCCCTCCTCGATCACGTAGGGGATCTTGCTCGTATCGAAGATACCCACCGGCAGGTTGAAGGCCGGCAGGATCGGGATCACCTCGGTGAAATGCGTCAGGTTGTGGAAGGCGAACCGCGAGCGCAGGAGGTTGTTGCTCATGATGCTCGTCAGCTGCAGGCCAAGCCGCATCGGGCTCGTGAACCGCCGCAGGTTCGGGCTTTCGAACCCCATCGCCAGGATCACCCCCGCCCGCTCCTGGATCGCCACGTTCACCGGGAGCGGATCCGACAGGAAGCCGTCCATCAGGAGCTGCCCGCCGATGCGCCGCGGGGAGAAGACGAAGGGAATCGCGACGCTGGCCCGCATCGCCTCCCAGAGGAGGCCGTCCCGCAGCACCACCTGGCTGCCATCGTGGAAGTCGGTGGCGGTGATGTAGAGCGGGATCTTCGCGTCGGCGAAGGTGCGGGTCCCGAACGCGGCCTGCAACCGGTGGTTCAGCAGGCGGTCGTCCCGGAACGAGAAATCGGCGGAGAACCCGAAGAGTCGGGGGAAGGCGGCCCGCAGGACCGCGAGCCGACGCGGGCGCGAGGTGGTCTCCCGGGTCCAGAGCCGCATCGTGATGTCGATGGTCTCGCCGACGCTCCAGCCGAGGGCGGCCGCCGCGGCGTAGAGCGACCCGCCGCTGCACCCCACCACCAGGTCAATCTCGATGCCCTCGTCCCGCAGCGCCTGCTGCAGGCCGAGCGCGGCGGCGCACTTGACGCCCCCGGACCCGATGACGAGGGCGAGGCGGCTGGGGGGGGGAGCGAGTGTCATGGGGGAAGGATGCGGCTGGCTGGGATGCTTCGCAACGTCGGGTCAGGACGGCAGGAAGGCATTCAGCAGCCGGGAAAACTCCCCGACCGCCTCGACGTACGGTACGTGGCCGCAGTTCGGCAGGAGGTGAAAGGGGGCCCCGATGGCATCGGCGATCTCGCGCGCGGTCGCGACGGGGATCGGATCGTCGTCCCCGTGCAGGACGATGGCGGGGAGGCGGAGGGTCCGCAGCGCCGGACGCAGGTCATAGTCGCCCAGGCTCTCCCACACCTCCTGCTGGGTGCGGCCGGTCACCCGGAACGGCGTCATGCGCGAGACCAGGCCGGGATCGTGGAAATAGCCGGCGACCGACAGCTCGAAGATTCGCCGCTGGTAGGCGTCGGGGTCGCGCTCGCGCAGCCCGCTCGCGCGCAACGCCGCCCGCTCCTCCTGCAGCACCGGCGCCATGGTCCGCGCAGACAGGCGTGCCTCAAACAGCGTGCGCGCCGCCCGCCACGCCGGGGCAGGGGAGACCAGCGCCAGACGCTCGACGCGCGACGGATGCGCGGTCGCGTACAGCAGCGCGAGGAGCCCACCCCAGGAGTATCCGGCGAGGGAGAGGCGCTCGAGGCCCCAGACAACCCGCAGCGCCTCGAGGTCGGCCACCTGCTCCTGCCAGCCCACCGGGACGTCGCGCGGCACGGCGGAGCGGCCGCCGCCGCGCTGGTCGTAGTAGATCAGCAGCCGACCGGTGGCCACGGAGTCGAAGCCCGGCAGGAGGTAGTCGTGGTGTGCGCCGGGGCCCCCGTGCAGCACGACGGTCGGCGCGCCGGTGCCGGCGCGCCGCTCGTAGATGGTGATCCCGCGGATGCGCCGGAGGTGGGTCTCAACCGGCGGCGGCACGGAGCTCCTCCACGGTGTTGGCGTGAATCGTCACGATGTCCTCGATCCGCTCGGCGTACCCGCCGGCGAGCGTCACGGCGACCGGCAGGCCACGCCGGCGGCAGGCGGTGAAGACCCGGCGGTCGCGGGCCCGCAGCCCGTCCATCGTGAGGGCGAGCCGGCCGAAACGATCCCCCGCGTACGGGTCAGCGCCGGCCAGGTAGAACACGAGCTCTGCCGCCGCCTCGTCGAGTACCGCCTCCAGGTGGGCGTCGAGTGCGTCCAGGTACGCGGCGTCGGCCGTGGCATCGGGAAGCTCCACGTCGAGGCGGCTCCGCTCCCGGTGGAAGGGGTAGTTGCCCTCGCCGTGGACGGAAAAGGTGAAGACGTCGGGGTCGTCGGCGAAGAGATGCGCCGTGCCGTTCCCCTGGTGCACGTCGAGGTCCACCACCGCCACCCGGCGCACCCGGCCCTCCCGCTGCAGGAGCCGGGTGGCCACCGCCACGTCGTTGAACACGCAGAACCCCTCGCCCCGGTCCGCGAAGGCGTGGTGCGTGCCGCCGGCCAGGTTGAGCCCGGCGCCGTGCTCCAGTGCGTCGCGCGCGGCCTCCACGGTGCCCTGCACGGTGCGGAACGCGCGCTCCCGAAGCCCGGGACCCCAGGGGAACCCGAGCCGCCGGACCGCGGCGTCGCTCAGCGCGCCATCCTCGATCGCGTCGACGTATCCGGGGTCATGCACCAGCGTCAGGGCGGTGCGCTCGACCCGGTCCGGCTCGTGGATCTCCGTGCGGGGAATGAGGCCGCGCGCGACGACGCCCTCGCGGACGGCGTGGTACTTCGCGATCGGGAATCGATGGCCGGGCGGAAGGGCGACGGAAAAGCGGGAGGACGACCAGGCTCTCACAAGAGAACGGCGAGGGCGTCCGCCACCTGGCGGACCGCAGCTTCCTCCGCCGGCGTGAAGGGATTGACGGCGTCGCTGTCCACGTCGATCTGCCCGAGGATGGCGGCGCCGCGTCGGATCAGGACCACGAGTTCGGACCGGGTGTCGAGGTTGCAGGCAAGGTAGTTCCCGACCGCGGTCACGTCCCCGATGTTCTGGTCCTCGCCGGTGGCCACCGCGGTGCCGCAGACGCCGGTGCCGACCGGGATGCGGCTGTGGTCGGTGTCACGGCCGCTCCACGCCTCGAGCACCAGCTCGGCGCCGTGGAGCATGTAGAGATAGACCGAGGTATAGGGGGCCCCGGCGGCGCGGATCCGCTCGGCCGCCAGCTGGAGCAGGCCCTGCCGACCGGTGTCGTGGGTGAACGCGCCTCGCAGCGCGGCCACCACCCGGTCGGCGTCCAGGACCGCGCCGCTCATCCGCCGCGCTTGCCGAGGGTGACGTCGAGGTCCATCGTCTTGCCGTCGCGGAGGACGACGATGACCACCTTGTCCCCGGGCTTGTAGGAGCGCAGCGCATCGGTCATGCCGACGAGGTTCGGCACCTCATAGTCGCCGATCCTGGTGATCATGTCCCCGCCCCGCATCCCCGCCACTTCGGCCGGGCTGTCCTTGGAGACGCCGGTGATCCGCACCCCGCCGCTCTCGCCGGACGCCATGTCGGGAATCGTCCCGAGGTAGGCCCCGTACCCCGAGGTGGCGGCGACGCCTCCCTTGGGCGCCGGCGGGGGCACATCCACGAAGGTCAGCCGCGTGGGTCGGTTGCCGAGCGATGTGGCGGTCGCGGTGGCGAACTCGGCCACGCGAATCAGGCCGAGCGCATTGATCTTGTCCCAGTCGTCGGTGCTGCGGTGATAGTCGCCGTGCAGGTCGGTGAAGAAATGGAGCACCGGAATCTTGGCGGCGTAGAAGGACGTCTGGTCGCTCGGCCCGTACCCTTCGGGCTGCGGGCGGAGGTCGAACTTGGCGTACCAGTTCAGCGAATCGAGCAGGGCGGGGAATTCGGTGGCGGTGCCGGTCCCGTACACGATGAGCTTGTCATTCGTCAGCCGGCCGACCATGTCGAGGTTGATCATCGCCTGGGCGGCGGAGAGCGGATAGATCGGGTGCTTCACGTAATAGTCGGACCCGAGCAGGCCGAGTTCCTCGCCACTGAAGGCGATGAAGACCACCGTGCGCGCCAGGGGGGTGGCGTGCAGCCGGGCCGCCATGGCGAAGAGGGCGGCGGTGCCCGAGGCGTTGTCGTCCGCCCCGTTGTGCACCCGGCCGGTGCTGTCGGGGTCGAGCGCGCCGAACCCGCCGAGGCCGAGGTGATCGTAGTGGGCGCCGATGATGATCGTCTCGTTGCGGAGCACCGGGTCCCGGCCCGGGAGGATGCCGATGACGTTCTTGCCGTGCAGCTCGCCGAGGTTGGCGTGCTGCACCGCGGGGGCGTCCTTCGAGACGGTGAAGGGCTGGAACCATCCGCCGGGAGGCGCCTGCAGTCCCGCCTGCGCAAACCGCCGGGCGACGTAGGCGGCGGCCGAATCGGCGCCGGCGGTGCCGGTCAGCCGTCCCCCGAGTTCGTCGGCGGCCAGGATCTTGATGTCCGTCTGGGCCAGCTTGGCGGCCTGATCGATGGTGGGGAGGGTGGTCTGGCCGGCGAGCGGCGAAGCGATCAGCGCGGCGAGCAGGAATCCGGGCAGTGCGCGGGACAGTTGGCGGGTCACGATAGGCTCGAAGGTTGGAAAGCGGCAGGGTTGCCGGGCTTGGATGAACACCTAAGATTCTAACCCCGGAGCGGGTCCGAACCCAAGGTCTCCCCTCCCCGCCCCGCACCCCCGGAGTCCAGTGAACGCTCGCCTGCTCGCGCTCCTCCCCGCCGCCATTGCCATCAATCTCGTGGTCGGCGGGCTTGTGAACGCGCTGGGGCTGCCGCTCTACCTGGATTCGATCGGGACGATCCTGGCCACCGTGCTGGCCGGACCCCTGGTGGGCGTGCTGGCCGGGGCTGTCGGGCAGGTCCTGTTCGGGCTGCTCAACGGATACCAGTGGATTCCCTTCGGCATCATCCAGGTCGTCATCGCGGGCTTCGCCGGGGTCGCCGCCGCGCACGCCGGGTTCAAGTCGGCGGGACGCACCGTGGCCTGGGGGCTGCTCACTGGCCTGGTGGCGGGTGCCCTCTCGTCGGTCATCTCCTACGTGGTGTTCAAGGGCGTCACGGCGACCGGCACCACGGCGGTCGTCACCCTGCTTCGTCAGTTCGGCTGGTCGCTCCCGGCCGCGGTGACCGCCTCCAGCATCACCCTCGACCTCTTCGACAAGATGGCGGCGTTCCTGGTGGTCGGTGCGCTGCTCCGCTCGCTTCCCGTCCGCATGCTCGGCCGATTCCCCCGGGCGACCAGGGCGGTCGGTCGGTGACGGCCGCCCCGACCACGCTGGCCGGGCGCGCCCACCCCTTCACGCCGTTCCTGCTCGCCCTCAGCATCGCGATCATGGCCGTGGCCGCGCCGGGGCCCGGCAGCGCGATCTCGGTGTACGCCGCCACCATCGTCCTGGTCGTCGTCAGCGGCACCGGGCGCGCCGCCCTGCGGGCGCTCATCCCGCTGGCCCCCATCGGGTTCTTCCTCTTTCTCCTGCACGCCGTGATGGGGCCCGGTGACCGCCAGGTCCTGGCCGGCATCTCGGTGAGTCGTGAGGGCCTGGTGCTGGCCGCCACCCAGGCCGCGCGGCTCGGCGCCATCGCGACGGCGTCGCTCGCGCTCCATGCCTCGTTCTCGCCCTCGCGGTTCGTCGATGCCATGGCCGAGCGGGGCGGGTCGTTTTCCGCCGCCTACCTCGTCGTGGCCACGCTGCTTGCGCTCCCGCGGTTCCGGGCGCGCGCGGTGGCGATCGTGGACGCGCAGCGGAGCCGGGGCCTCCGGCTCCGCGGCAATCCGATCAACCGGGTGCGCGCCATCGGTCCCGTGACGTTTCCGCTGCTGTTGGGTGCGCTGGCCGAGGTGGACGAACGTGGCTTCGCCCTGGAGACCCGGTGTGCCGGCGCGGTGGGTCGGCGCACACCGCTGGCCCCCCCCGGTGATACGCCGGCGGATCGCCTCGTCCGTGCCCTCGCCCTGGCGGCCGCCCTGGGCGTCGTGGCCTGGCGGCTCTTCCAGTGACGTCCCTGACCCTGGACGGCGTGGACTTCACCTATCCCGGCGCGCCCGAGCCGGCCCTGCGCTCGTGCTCCTTCCAGGCGTCCGCAGGCACCGTGACCTGGCTGACCGGCGCCCTCGGTGCGGGCACCAGCACGGCGCTGCTCGTGGCGGCCGGGCTCGCGCCCCGCCACACCCACGGCACCCGGACCGGGGTCGTGCGGACCCTCGGGGTGGATCCTGCCGCACCCGACGCCGCGGCCGCGCTCGGCGGTCGGGTGGCGCTGGTGCTCTCCGCGCCCGCGACGCAGCTCTCGGGCATTGCCGAGACGGTGACGCAGGAGGTGGCGTTCGCCCCCGCCAACCTCGGGTGGCCGCGCGAGAAGATTCTGGCGCGGGTCGAGGTGGCGCTCCGCGCGCTGGAGGTGGCGCACCTGGCCAGCCGCGATCCCGAGACGCTGTCGGGCGGGGAGATGCAGCGGGTGGTGATCGCGGCGATGCTGGTCCTCGAGCCGGAACTCTGGCTGCTGGACGAGCCGACCTCGGCGCTCGACGCCGCCGGACGCGCCGTGGTGCACCGGCTGTTGCGCGAGGAGGCGGCCAGGGGAGCGGCGGTGGTGATCGCGAGCGAGGACGCGGACGGTCTTGCGGAGGTGGCCGACCATCTGATCGTGCTCCAGGCCGGACGTGCGGTGATCCGCGGGCGGCCGGAGACGGTGCTTCGCGACGAGGAACTCTGGCAGGCGGGGGCCGCGTCCACGACGATCGCGGCGCTGGCGCGGGCCGCCGGCGTCGCGACACCGCGACCCGTCACGGTGGACGAGGGCGTGGTGTTGTGGGCGCGGTAGCCTCCCTCGTCTTCGACCGCGTCCGGTTCGGCTACGACGCCGGATGGGTGCTCGAGGAGGTGAGCCTGCGGATCGAGCCGGGGGAGGGCGTGGCCCTGCTCGGTGCGAACGGCGCCGGCAAGACGACGCTGACCCGCCTGGCGATGGCCCTGCTGCATCCCGGCTCCGGCACGGTGACGACGTGCGGGCGGACGACGGCGACACGCCGCCCCGAGGACCTCGCCGACGTGGCGGGGTACCTGTTCCAGCATCCGGAATCGCAGCTCTTCGCGCGGACGGTGCGCGCCGAGATCGCCTTCGGTCCGGAACAGCGTCGCTGGCCTGCGCCGCAGGTGCGTCAGGCGGTCGAGGCCGTCCTGACGGAACTGGGGATCGAGGCGACGGCGGACCGGCATCCGTACGACCTCCCCGGCCCCGTGCGGCGACTGGTGGCGCTGGGCGCGGCGCTAGTGGGCGCGCCGCAGCTGCTGCTCCTCGATGAACCGACCGCCGGTCTCGACCGCGCAGGGCGGCGGCGGGTGACGGAGGTGGTGCTCGCCCGTCGGTCGGCGGGTGCCGCGGTCCTCGCGGTGACGCATGACCTGGGATTCGCGGCTGCCGCGCTCGACCGCGCGGTGGTGCTGCAGGCGGGACGGGTGGCGCAGGATGTCCCGACGCTGAGCCTGCTCGGCCATCATCCCGACTTTCCGGCGCCGCCGCTCCTCAACCTGGCCAGACGTCTGGGGCTTGACGGCATCCGGCCGAGCATCCCGATCCTGGCGCCGCTCTTGACTTCTCCTCCCCGGAATCGGACGCTTGAGGGATGATTGCACCCTCCTCCATCATTGCCGCCCTGGCCCGGATGCTCGGCCTGCTTCAGGAGGACCCCAGTGACCGGGACCGGTTGAAGGATGCCTTCCGTGATCTGTACGGGGTGCTCGAGCCTGATGGCGCCACGATTTCGGTGGACGTCAAGGGGATGATCATCGACGGCACGCCGCTTCCGCATGGACTGCCGGGCGGCGGCGAGGTGCGGATCCGGTTCCACCGCCACGGCATCGGGACGATCCGGGTCCCGGCGGGCGTGAAGCCGGCGGACCTCCTGGCCGTGGTGCGGCTCCTCGCGGCCGAGCCGACGGGCGAGGGGGCGGTCGAGTCGTTCGTGCGGCGCCTTCCGGTCGAGGCGGCGCTCGCCATCCAGGTGGACGGGCCCCGCGACCTCCCGCAGGCGAGTGACTCCCGGACGCTTGAGCATCTCGGGGCTCCGACCGGCTCCGTGCCCGTCCCGGCCCACGCGGCCCCGCCCCCGGCCCCGCTGGGCCTCTCCATGTCGGAGCCCGGCGTCCGGGTCCACCGCGACCAGCCCGACCACGATCCCCTGCGCGACATCGAGGTGCAGGCCGACCTCGCCGCACGGCGGGAGGAGTGGGATGAGGTGCTGGAGCTCGCCGTGAAGGTGCTGCAGCTGGAGGAGGCGGAAGGGGATGCCAGCCGCCGCCGCCGATACTCGATCAGCCTGCGCCGGGTCCTCCCGAAATCGGCCCTGCAGCACATCGCGCGTGTGGCGCTGCAGGAGGGGCGCCGGGCGGAGGCGACGTCCGTGCTGCGACGGATGGACGCCGAGGCGGTGGAAGCGCTGCTCGAGCTGCTGGCGGCGGCGCCGACCCTCGCGGAACGGCGCGGCTACTTCAGCATCCTGACCAGGATGGAGGCCGGCACCGACCGGATCGTCAGCCGGTTGCGCCACCCCGACTGGTTCGTGGTGCGGAACGTGGCGGAGCTGTGCGGCGAACTGCGGCTCGACGGTGCGGTCCGGCCGCTCGTCGAACAGGCCCGGCATCGGGATGAACGGGTCCGGCGAGCCGTGGCGGGAGCGCTGTGCAAGATCGGCACGACGGAAACGCTGGAGGGGATCCGATGTCTCCTGAACGACATCGAGCCGGTGGTGCGGCTGCAGGCGGCGCAGGGGATCGGTGAGGCGTGGGGGCGAGGGCTGGTGATGTCGATCGCGGTCCGGCTCCCGGACGAGACCAGTCCCGACGTGATGCGGGAACTGCACCTCGCGCTCGGGCGGCTGGGGACGCCGGACGCCGTGCAGCGGCTGGCCGCCGCCGCGGAACCGGCGAAGGGATTCCTTGCGCGAAAGCCGGCGGCGGTGCGCCTCGCGGCCGTGGAGGGACTGGCGCTGGTGGACGGCCCGGCCGCGACGGCGGCGCTCCGGGCCCTGCTCGACGATGCCGACGCGGAGGTGCGCGCGGCGGCACAGAAGGGACTGGCGTCCCGGTAGCTGCGGAGACTAGTGGGGCGCGAACCCCGTGTCGGGCTTGACGGCCCGCGCGAAGGCGGCGAGCAGCCGCGCGGCGCGATCCAGGTCTTCCAGCTGCACCAGCTCGTTCGGGCTGTGCATGTAGCGGAGCGGGACGCTCACCAGGCCGGTGGCGACGCCGCGCGCGGCGGTGAAGATCTGGTCGGCGTCGGTGCTGGTCATGCGCGGTGCGGCCTCGATCGAGTAGGGGATCTTCTCCCGGTCGGCGGCGGCCACCAGCCGGTCGAACACCGCGGCGTTGACCGCACTGCCCCGGCTGAGAATCGGGCCGCCGCCGAGCTTGTAGTCGCCGTGGCGCCGCTTGTCGATGCCGGGATAGTCGGTGGCGTGGGTGACGTCCACCACGATCGCCACCTGCGCATCCAGTTCGGTCGCGCTGGTGCGCGCCCCGCCGCCGGTGTAGCCGATTTCCTCCTGGGTCGTGCCGACGGCGGTGACCCGGGCGGCCAGCCGCTTGCCGGCGAGCCGCCGGAGCGCCTCGAGCACCACGTAGGCGCCGATGCGATTGTCGAGTGAGCGGCTGGACAGGCGGCCGTTCGGCAGCCGCAGCGCCGTGGACGTCAGCACGCCGGGGTCACCGACCCGCACCCGCGTCAGCGCCTCCTTCCGGTTCCTCGCGCCGATGTCGACCCAGAGATCCTCCACCTTCGAGACCTTGTCCCGGTCGTCCTTCTCCATCAGGTGGATCGCCTTCTTGCCGATGACCCCCTCCACCTGGCCGGCATGTCCGAGAATGGTCACGCGCTGTCCCACGAAGACCTGCGAGTCCCACCCGCCGATGCCCGCGAAGGACAGGAACCCCTCCTCATCCACATGCACCACCATGAGCCCGATTTCGTCGAGGTGCCCGGCGAACATGATGCGCGGCGAACCGCCGGGGTTCACCGTCGCGTAGCAGTTGCCGTGCACGTCGGCGTGGACCGCATCGGCAAATCCGTCGGCTTCAGCGCGCCAGACCCTGGCGGGGGCGGATTCGAAGCCGGACGGTCCGGGCGAGTCGAGGAGCCGGGTCAGGAATTCGTAGGGGCGGGGGGGCATAAGAGTCCGGGGTGCAGGAGGAGAAAGGGTCGGCGCCGCCTACGGCGCGAGCCGGCCCGGTGCGGTGGCGATCAGGACGGCAACGCCGGCCAGGACGACGGCCAGGGCGGCGACCGGCTGCCCGCCGACGGCCAGCACCACGGCACCGAGGAGCGCCGTCGCTTCCCCGATGGCCCACACCGCGACCGCCTTGGGGAGGTGTTGCTGCCACCACCCGCCCAACTCCTGCGAGGCGGCGCGTTCCGGGATCAGGCGCCGGAACGCCAGCCCGGCGAGCAGGCCTGACGCCGCCAGCGCGTAGGCGGCAAAGGTGACGGCCCCGCTGGTCCCGTCGGGGAGGGGGAGCGCGCCCTGGAAGACCCAGGCCAGCACGGTCATCACGACCGCACCGGCGGCGAGACTTCCGTGCAGGATCCTGGCGACGGTGGCCGGCGAGGCCGCGGGGCGCGGTGGTGGTATCGTCATGGAATACGCCAAGCTAGGGTGGGATCGCACCCCCGTCCAGCCGTCAGGGTGCGCCCCCTGGCGTCCACCCCTGCTCAAAAGCCGGCGGAAGAGGGTTGTCGGGACGTTCCGAGTCCCAGAAGATCGACATGATCCACCACCGGCCCCCGTCCCAGAACAGCTGGATCGAGTTGATGCCCCGCCCGAATGGGCTCGTCTCGCCGTGCCGGTAGCTCTCGTAGGCACTGAACGACTGGGCGATGGCGCCGTAGCGTTCGGTGCGGCGCTGCAACTCCTTCTCGAAGAACCCCATCGCCACCAGGAACGAGTCGGCTCGCTGGCGGTATTCCGCCGGGGTCATGATCCGGACGCTGCACCGGTTGGTCGGATTGCATCCCGTCGGCATCAGCCGCGCGTCCGGGTGCATCAGGGACATGAAGCGGTCCCACTGACGCGGCTGGCCGACCGGGCCGCTGATGACGGCGTAGAGCGTGGTGATGATGCTGTCGATCGTGGCGACGTCCGCGGGGCGTGCCGCCGGGGAGGCCGCCGGCTGCTGCTGTGCCGGGCTGGCGGTGATCCCGAGGGCGCAGAGGAACGCGAACACGAGGGTGGGGAGTCGGGTGGTCATCGTCGTCCTTCCGGTCAGGTGAGTGGAACATCGTCCCAGAAGGAGATGTCGGGCGGTCCGGCGAAGAGGGCGGCGGCCCCGCCGATGAACGCCTTGATGTGGGGTGTCTGCATGTGGGGGCCGGTGTACGCCGCCTGCGAGGTCCACCGCTCGTAGAGCAGGAAGCGGGTGTCGTCCGCCTGGTCCTGCAGGAGGGAAATCCCCAGGCAGTCGGACTCGGTGGCCAGCACCGTGCCGATCAGTGCGGCGAGGGCCCCGCTCGCGGCCGCCCCCATGCCGGGCTGGGCACGGTAGGTGATGACGACAATGACGGGAGAGGCGGGCATTGTGGCTCCGGTATGGGGAGGAAGTTGACACCGCATTATCTCCGGCGGCGGCGCTGCGCGCCACCCACCCCCCCCTTCGGCCGTACTATCCCGCCTGTGGCGCCGCCGCCAGCCTCGCCTCGTCTCCCGCGTCCCGGGTCAGGTCCTGTCTGCCCATCGCCACGCCGACCTTCTGGAGGAAGGCATTCGGCGGCTCCCCCCCCGCGAAGACCCACATCCAGTCGTTCGGGATCTCGGCGACGGTCCCCTTCACGGAAAGGAGCACCGAGTGCGGCCGGACCTCCGTCGGCTGCGACTCGAAGAGCACCTGGAGTTTCTTTCCCTTCGTCGCCTCGCGGAGCTTCTGGGCGTTCCGTTCCTTGATCCGGCTGAACTCCTCCTTGCGATACGACAGGGTGACCTGATTGCCCTTCTGGTAGGCGAGACCGAGCGCGGCCTCCACGGCGCTGTCGCCGCCGCCGACCACCAGGATCTTTGCGTTCACATAGGCGTCTGCCTCGATCAGGCTGTACATCACCTTCGGCAGGTCCTCGCCGGGGATGTCCAGCTTTCTCGGCGTGCCGCGACGACCAAGGGCGAGCACCACGTTCCGGGCCCGGTACTCGCCGAGCGAGCTCCTGATCCGCAGGATGCCATCCGGTTCCCGCTCGATGGCCTCCACCTTTTCCTGCGTGCGGACGGTGACGCCTCCCTCCTCAACGACCGACATCCAGAACTTCAGGAGCTCCTCCTTCGGGATCTCCAGCTTCTTGAATGTGCCGTGCATCGGGAACTGCACCGGGCTGGTCATCACCAGTTTCTGGCGCGGGTACTTGGCCACGGTGCCGCCCAACTCCTCCTGTTCCAGGGTCACGTAGGTCAGGGCCCGCTCGACGGCGCGGAGGGAGGCGGTCAGCCCTGCCGGCCCGGCGCCCACGATGCAGACGTCGAGCACGCCGGGGGTGCTGGGCAGCGTGGCCAGGCGACGGGCGATTCCGTCCATGCACTCCCGCCCCTGGTTGACGGCGTTCTTGATCAGGGCGAGACCGCCGAGTTCCCCGATGATGAACACCCCGGGCACGCTGGTCTCGAAGTCCCGTGTCAGTCTGGGCATGTCGGCGCTGATGCTGGCGTCTGCCATCACGATCTCGATGGCCCCCACCGGGCAGGCATCCGCGCAGAGCCCGTGGCCGATGCACTTGTGCCCGTTGATGATCGCCGCCTTGCCCGCGATGACGCCGAGCACGTTGCCCTCGGGGCAGACGTCGACGCAGGCGCCACAGCCGATGCAGTGGGCGACGTCGATGTGCGGGTGCTGGGCCCGGGGCCCGCTGGAGTGCAGCTTGCCCCGTTCCGCCGCCGCGAGGGCGGCCTGTTCGCGTTGCCTGGTGCGCCGGACATAGAGCACGAGCGGGCCGATGAAGAAGAGGCCGAACACCAGGTAGATCAGCAGGTCCATCGTCGCTCACGGCTCGGGAAATGGGGCCTCGCATCGCGCGAGGCGACTCGCGAACTGCAGGTGCGCTTCGTCACATCTGGCGGTCGGACCGCCCCCGGTCCCCGCGGAGACGCACCGTTTGCGCCGCCTCCGCCCGGTCGAATGTCCGGCGCAATTCCCGGCAGGCCGGGCCGAAGTCGTCCGGGATCGCACTTCGTGACCTGCAATCGGCACATTGCGATGCGATCGTATCGCAACGATACAGCCCCAATCTTTGTCGGTCCTGCTGAAACACATCTAAAGCCATGATCCTGAATGGATTACACGATACCAGGCGAGGTGGTCCGTTCGGGTAAGCTCCTTGCAGATTATCAGGTCCGTATCCCTACGGAGTCCTCCTGCCCTGGCAGGTGGGGAGGTCCCCGGGGGCAGCGTTGCTCGTGAACCCCTCTTTCGAAAGTCCGATGCCCACCACCAACCTGGCGCCGTCCGTTCCATCCGCGACCGGCAGCCGCCGGCGCAGCGATGCACCGGTCGCCGCCGTGCCCATCCGCCTGCACGTCCCGCGGCGGAGCGCGCCGAAGCCGAAGCGTACCCTGGCCACGATGATGGCGCTCACCTTCGGCGCCCTGCTGGTCGGGCTCAACCTGTTCGGGATGCGCTACTACCTTCTCCCCAGGGCGGAGCAGGTGCGCGACCCGCTGCATATCTGGCTCCGCCCCTCCGGCTACATCGGCCAGGCGGCGGGCGTCCTCGCGCTGGCGATCTTCCTGTTCCTCTGGCTCTATCCGCTCCGCAAGAAATTCCGCTGGCTCGGCTTCACCGGCGCCGTGTCCCAGTGGCTCAACGTGCACGCCCTCGCCGCGCTCGGGTTGCCGCTCCTCGTGGCGGCGCACGCCACCTGGCAGTTTGGCGGCGTCATCGGCCTCGGTTTCTGGTCGATGATGATCGTCTGGTTGAGCGGCATCGTGGGCCGGTACATCTACGCGAAGATACCACGCAGCCAGGCCGGCGTGGAGCTGACCATCGAGGAGATCGGCTCGCAGCGGCAGGCCCTCCTCGACGAGATCGCGGTGCGGTCGGGTCTCGACGTGCACGAGGTCGAGGCGATGCTCGCGCCCGACCCCGCGCCGACGAAGGGGCTTGGGCTTGGCCAGACACTCCACCGGATGATCACGGACGACCTCGGCCGCCGCCGGGCCGCCGCCGCCCTCCGCCGCGAGATCAGGCGGCATCGGCCGATGAAGCGGCGCGGTGACCTGGCCGCGCTGAAGGAGATCGTGCGGCTCGCCAACCGGGAAATGGCCCTGGTGCAGCAGACACGGATGCTCGACGCGACCCAGAACATCCTCCGCTTCTGGCACGTGGCGCACCGTCCGCTGGCTGTGACCGCCCTGGTGGCGGTCATCATCCACGTCGCCGTGGTCGTGTCGCTGGGCGCCACGTGGTTCCGGTAGGACGGAGTGGCGACCGTGGCGTTCGTCCCCTGCTCCGGCGCGGCCTCCTGTTCCTCGGGTGCTGGCTGATGCTGTCCACTCCCCTTGCGGGGCAGATCTCGCCGGGCCCGCTGGCGAGTCCGCACGCGTCGCTCGAAGGCGCGACCCAGTGCACCACCTGCCACGGCAACCGCCGGGATGCGATGAGCGGCCAATGCGCCGCCTGTCACAAGGACATCGGCTGGCTGCTCGACCGCGGGCGAGGATACCACGGCAGCACTGAGGTGAAGGGTACGCCCTGTGCCTCCTGTCACCCCGATCACGCCGGGAAGGAATTCGAGATGGTCAAGTGGCCCGACGGCGATTGGAAGAGCTTCGAGCACAAGCGTGCCGGGTGGGCGCTTGCACAGAAGCACGCCGAGGCCGCGTGCGAGGATTGCCACACCGCCAGGTTCCAGGTCCCCCCCGCCCGGCTTTCGGTGCGCAAGACAGGCCAGGGCTATACCGGGCTCTCCGCGACCTGCACGACCTGCCACGAGGACGTGCATCGGGGCGCGCTGAAGGACGATTGCACGACCTGCCACGACGCGGCTTCCTGGACGGTGACGCCGGGGTTCGACCACGACACCACGGCGTATCCGCTCACCGACAAGCACGCCGACGTGAAGTGCAACGACTGCCATCTCGACCGCCGGCTCTCGCCACGGCGTGACGGCAAGGGGCACTTGATTCCGGTCTACGCCCCGGTCACCGCCGGCTCCTGTCAGGACTGCCACGCCGACCCGCACGACGGCGGGCTCGGATCGACGTGCGCGGCCTGTCACTCCACCGTCGGATTCCGGGTGATCGACACGAACCGGTTCGATCACAGCCGGACCCAGTACCCCCTGCGCGGGAAGCACGCGGTCACTCCCTGTGCCAGCTGTCACAAGGATTTCTCGACCCCGGCGCGCAAGAAGCCGGGCTTCGCCACCTGCGGCACTTGCCACACCGAGGCCCACAACGGCACGGCCACGCTGGCGAACAAGACGGTGGACTGCGCCGCCTGCCACACCGTGAATGGCTTCACGCCGTCGTCGTACACCGCGGCCCAGCACGCGACCGGCGCCTACCCGCTCGAGGGAAAGCACCTCGCCGTGCGCTGTGCCGCGTGCCATACCCGCAGCACCGCATCGGGCGCTGCTGCGACCCTGGGCTCCGCCAGAGTGGTGATGCGGCCGAGGTTCGGCCGGTGCGTGGACTGCCACGCCGACGATCATGGGGGCCAGCTCACCGCGACCGCAGGCAAGGGGGAGTGCGCCGCCTGCCACCTGGTGGCCGGCTGGACGCCGAGCACCTACGACAGCGCGGCGCATGCCGCCACCGTTCTGTTGCTCGACGGCCGGCACCAGGAAGTCGCCTGCACCGCCTGCCACGGCGTGCAGCGCGAGGGGTTGCCGCCGATGACCTCCACCGCGTCGCTGGGCAAGGCCGGGTTCCGGTTCCAGCTGGCGGAAGTCGACTGCGTCGCCTGCCATGTGGACCCGCACCTGGGACGGTTCCAGACCGGCGGCGCGCGGGCCAAGCCGGAGAGCTGCCGCGCCTGTCACGGCACCCGGGCGTTCCGGCCCTCCAGGGCCGACGTGGCGGCCCACGCCGCCTTCGGGTTTCCGCTCGAGGGAGCGCACCGCGCCACGCCCTGCTCGGCGTGCCACGAGGAACTGCAGCGCCCCTCCGCCGCCGCACGCTCCACGCTGGTGCGCGGTTCCGGTGGCTTCGCCGACCTGCGGTTCGAGACGAAGGTCGAGTGTGCCTCGTGCCACGCGACACCACACGGCACGCAGTTCACCGCCTGGGACGCGCAGGGTTCGTGTGCCGCCTGTCACGGGGTGGATGCCTTCGTGCCCGCAGTGAACTTCGACCACGATACCGAGGCGTCGTTCGCGCTGAAGGGTGCCCACGAGCAGGTGTTGTGCACACGATGCCACACGACCAGGGTCGCCGGAGCGTCAGGGGCGATCCGCGTGTATGCGCCGCTGTCCGGCGCCTGCGAGACCTGCCACGTCAAGGAGTCCCGATGAGGCGCCTGCTGCCGCTCCTGTTCCTGCTGCTGCTGGTCCAGGCCCCTGGTCGGGCGCTGGCACAGGAGCAGACCACGTCCCCCCACGGGAACCTGACCACCACCTGCAGCGTCTGCCATACGTCCAGGAGCTGGACGGCGCTCCAGATCAGCAGCCAGTTCGACCACGCCAAGCTGGGCTTCCCGCTGACGGGGGCGCATGGCGCCACCACCTGCCGCGCCTGTCATCTGTCGCTGGACTTCGCCTCGGTCAGCGGAGACTGCACCGCCTGTCACGCCGACAACCATCGCGGTGAGCTCGGGGCGAACTGTGCCCGCTGCCACACCAGCCGGAGCTTCGTCGACCGTGACCTGATGGTGCGCGCCCACCGGTTGACCCGCTTCCCGCTGAGCGGCGGCCACCTGGCGGTCGAGTGCACCATGTGCCACCAGCCGAGCGCGCAGGGCCAGATGCAATTCGTCGGCACCCCGACCACGTGCCTCAGCTGCCACCAGGCGCAGTACGCCGTGGCACCGAACCACGTTGCCTCGGGATTCCCGACCACCTGCGAGCAGTGTCACACCCCCGTGACCTGGACAGCCGCCGGGACCGGGGCCCATCCGACCAGCCCGATCGCGCTGACGGGCGTCCACAGCGGCAACCTGATCACCTGCGCCCAGTGTCACACGACGCAGCCGTATGCCACCGTCAAGCAGACCTGCGACGGGTGCCACCACAACGAGTACGTCGCCGCCAAGTCGCCCGACCATGTGGGCGCCGGCTTCTCGACCACCTGCACTGACTGCCACGGTCTCGTGGCGGGGTGGCAGGGGGCCAGGTTCGACCACCCGACCTCGCCGATCGCCCTGAGCGGCGCCCACAGCCCGAACCTGGTCGAGTGCGCGCAGTGCCATGCCAGCATGCCCTATTCGTCCGTGAAGCAGACCTGCGACGGTTGCCATCACGCGGAATATGCGGCCACGACCGACCCGCCCCATGCCGCCGCGGGGTACAGCACCGATTGCGCGAGCTGCCACCAGGTGGTGGCCAACTGGGCGGGCGCCGTGGCCAACCACCCGACGACGCCGATCGCGCTGACCGGCGTGCACAGCGAGAACCTGCTCCAGTGCACCCAGTGCCATACGACCTCGCCGTATTCCACCGTCCCGCAGACCTGTGATGGATGCCACCACAGCGAGTACGTGAGTGCCAAGGATCCCGACCACGTTGCGGCCAGCTTCTCCACCACCTGCACCACCTGCCACAGCCTCGTGGCCAACTGGGCGGGCGCAACGTTCAACCACCCGCAGTCGCCGATCGCGCTCACTGGCGCGCACAGCCCCAACCTCGTCCAGTGCGCCCAGTGTCACACGACGATGCCGTATTCCAGCGTCAAGCAGACCTGCGACGGCTGCCATCACGCCGAGTACGTGGCCACCACCGACCCGAACCACGTCGCGGCGGGCTACGGCACCGACTGCGCGACCTGCCACCAGGTGGTGGCCAACTGGACCGGCGCGACGGTGAACCATCCGACGACGCCGATTGCGCTGACCGGGGTGCACAGCGCCAATCTGGTGCAGTGCACGCAGTGCCACACCACCATGCCCTATACGACCGTCCTGAAGACCTGCGACGGCTGCCACCACAACGAGTATGTGGCGGCCAAGGACCCCGACCACGTCGCGGCTGGCTTCTCGACCACCTGCACCGCCTGTCACGGGCTGGTGGCCAACTGGGCCGGGGCGACGTTCAACCATCCGCAGTCGCCGATCGCGCTCACCGGCGCGCACAGCGCAAACCTGGTGACGTGCGCCCAGTGCCACACGACGATGCCGTACTCGAGCGTCAAGCAGACCTGCGACGGCTGCCACCACAACGAGTACCTGGCCACGACCAATCCGAACCATGTCGCGGCGGGTTACGGCACCGACTGCGCGACCTGCCACCAGGTGGTGGCCAACTGGACCGGCGCGACCGTAAACCATCCGACGACCCCGATCGCGCTGACCGGCGTGCACAGTTCCGCCCTGGTGCAGTGCACCCAGTGTCACACCACGATGCCGTATGCGACCGTGCAGCGGACCTGCGACGGGTGCCACCACGCCGACTTCACCGCGCCGACCGACCCGAACCACGTGCTGGCCAACTTCCCGGTGACCTGTACCACCTGCCACAGCCTGTCGCCGGGATGGGGTGGCGCCAGGTTCCTGGCGCACGACGGCAGCGTGTCGCAGTTCCGGATCTACAGCGGGAAGCACCTGAACCGCTGGAGCAACTGCGCGGAATGCCATGCGCTCGGCCAGTCCTACGCCGCCACGCCGGCCCTGCTGTGCCTCAACTGCCATGCCCAGGTGCAGACCGACCAGCACCGCGGCAAGAACTACACGCCGAGCGACTGCGTGCGCTCCGGCTGCCACGCGAACGGATCGAAGCCATGAGGACCCGGATTCGAGGGTTCGGCCTACTGGCCTGCCTCACCATCGCCGGGCTGTCTGGCGTCCCGGCGCTGCACGCCCAGGCGGCCTCGGCCGCCGCGCCCGACTCGGTTGCCCTGGTGTCGGTCTACCTGAAGGAGGGCGCGGTCATCCGCGGGCAGGTCCTGGCGGACAACGGCCCGAACGGGCTCCGGGTTCGGAGCCAGAAGTCCGGCGCCGTGTTCGTGATCCCGGCCGCCCAGATCGACAGCGTGGTCCGTCCGCCGGCCGTTGCCGCTGACATCTCGGTCGCGACTGTCGCCCAGCCGTCGCCCGCCGCGATGGTCACGGTGGCGCCGGGGCCGGTGACATCACCGCCGCCCGAGATTGCCCCTGCCACGGCAGCTCCGCTGACCGTGCTGCCTGATTCGGCCTCGGTGGCGGCTGCGCCGGCCTCCCCGGCGCCAGTGGTGATGATGGAAGGGCTCGCGCCGGCACCGAGCCGCAGCGCCACGCAGGACACCGTCCCGACCATTTCCATCGCTGCGGTCGAGAGCGAGCCGGACACCGCGGCGCAGCTCTCGACCGTGACCTTCATCTCGGGCACCGAGATCTACATCGGCGCCGGGCGGCTCGACGGGCTGACGGAGGGCTCGGAGGTGGAGGTTCTGCAGAACGACGCCGCCGTTGCCACCCTGCGGGTCAAGTTCCTCGCCTCCCACCGATCGGCCTGCGAGGTGGTCGGCGGAACGGCGACGGTCGCGCTGGGTGACGTCGTCCGCTTTCACCGCCAGGCGGCCCCCACGGGCGAGGTGGCGCTGAGCTCTGCCGCCCCGATGCCCAACCGTCCCCGGCGGCTGAGCGGCCCCGGGCTCCACGGTCGTTTCGGCACCCGCTACCTCCGCGCGTCGACCACGACGGTGGCGGCGGGTCAGGAGCTGGGGAGCAACGGCTTCAACCAGCCGTCGCTCGATGCCCGTATCAACGGCCTGAACCTCGGCGGCACTCCCCTCGGCGTCGCGCTCGACCTCCGGACCCGCCAGACCACGACGACCTCCGCCGGCGGGACCGCGGTGGACGGGCACACGCGGGTCTATCAGGCGGTGATGTTCTGGAACGCCCCGGGCGCCGGATTCCGCGCCGCCGCGGGACGGCAGTACCTCACCGCCGTCAGCTCGATCGGGCTGTTCGACGGCGCCCTGCTCGAGGTCAACGGCGGAAAGCTGTCGTTCGGCGCCTTCGCCGGCTTCGAGCCCGACGCGGCCACGCTGGGCTTCTCGGGCGACGTCCACGATTTCGGTGCCTACGCCACACTGCACAACCGGCCCGGGTCGTCGAGCGCGATGGCCGCCACGCTCGGCGCGGTCGGTTCCTATGAGGGCGGGGACGCCCGGCGGGAGTGGGGCATCGCGCAGGTGAGCGTCAACAACCGATACCTGTCGCTCTACCTGCTGCAGGAACTGGACTACTACCGGCCGTGGAAGCTGGAGGGCCCCAACGCGGAAAGCAGCGCCATCTCGGGCACCAGCCAGTTCGCGAATGTCTCGGTGCGCGCCACCCGCTGGCTGGCCATCAACGGGACCTACGACAAGCGCCGGAGCGTGCCCACCCTTCGGGACTTCATCAACCCGGAGACGGAGTTCGATGATACCTACCGGCAGGGCTACGGGGCTGGCGTGCAGCTGACCGGCCAGCAGGTGTACGGCGGGGGTGACTGGCGGCGGAGCACCGGCGGCTCGGCCGGCGGCGCCAACTCCTACACCACGACACTCGGGATCAACCGGCTCACCCGGGTGAACCTTGGGCTGTCGGTCCGGGCGACCTGGTACCAGAACGATGTCTTGTCGGCCGACACTGCGGCCGTCGCCATGCTCAAGACCTCGGGCCAGCTCTACTCAGGGCGGCTGAGCCTCGATCCGGTCGGCCCGATCCATCTCGACCTCAACGGTGGCCTCCGCCAGGAGGACAACCCGGTCGCGGGCTTCCAGCAGAAGTCGACCTGGTACGGGGTGGACGTCGACCTGAACCTGGCCCGGGCCTGGTTCCTCTCCTTCTCCGGGCTGATGCAGAAGGACGCCGCGAACCCCGGCACCAGCACCCTCACCCAGGTGTATGGCGGGCTGACCTGGCGGTTCTAGGCGGACCGGATCCACGACGACTCCGGCATGTGCCGCGACGCAGACCGGCGCCGGCGCGGGCCGGGGGAGAACGCAAGACGGGGGGCAGCCATCTCGGCTGCCCCCCGTTCCTCATGCGCTTCCCTGACCGCCTGCTAGTAGATCCCGAATCCCACCGGCGGTGCCGGCAGCGCGGGCGCCGCCTCGTCGTCACCACCGAGCTGCGGCGGCTCCTCGACCAGGGAATGATCGGCCGGGATCTCGACCGCGTCGGCGCCCAGGGTCCGGAAGAGGCGCCACTGCTCCTGGCGGGCAGTATAGGAATACCCGCCATTGTACATCAGCGTCACCACCAGCACGCCATCCGGGCGGCCGAGGTAGCCCACCAGCGTGCTGACGTTGCCGAGGGTGCCGGTCTTGGCCCGCACCACGCCCTGGCCTGGCATGCCGCCGAGCCGGCCGAGCGTCCCCTCGCCGTTGGCGGGGAGGAGGAGCGGGAAGTTCTTCCCCTCCGGCGTCATCGGGAACCGCGTCAGGTAGGAGACGAAGACCGACGGGGCGATGCGGTCCTCGGTCGAGAGTCCGCTCCCGTCCACCAGGTGAATGCCCGCGGTGCTGCCGGTGATCGAGCTGATGTGGGCCATCAGCTTCTCGGCGGCATGGCTCGCCCCGCCAGCCCAGCGCAGGAGCAGTTCGGCGCCGATGTTGAGGCTGCGGGTGTTCACCTCGGAGGCGAGCGAGTCCAGCGGCGGCGACTCGACCTGCGCCATGACGACGGTCGGTTCCGGCGTGGTCGTGGAGGTCAGCGCAAAGCTGTGATCCCACTGGATGCCGGCATCCTGCAGCGCCGTGCCCCACACCACGCGCAGGACCGCCTCGGGGTTGTTCGCCACGCGGGTGAGTCGGCGGGGACGGGCAGAGGTGCCGATGGTGCCGGAGAGGATCCACCCGCCGCTGGAGGTCGGGGAGAGCCGCAGCGAGGAGCGGCGTCCGGCGACGGTCCTGGCGCGGTTGGTGACCAGCTGGCTCACGCCCCGCGGCGACTCGCCGATGATGATCGGCCGCGCGCCCGACTTGGCGCCGGGACGGATGGTGAATTCGACGGTGTTCTCGTTCAGCGTGAGCGCGCCGATCGGCGGCGCGAAGAGCCGGCCCTTGTGGCGGGACGCCCAGACCGAGGGGAAGACGGCGTCAGCCGGCCCGTCCGCGCTGCGCACCACCAGCGGCCCCTGGAGCTGGCGAATGCCGCGCGCGGAGAGCTGCCGTGCGAGGTCGGCGAGCTGCGGGCCCTGCCGGGAGGCGCGTTCGAGGGAGAGGTCACCGTTCAGTTCCAGCGCCCAGGCACCCATCCACTGCCCGGTGAAGGGGTCCACCATGCCGGTGCCGACGACGCGGGTGGCCACCCGGGCGTTGCCGCCGAGGGTGCTCCGGGCAAATCCGGTCGTGAACATCTTGACGGTGGATGCGGGGAGGAGGGGCCTGTCCTCGGCCACGCTCCAGAGGACCCGGCCGGTCTGGTCGGCGATGGCGATGCCCCACTCACCGGGCGCGCGACGCTTGGCCCGGCTGTACCAGCTGTCCAGCGCGCGCTGCACCTCGGCGTCACCCTGCGCCCCCGCGACCGCCGGCAACAGCGACAGCCCGCCCGTGAGGACGAGCAGGCCGAGTGCGGCGCGAAGGAACTGGCGAGGCGCGCGAGGAAAACGCGTCACAGGGGTACCGCCTGGTTGATGGTCGGGATCCGGCTGGGGTGCCGTTCTCCTGAACCCTACGTGCAAGGTCCGTTCCCGGTTCCCCGGGTCGGGTGGCAGGGGTCGGGAACCGGCCCCTGGAGCGTCCAGACAGGAGGGCCCGCGACATCGGTCGCAGGCCCGTGTCCACAAACTTGGCTCCAAGTCCAAGCGGCGTCAAGAGTTGGGGGTCAGGCCCCGTCCCGTTTCGAAACACGACGCCCCCCGCCGGGGTGGTTGGGGGGCGAAGGCAGGGGGTGGGCCGGGAGACTACTTCAGCATCAGCTTGGCGATGGTCTGCAGTTGCATGTTGCTGGTTCCCTCGTAAATCGTGCCGATCTTGGCATCCCGGTAGTACTTCTCCGCCGGGTACTCCTTGGAGTAGCCGTACCCGCCGAACAGCTCCAGGCACTGCGACGTGATCCGGTCGGCCACCTGGGAACTGAAGAGCTTGGCCATCGCGGCCTCACGCAGGAATTCCTGCCCGGCGCACTTGATTCGCGCGGCGTTGTAGACCATCAGCTTGGCCGCCTCGAGCTCCGTCCCCATCTGGGCCAGCTGGAACTGGACGCCCTGGAACTCCGCAATCGGCTTGCCGAACTGCTTCCGTTCCTTCAGGTAGGCGGTCGCCGCCTCGAGCGCGCCGGTCGCCACGCCGATCATCTGGGCGCCGATGCCGATCCGTCCCTCGTTCAGCGTCTCGATGGCGATCTTGTACCCCACGCCCACCGGCCCGAGCACGTTCGCGTCCGGCACCACGCAGTTCTCGAGAATCAGCTCGGTGGTACTGGAGGCGCGGATGCCCAGCTTGTCTTCCTTCTTGCCGACCTTGAAGCCGGGGAAGTCCTTCTCGATCAGGAATCCGGTGATGCCCTTGTAGCCCTTCGAGAAGTCGGTGTTCGCGAAGACGAGGAAGAACTCCGCCTCGGCGCCGTTGGTGATCCAGAACTTCCGGCCGGTGAGCTCCCAGTGGTCGCCCTTCCGCTCCGCCTTGGTCTCGAGGGCGAAGGCGTCGCTGCCGCTGGCCGGCTCGGAGAGCGCGAAGGCGCCGAGCATGCTGCTGGCCAGCTTCGGCAGGTACCGCTGGTGGATGTCGGGCGAGCCCCACCGCAGCACGCAGTTGTTGACCAGGGTGTTGTGCACGTCGACGTAGATGGCCGCCGAGGCGTCCACCCGTGCCAGTTCCTCGATGGCGAGCACCGCGAGGAAGATGTTCCCGCCGGCGCCGCCGTACTGCTCCGGGATCTCGATCCCCATCAGCCCGAGGTCGAAGAACTTGGGGATGATGTCGGGATTGAACCTGGCGCGCTCGTCCATCGCGTGCACGTGGGGCCGGATCTCGGTCTCGGCGAATTCGCGGACCGCGCTCCGGAACATCTCTTCTTCTTCGGTCAGCGTGGTGAGAGGAAGGGGCGCGGTCGAGAGGTCGGTCATGGGATTCCTCCCCGCAGGCGGGGTGACAGGGCGAGCGGGAAGATACCCGCGGACTCCGATGCGTTCAATGCGGGGCAATCACCTCCAGCGCCACCGGCACCCGGCCCAGCGGCGCGGCGATCTGCACCCCCTGCACCCGCGTGCGCACCGCGGCCAGCATCTCCCGGGCGATCCGTACCCCCTCGGCGAGCCCCTCCTCCCGTCCCGTGGCGCTGGCCGCGCGCATCCGGTCGAGCACCGTCTGGGGCACCGAGATGCCCGGGACCTCGTTGGCCAGGAACTCCGCGTTCCGGAGCGACACCAGCGGCCAGATGCCGGCAATGATCGGAATCTTGTGCCTGGCGTTGCGGTCCAGGAACCGGTCGAGCTGGTCGAGGTCGAAGACCGGCTGGGTCACGGCGTACTCCGCCCCGGCATCCACCTTCCAGGCGAAGCGTGACATCTCCCGCTCGAAATCGGGGGCGGCCGGGTTGACCCCCACCCCGATCACGAACTTGGTTGGGGCCCCGATGGCGTTGCCGCCGGGATCGAGGCCGTGGTTCAGCCGCGCGACCAGGTTGGTGAGCCCGATGGCGTCGATGTCGAAGACGGCGGTGGCATCGGGGTAGGGACCCATCTTCGGCGGGTCGCCGGTGATGATGAGGAGATTGCGCAGCCCCGCCGCGGCGGCGCCGAGGAGGTCGGAGAGCATGCCGAGCAGGTTCCGGTCGCGGCAGGCGTAGTGCACCACCGCCTCCAGCTCCACTTCCCGCTCGATGAGGAGTCCCGAGAGCAGGGCACCCATCCGGCTCTGTGCCCTGGGCCCGTCGGGCACGTTCACGGCATCCACGCCGGCGGCCTTCAACGCGCGCACCTGGGCGTACATCGGAGCCGGGTCCACCCCCTTCGGCGGCACGATCTCCACCGTCGTGACGAATTGCCCGGCGGCGAGCTTGGCACCCAGCCTGGAGCGCTCGGCGAGCGGGGTGACCGGGACGCCCTGCGCCGCGGCGGGCACGACCGTCACCGCGGCCGCGTGGCGCGGCGACACGCTCTGCACGAACCCCACCATCGCCTTGATGTGGTCCGGGGTGGTGCCGCAGCAGCCGCCCACGATCCTCGCGCCCGCCTCCACCATCCGTTTCGCGTAGCTCGCCATGTATTCCGGCGAGGCCATGTACATCTTGCGGCCGCCGACGTCGCGGGGAAGCCCCGCGTTCGGCATCGCGCTCAGCGGGAGGGTGACGACCCGCGCCAGGTGCTCGATCGCCTCCAGCACCCCGTGCGGGCCGACGGAACAGTTCACGCCGATGACATCGACGCCCATCTGTTCGATGGCGGGCCCGAACGCGGAGGGGGCGGTACCGTAGTGCGTGCGGCCGTCCTCGCCGACCGTCATCTGCGCGATGATCGGCAGGTCGGAGAGCCCGCGGATGGCCTCGACGCCGGCGTGGAGTTCCTCCACATCGCTGAACGTCTCCAGGAGGAATCCGTCGACCCCGCCGGCGAGGAGGCCCGCCACCTGCCGGGCGAATGCCTGACGCGCCTCCTCCACCGAGGTCTCCCCGAAGGGCTCGATGCGGATGCCGAGCGGGCCGATGGCGCCCACGACCGCGGCGCGGTCGCCGGCGGCGTCGCGTGCGAGCCGCGCCGCCGCCTCGTTGATCGCCTCCGTGTCCGCTGCCAGGCCGTGGTGGGCCAGCTTCACCGGATTGGCGCCGAAGGTGTTGGTCTCGATGATCTCGGCGCCCGCCCGGACGTACTCGCGGTGGACCTCCCGGATCACGTCGGGCTGGCGCAGGTTCAGCTCGTCGTAGCAGACGTTGAGGAAGAGGCCCCTGCTGTAGAGCATCGTCCCCATGGCGCCGTCCGACACATGCACACGCTCATCGGCGAGCAGGGCGCGCAAGTCAGGCATCGTCAGCTCTCCCGCGTGCCCGCGGCACGCTCATACCCGAGGTTGGGGGCGAGCCATTCCTCCGCCTCCGCCACGCTCCAGCCCTTCCGCCGGGCGTAGTCCTCCACCTGGTCCCGTCCGATCCGGCCCACGCCGAAGTAGGCGGCGTCGGGATGCCAGAAATACATCCCGCTCACCGAGGCCGTCGGGAGCATGGCGCAACTCTCCGTCAGGGTGATCCCGACGCGACGTTTCGCCTCGAGCAGCGAGAGGATCGTGCGCTTCTCGGTGTGTTCCGGGCAGGCGGGATACCCGGGTGCCGGCCGGATCCCCTGGTACTGCTCCTGGATGAGCGCCGGGTTGTCCAGCGATTCTCCGGCGGCGTACCCCCACAGCTCCTGACGCACCCGTTCGTGCAGCCGCTCGGCGAACGCCTCCGCCAGCCGGTCGGCGAGGACCTTGGCCATGATGGCGCCGTAGTCGTCGTGGGCCGCTTCCCGCGCCGCGACGATCTGCGCGAGCCCGTGCCCGGTCGTCACCGCGAAGAGCCCGACATAGTCGGGGGCGATGTCCGCCGGCGCCACGTAGTCCGCCAGCGCACGATTGGCTCGCCCCTCCGCCTTGGCCATCTGCTGCCGGATGGTGTGGAGCGTCGCCACGACGCCGGCGCGCTCCTCGTCGGCGAAGAGCGCAATGTCGTCGTCACCCTGACGGCTCGCGGGGAAGAACCCGACCACCCCGCGGGCCTCGAGCCGACGGTGGCGCACGATGTCCTGCAGCATCGCCTGGGCGTCGGCGAAGAGTTCCCGCGCCGCCGCCCCCGTGGTCGGGTCGTCGAGGATGGCCGGATAGAAGCCCTTCAGCTCCCACGCCTGGAAGAACGGCGTCCAGTCGATGCGGGGAACCAGCTCCTCCAGCGGATAGGCGGTGAACTCACGGAGCCCGAGGAATGACGGCGTGGGCGGCGGCGCGGTCCACTCGAGTTGTACGGCCCGGCGGCGCGCCTCTGCGATCGGCCGGAGCGGGGTGGCGTCCTTGCTCGCGTGCGCCTGCCGCAGCTGCTCCTGGCCGGCGCGGGTCTCCGCCACGAAGGCGGGGCGCAGGCCGTCGCTCAGGAGGCTGCTGGCCACCGCCACGGCGCGGGAGGCGTCCTGGACGTGCACCACCGGTTCGGGGTACGCCGGCGCGATGCGGACGGCGGTGTGCGCCCGACTGGTGGTCGCGCCGCCGATCAGCACCGGCTGCGTGAACCCCTCCCGCGTGAGCTCGGAGGCCACGAAGGCCATCTCGGACAGCGACGGGGTGATCAGGCCGCTCAGCCCGATCAGGTCCACCGCGTGCTCACGCGCCGCCTCGAGGATCGTCGCGGCCGGCACCATGACGCCGAGGTCAATCACGTCGTAGTTGTTGCACTGCAAGACCACGCCCACGATGTTCTTGCCGATGTCGTGGACGTCGCCCTTCACGGTGGCCAGGAGGATCTTCCCCTTGGCGCGGTCCCCGTCGCGGGCCTTCGCGGCCTCGATGAACGGGATCAGGTGCGCCACCGCCCGCTTCATCACCCGGGCGCTCTTCACCACCTGCGGGAGGAACATCCGCCCGCTGCCGAAGCGGTCGCCCACCTCGTTCATCCCGTCCATCAGCGCGCCTTCGATCACCTCCAGCGGGTGGTCCACCGTCAGCCGGGCCTCCTCGGTGTCGGCCTCGATCCAGTCGGTCAGCCCCTCGACCAGCGAGTGGACCAGCCGGTCGTGCACCGACGTCTCCCGCCAGCCGAGGTCGGGTCCGGTCGCCACCGCCTGCCCGGCCACGCCCGCCGCCACCTCGAGCAGCCGCTCGGTGGCATCGGCGCGCCGGTTCAGGATCAGGTCCTCCACCCGCCCGCGCAGGTCGGCGGGCACGTCGTCGTAGAGCGCCAGCTGCCCGGCGTTGACGATGCCCATGTCCAGGCCGGCCCGGATGGCGTGGAACAGGAAGACGGCGTGGATCGCCTCGCGGACCGGGTCGTTGCCGCGGAACGAGAAGGAGACGTTGCTGATGCCGCCGCTGACCGATGCGTGGGGGAGCTCCGCCTTGATGCGGCGGGTGGCCTCGATGAAGGCACGCCCGTAGCCAGCGTGCTCCTCGAGTCCGGTGCCGACGGCAAAGACGTTCGGGTCGAGGATGATGTCCTCGGGCGGGAAGCCCGCCTTCGTGGTGAGCAGGTCGTAGGCCCGCCGGGCGATGGCGACCTTCCGCTCCACGGTGTCGGCCTGTCCCTGCTGGTCGAACGCCATCACCACCACCGCCGCGCCGTAGCGCCGGACCAGCCGCGCCTGCTGGAGGAACGACGCCTCCCCCTCCTTGAGCGAGATGCTGTTCACGACGCTCTTGCCC